>CAVCRI010000350.1:0-2025 GCA_963604545.1 Lachnospiraceae bacterium | reverse complement strand
GCAAGAATGACGGTTTGTATAAGGTGTTCTCAGAGAACTTCCCTATCACCGACACTCGTAATAATTTCGTTCTTGAGTTCTTGGACTACTATATTGACCCTCCTCGTTACACCATTGATGAGTGTTTGGAGCGCGGTCTTACCTATAGCGTACCTTTGAAGGCTAAGATGAAGCTGTACTGTACTGATCCTGACCATGAGGACTTTGGAACATTTATCCAGGATGTGTTCTTGGGTACCATCCCTTACATGACTGCCAACGGTACATTCGTGATCAATGGTGCTGAGCGCGTTGTCGTTTCTCAGTTGCACCGTTCTCCTGGCGTATTCTTCGGTCAGGGTGTTCATGCCAATGGTACCGTGCTTTATTCTGCTCGTATCATTCCTTTTAAGGGCTCTTGGATTGAGTTCGCTACCGACATCAACAATGTGATGTATGCCTACATCGACCGTAAGAAGAAGTTGCCTGTTACTACCTTGCTTCGTGCCATCGGTTATGAGCAGGATAAGGACATCCTTCAGATCTTCGACCTCGCTGAGGAGGTGAAGGTGAACAAGAAGAACATGAAGGCTGCTATCGGTCGTAAATTAGCTGCTCGTGTCTTGAAGAGTTGGAATGAGGACTTCGTGGATGAGGATACCGGTGAGGTTGTTTCCATCGAGCGTAACGAGGTTATCATGGAGCGTGAGACTGAGCTGACTGCCGACAATATTGAGGAAATCGTTGAGAGTGGTGCTGCTACTGTCCTTCTCCACAAGGATGAGGAGGCTGCCAGCAAGTTTGCCATCATCTTCAATACTTTGGCTAAGGACCCAAGTAACTCTGAGAAGGAGGCTGTTACTTACATCTATCGTCAGTTGCGTAATGCAGACCCTGCCGATGATGCAAGTGCTCGTGAGGTCTTCCAGAACTTGTTCTTCTCTGACAAACGTTACGACTTGGGTGAGGTAGGTCGCTACCGTATTAATAAGAAATTAGGTCTTGATACTGATATGGATGTCCGCGTCTTGACAAAGGACGATATCATCGAGATTATCAAATATTTGATTCAGCTCATCAACTCTAGTGCTACCGTTGATGATATTGACCACTTGTCTAACCGCCGTGTTCGTACCGTAGGTGAGCAGTTGGCCAATCAATTCTCTATCGGTTTGGCTCGTATGAGCCGTACTATCCGTGAGCGCATGAACGTTCGCGACAATGAGGTCTTCACACCAACAGACTTGATTAACGCCAAGACTATCTCTAGCGTAATCAATTCTTTCTTTGGTACTAACCCATTGTCTCAGTTCATGGACCAGACCAACCCATTGGCGGAGGTAACTCATAAGCGTCGTCTTTCTGCCCTCGGTCCTGGTGGCTTGTCTCGTGAGCGTGCTGGTTTTGAGGTTCGAGATGTACACTATACGCACTATGGTCGTCTTTGCCCTATTGAGAGTCCTGAAGGTCCTAACATTGGTTTGATCTCTTCTCTCTGTATGTATGCAAAGATTAATGACCTCGGCTTCATCGTCACTCCTTATCGTAAGGTAAGCGATAGTAAGGTTGATATGAACAATGATGATGTCGTATACTTGACGGCTGAGGATGAGGAGGCTAAGATTATCGGTCAGGGTAATGCACCTTTGACAGAGGATGGTTCTTTTATCCGTGATGTCGTTAAGTGCCGCCAGGATGCTGATTACCCTGTTGTTGCGCCAGACCAAGTTGACTATGTGGATGTTTCTCCACAACAGATTGCTTCTGTTTCAGCAGGTTTGATTCCATTCTTGGAGCATGATGACGGTCACCGTGCGTTGATGGGATGTAACATGATGCGCCAGGCTGTGCCTTTGCTTCACAATGATGCGCCAATCGTAGGTACTGGTCTTGAGAAGCAAGTATGTGAAGATTCTCGTACGATGATTACCGCTGAGGGCGAGGGTGTTATCGAGTATGTAGATGCTACGACCATCCGTATTCTGTATGATCGCACAGAGGACGATGAGTTCGTTAGCTTTGAGCCAGCCTTGAAGGAGTATCGCA
>CAVCRI010000349.1:0-2025 GCA_963604545.1 Lachnospiraceae bacterium | reverse complement strand
ACAAGATGATGGGCGTAGGCTTCGACAAGATATATTATGAGTCAAACACTTACCTTGAGGGTAAGAAGAAAGTAGAGGAAGGCTTGGAGAAAGGTCTCTTCTTCCGCAAGGACGACAACTCCGTTTGGGCTGACCTCACCAATGAGGGGCTTGACCAAAAGCTTTTGCTCCGTTCTGACGGCACTTCTGTCTATATGACTCAGGACATCGGTACTGCCGACCTCCGTTTCAAGGATTTCCCTATCGACAAGATGATTTACGTCGTTGGTAATGAGCAGAACTACCACTTCCAGGTACTCTCCATCTTGCTCGACCGTCTCGGCTTCAAGTGGGGTAAGGACTTGGTTCACTTCTCTTACGGTATGGTGGAGTTGCCTAACGGTAAGATGAAGAGCCGCGAGGGAACTGTAGTGGATGCCGACGACTTGATGGCAGAGATGATTAAGGATGCCCGCAAGACATCTGATGAGCTCGGCAAGTTCAAGGACATGAACGAAGAGGAGCGTCAGGAGATTGCACGCATCGTAGGTCTCGGTGCCTTGAAGTACTTCATTCTGAAGGTGGATGCTCGCAAGAACATGCTCTTCAACCCAGAGGAGAGTATCGACTTCAATGGCAACACTGGTCCATTCATCCAGTATACCTACGCTCGTATCCGCAGCATCATGCGCAAGGCAGCAGCCGAAGGCATCGAGATTCCTGCACAGTTGGGTGCCGACGCTCCTATCAATGAGAAGGAGATAGACCTCATCCAGAAGATGAACGACTTTGCCACAGCTGTATCTGACGCAGGCAACAACTACAACCCTGCTGGCATCGCCAACTACTGCTACGAGTTGACCAAGGAGTTCAACCAGTTCTATCACGACTACAGCATCTTGAATGCAGAGAGCGAGGCAGAGAAGACCACTCGTTTGGTACTTGCTGCCAATATCGCCAAGATATTGAAGAACGGTATGGCATTGCTCGGCATCGAGGTTCCAGAGAGAATGTAAGTTATACACAAGATATAATAACCTACAATTTTAAGAATAAATATTGACTATTGACAAATAATGAGCAGCCCCAGAGCCAGACTTTGGGGATTGCTCATTTGCTTTTTATAACCCAATGTCCTTACTTATATGAAGGTATGAATGTCCCTATATATAATAAGGTATAAAGAAAGAACGATATGACAAATATGCCAGTTAATCCTCCTTCATGGAGAAACGATACCGTATTGCCCTTGCCCAATGAAGTAATGGCGAATGCCTGGGCTGTGGATGCAGCCTGCTCGGGCAATCCTGGTCCGATGGAATACCAGTGCATCGACCTACAGACGGGCGCACAGGTTTTCCACTATGGTCCTGTCCACGGCACCAACAATATCGGCGAGTTCCTTGCCATCGTCCATGCCTTGGCACTGATGCAACAAAAGGGCATCACCGACAAGGTAATCTATAGCGACAGCGTGAACGCCCAGCTCTGGGTACAGAAGAAGCAATGCAAGACCAAGCTGGAGCGCAATGCCAAGACCGAGCAGCTCTATCAGATTATCGCCCGAGCCGAGAATTGGCTTCGCACGCACAACGTCACCACCCCTATCTTCAAGTGGGAGACGAAGAAGTGGGGAGAAATACCTGCCGACTTCGGGAGGAAGGGGTAAATGATATTTAGACAACATAGACCTATGAAGAAAAACAGTATCTTAACTTCACTAGTCTTCTTCACCTTATTATATATAACGGCAAGTTGTACTAGCAACGACACACAAATAGTGAAACTAAAGAGGTCTTCGTGTGACCTTTAGGTCATATGAAGACCTCTTTAGTTTATCTCATGCAGCAAAGATGACTCTACACAAGAGCCAAAGTTTGCGACAAACGAGTTGGTGCAGACTGTCTGGAGCGGTTGTCAATGTTTCTACAATGACAATGATGAGATTACATATACCATAGACAACTTTAAGATTTTCAAAACGAGAAAACACCCTTCACCCTTCACCTTTCGCTGGAATCCCCAGTGTTTATCGGCATTTCGAGG
>CAVCRI010000348.1:0-2126 GCA_963604545.1 Lachnospiraceae bacterium | reverse complement strand
CGCACCTATAAGGATATGTATGAGGCAGGACTTGGCAAGTGGAATGTATTGACAGGAAGTTTGACTCGCAACGGTAAGGGCGACTACGTGGTTACTCCTTATACCATGCGTGATGGTAGCCTCTGGGATAAGACCACAGATAATTTCTATCAGAACCACAACATCCTCTCTGCCGTATGGACTCCATCCAACCACTGGACTCACAACCTCGCCGTACACTATACATACGGTTATGGCTATTACAAGGAGTTCAAGAACAACGCCAAGTTCTCTAAGTTTGGTCTCACTTACCCTGACGCAAAGCGTTCTGACTTCATCCGCAAGAAGGGTTTGACACAGCATACATACGGCATCGTATACAACACCAACTACAAGGATGAGCACTGGGATGTAATCGGTGGTCTGAACCTCCAGCAGTTTCGTGGCAACCACTGGGGCTACCTCACATACATCGCCAACCAGGATGCAGAGAAGAAGTTCTTCGGCAACAACGGTCAGTACAAGTACTACGATTCTGACGCTCACAAGTATGACTATAGTGCCTTCATCAAGGCTAACTATCGCTTCGCTGACTATTGGAACGTATTCGCCGACTTGCAGTATCGCCGTGTGGAATACAAGACCGACGGTATCAACGATAAGTTCGTAGCTCAGGAAGATGGTACTTACAAGAACCAGGAGTTGAACATCAATGAGAAGTACAACTTCTTCAACCCTAAGGCTGGTATCAGCTATACCAACAATGGTCACAAG
Source organism: Lachnospiraceae bacterium (assembly GCA_963604545.1). Taxonomy (GTDB): domain Bacteria; phylum Bacteroidota; class Bacteroidia; order Bacteroidales; family Bacteroidaceae; genus Prevotella. The sequence goes on along the minus strand of CAVCRI010000348.1, from coordinate 1,373 downwards.
GCATACGCTTCCGTTGCCTACAGCAACCGTGAGCCAGAGCGCAACAACTACACCGACAATTACAACTATCCATTCCCTAAACAGGAGAAGTTGCTCGACGTTGAGTTTGGCTATCAGTATCAGGGCAGCAACTGGCATGCAGGTGCTAACTTCTACTATATGGGCTACGACAACCAGTTGGTTCAGACAGGTCAGTTGAGCGACATTGGCGAGGCATTGACCACCAACGTGAAGGATTCTTATCGTATGGGCGTTGAGTTGACAGCAGGTTGGGCGCCATTGTCTTGGTTGTCTTTGGAAGGAAACGCTGCATTGAGCAAGAACAAGATCAAGGATTTCGATGAGTACGTAGACGACTGGGACAACGGAACCCTGAAAGTTCACTACGACAACTCAACCTTGTCTTACTCACCATCAGCTATCCTGAATGGTTTCATCGACTTGCACTACGCTGGTTTCTCTGCCACCTGGCACACCAACTTCGTCAGCAGCCAGTATCTTGACAACTCAGAGAGCAAGGACCGCTCACTGCCATGCTACTCACAGAGCGACTTGAGCCTCAACTACACTGCTAAGGTAACCAAGGCTCTTGGCATCAAGCAGGTAACCATCGGTTTCGATATTAACAATATCTTCAACCGTCACTATGCAGCCAGCGGCTTCGTATGGTACAACGCAGTCAGCGAGAGCGCAGGTTACACCAAGGACCATCGCCTGAGTGCCATCAGCTACATCCCAATGGCTGACAACACATGGATGGCTCACTTGACATTGAAGTTCTAACATAAGATACCAAACGACTAAGACATCATGATGGATTTCATCACATCACATGGTTTAGATATTATCACCACGGTACTCGGCTTGATTTACATCTTGCTGGAGTACCGTGCCAGTATCTACCTGTGGCTAGTGGGCATATTGATGCCGGCACTCGATGTATGGCTCTACTGGAGTCACGGTCTTTATGGCGATGCAGGCATGGCGGTTTACTATACTGTGGCTGCCATCTATGGTTATGCCGTATGGAAGTTTGGCAAGAAGCACGACCAGAAGGCAGAGGAGGAACTTCCCATTACTCACATGCGGAAGAAGCTCTACCTGCCGACCCTTATGTTCTTCTTCGCAGCCTGGGGCATCACCTATTATATATTGGTAACCTTCACCAACTCCACGGTACCAGTGCTGGATGGATTCACCAATGCCTTGAGCTTTGTGGGCTTGTGGGCACTGGCTCGTAAATACATCGAGCAATGGTTCTTCTGGATTGTTGTGGATGCGGTATGCTTCTACCTCTACATTGGCAAAGGCATCCCATTCAAGGCTGGTCTCTACGGACTCTATGTCATCATCGCCATCGCTGGATATTTCAA
>CAVCRI010000347.1:0-2252 GCA_963604545.1 Lachnospiraceae bacterium | reverse complement strand
CCGTTCACGACGACCTCGTGGCTCGTGGCTTGATGCTCTTCCTCTGGACCTTTGCCGTGGTCTTCTGCCACAACACTCTGGGTTACCTGCTCGGTTGGCTCGCTGGCAGATGCGCAGGATTCAACACTGCCAAGAAGCGTACCATCAGCATCGAGGTGGGCATGCAGAACGCTGGTCTTGCCACCGTCTTGGCTGGCAATTTCTTCGCAGCACAGCCTCTTGCCGTTCTTCCTTGCGCCATTAGTTGCGCTTGGCACAGCATTTCGGGAACGATTCTTGCAGGAATTTATCTCAAATGGGACCAGCTTCATGAGAAAAAATAGCTTTTTGATGTTTCCAACTAGGAAAAAATATTTTCCCAACTAGGAAAATAATATGGGATTTTCGGAAATTACGAGGAAAGGAATTCCAGGATGGCAGGCTCAAGCTTTCGTAAACTGCTGAATTCTAAGCCTTTTAGAGAGAAGCGGATTACAATTATCTTCCAATTCCAGTTCTTCCAATTAGTTTTCGAGGGTGTCCATTCTTCCTCCCCCTTATATATATTATATATAACTAATTAATTATTAAATACTTATATAGTATATAAGAAAAAGAAGGCGAAAATGAAATTCCATTTTTTTAATTGGAAGATTTGGAATATTGGAAGAACCGAAACACTGGAACGCAAAAGAAAAAGGTCGTGAGAATCAAGCTTGACATCTCACGACCCTTATATTTCCCGTCAAACGTTAACAGCGGTAACAGTTAACAGTTTGTTTCAGCACGATTCTATCTTACAGGTAGGGTTATTTTCCTGTAGTAAGCAATTTCACGGCTCGCTGCACTATCTCGTTGGTCTCGTTCCATACCTGGAAGTATTGGCTCATATCCCAAATATCTCTTGCTACAAGGGCTTTCAGCTGGATGGACAAGTATTTCTTCGTCTGAGCCAATTCTGCCTCGTCCTTGGGCTCTATTTTCTCCTTCTTGCCATCGGCGATGATGCCATCCACGAGCGAAGCAGGAACCTCGTAGCTTGCCAAGAACTTATCGAAGTCCTTGTATTGCGCCTTCAGCTCCTTGCGGTGAGCGTCGATGAATTTCAAGCTCTGGTTGATGACGATGCTCTTGGCTGCCAACTGACGGTGCATCTTGGTGTACTTGGTTGTGTCGAGAGGCACGAAATAATCTGGCATAATGCCACCGCCACCGTAAACCACACGATGCTTTCTCAAAGTATAATACTTCAAGCTATCGGCGAGGTGGATGCTGTCTTGGTTGGTAAACTCGCCATGCTTATAGCGATTGTCGAGATCCATCGCATAGTCCAAGCGGTCGCCCTTCTTGTAAGGCTTCTGGATGCATCTGCCGCTAGGCGTATAGTAGTGGGCGATGGTGAGGCGAATCTCACTGCCATCATCGAAGGTCAACGGACGCTGCACCAATCCCTTACCAAAGGTACGGCGACCTACCACCACGCCACGGTCTTGGTCTTGGATGGCACCAGAGACAATCTCTGCGGCAGAGGCAGAAAACTCATTGGTGAGCACCACGAGCTTCCCCTTGCGCCACTTGCCATTTGCCTCAGCACGAAACTCCTGACGAGGAGCTGTCCTGCCGTTGGTGTAGACGATGAGGTCGCCTTTCTCCAAGAACTCGTTGGCTATCTGAGCCGCCGTCTGTAGGTATCCGCCTCCATTGTCCTCTAGGTCAAAGATAAGGTCTTTCATTCCCTTCTTCTTGAGCGAATCCATCGCCTCGGTCACCTCCTTGTGGCTGGTCATTCCGAAGCTGCCCAAGCGGATGTATCCGATGCCCGGACGAATCATGTAGGCAGCGTCCATCGTGGTGACAGGAATCTTGTCGCGCTTCACCTTGAAGGTCAACTTCTCCTTGATGCCTTTTCTCACGATGGTAAGCTTCACCACCGTGCCCTTAGGACCACGCAGGCGCTTCATGATGTCTTCCTTGCTCATCTTGACACCCGCAATGGCGGTGTCGTTCACCGCCACGATGCGGTCGCCTGCGATGATTCCCACCTTCTCGGACGGACCGTTCACCACGGGCTGAATGACCAAGAGCGTGTCGTCCACCATATTGAATTGCACGCCAATGCCATCGAACGAACCGTTCAAAGGCTCATTCATCGACTGCGTTTCCTTGGCTGTGGTGTAAGAGGAATGAGGGTCGAGCTTTTCGAGCATTCCACGGATGGCATCCTCCACGAGCTTGTTCTCATCCACGCTATCGACGTAGAGGTTGGCAATGGC
>CAVCRI010000346.1:0-2378 GCA_963604545.1 Lachnospiraceae bacterium | reverse complement strand
GTGGAGGTGGACGAGATGCTGAAAGACAGGCAGCAGGGACAGGCGGATTACCAGTTCCTGTATGAGTTTACGGTTTGGCTTTATCGGGGGCTCAGGGAGTTTGTCAGGCTTAACCCTGAGTCGGGCATCGTTATGGCTAAGGACATCAGCGGCGTTACTCCGCAGGGTGATGAGGTGTCGAATACTTATCTCGACATCATGCTCTCGCTGGTAAGGTTTAATGAGGAGAACCAGGACTACCTGACCTTCGTGGTGAAGAACATGCATCGGGGCATGAACAAGGTGAACTGGACGAAGACCATCTCGCATTGTCAGGCTTACGGCCAGGAAACGCCTGTGTATCTGAACCCTGTCAACAAGCGCAAGATGGTGAACTATGACGAGGAATTACTGGTCATCTTCTATTCCATCCTCGACTATATGAAGCGAAAATATGGCTTCGACATCAAGATAAACTATCACTTCAATCTGATTCCTGAGGTGGAGTTTGAAAACTATCTCGACTACTATGGCATCATACGCATGAAGGAGATACGTTACAAGTATTTCTCCGACAAGGACTTGCTGCTATGGACTATCTGCAATGATTTCTTCGAGCGGATGAGTAAGATTCATAGTGGTTCGCTCTATCAGGACTACCTGATGGTGACCGACTATCATGTGGTGTTCGAGGCGATGGTGGATGAGTTGCTCTCTGACAAGGGCTTGGCTGATGGCGACCTGAAGGCTCAGGAGGATGGCAAGCGGGTGGACCATATCTATGCTTACCAAGGACTCATCAACCAAGACCGCATCTACTATATCGGCGACTCGAAGTATTACAACATCGGCGCAGATATGCAGAAATATTCTGTGTATAAGCAATATACGTATGCCAGGAACGTGATACAGCACAACCTGTCGCTCTTCCTGGAAGACAAGGTAGATGAGAACGGAAAGCGAAAGGGACTGGGCAAGGATTATCTCATCTATCGTGATGAGGATACGGATGGCTACAGCATCACGCCAAACTTCTTTATCTCGGCTCGCATCAACGAGGATGCAAGCCAGCGTGACTATGATAAGGACGAGCTGACGGCGAAGGAAGATGTGGAGAAACTGCGCCATTTCGAGAATCGCCTTTTCGACCGTGACACCCTGTTGCTCCAGCATTATGACATCAATTTTCTGTTTGTTCTCTCGCTCTATGCCCAGAGCAATGATGGATTGAAGGAGGAGTTCAGGGAGAAGACTCGCAAGAAGTTCAGGGAGAACATCTTGCAATACCTGGAGCGTACCTATCAGTTCTTCTCCTTGCAGCTGAAGCCTAAGGTGGATGCGGAAGATGGTGAGGAGGAAGAGGATGAACTGGATGCGATGCACCGTACCATCGGGAAGCATTTCAGAAACAGCATCGGCAAGGTGTTCCGCCCTTATGGCGATGAGAAATTCATGTATGTTGCCGTGGAACCAAAGGAGAAATATTACGAGGAAAACCTACAGCTGTTGGCTGAGCTAAGCCAAGACTTCACTATCCGCCACTACAAGCTCAATACCAATCCTACTGATGAGATCAACAAGTTCTACCAGATAGAGGCGGAGCTGAGTGGGGTGGAACCTGTAGGATCGAAGGTCTTGAAGGATGACAAGTTGAGGCTGGAGGATTTTGCCGACGAGATGTTTCTGGTGGGTGGCTGGCGTAAGGACAAGAACCAGCTGGAATGGATTAAGGAACACATGATGTATAATGTGCGCAAGAGGGTGCAGGGCGAGAATCGTAATGGTGTGCAGAGGATAGAGAAAGGTCTGGCTGATGCCCATTATCTCTTGCTCTATGAGATAGGTGTAGATGCGCCTGTTGCGTATAAGCTATACAGGATTGACAGCTATAAGGTGAGAGAGACGAAGTGGATGGAGAAGAAGGGCTATCCTGAGCCTTCGGGCAAGTATATCGTCTATAAGTTGGAGCTGATGCCTAAGGAGTTTGAGCCTATCGACATAGATAAGGTACTGAAGAACGAAATGGCTAAGGCTGTGCGTGAGCATCAGAAGGTGAATGCCAGCTATGGTCCCAAGGATTTCGAGGGTACGCCTGTCTATGTTTCGGGCAGGGAGATTAGGGAGATAATGGGGTGATGGTTGTCACCCCATTTGCTTCTCCAATATGAAGTCGTCGGCAATATAGCCGTTGCTCATCAGGTAGAGTCCTGTACTCTTGTCGTGAAGCTGAGCGCAGGTCTTGCTGCGATAGAACAAGTCGAGTGCTTGGGCAGGGGATATGTCGAGACGCTGGGCTAAATCGTAGGCTACACCTGCAATTTGATAGCTCAGTATCATTTCTTGTATCTCTGGCGTCTTTGTATTGATTTGCCTAAAGTTCTTCTGTTCCATGATACACT
>CAVCRI010000345.1:0-2567 GCA_963604545.1 Lachnospiraceae bacterium | reverse complement strand
TTCAGCATAAATCAAAAATAATGGTCAAAACATTTGGATTTTAACATAGAAAGCGAATATTTCGGGGGCAAGTATATCTCCTACACAGAGGAACATCCTATCACGATGAACCCATTCAAGATAAAACGAGAGGAATGGAACATAGAAAAGTTGGGGTTCCTGAAGAACTTGGTGATGCTGATATGGAAAGGAAGCCAAGGCACGGTGAGTAAGACCGAGGACAGGCTGATTGAGCAAGTCATCAACGAGTATTATGATGCCTACTTCACCACCAAGCGAGTGAGCAACCTCTGTTTCAACACCTTCTACGAGTTCAGCACGGAACGACTGCCAAATATATGCGAAGAAAACGGTCTGCACGGCATAGACCTATCATCCTACAATTACCTGTTGAAAGACTTCTACAAGGGAGGCAGCCACGATGTGACGCTGAACGAGAACATGGACAGCAGCCTGTTCGACGAGACCTTCATTGTTTTTGAAATCGACAGCATTAAGGATGATCCTTTGCTTTTCCCCTTGGTGACGCTCATCATAATGGACGTGTTCCTGCAGAAGATGCGCATCAAAAAGAACCGCAAGATGCTTATCATCGAGGAGGCATGGAAAGCCATTGCATCGCCCATGATGGCGGAATATATAAAATATTTGTACAAGACCGCCAGAAAGTTCTGGGCAAGTGTGGGTGTGGTGACACAGGAGATACAGGACATCATCGGCAGTGAGATAGTGAAGGAAGCCATCATCAACAACTCGGATGTGGTGATGCTGCTCGACCAGAGCAAGTTCAAGGAACGCTTCGACACCATCAAGGCGATACTTGGCTTGACAGATGTGGACTGCAAGAAAATATTCACCATCAACCGTTTGGAAAACAAGGAAGGACGCAGTTTCTTCCGTGAGGTGTTCATCAGGCGAGGACAGACCAGCAATGTGTATGGTGTGGAGGAACCGCATGAGTGCTATATGACCTACACCACGGAACGTGCCGAGAAAGAGGCTTTGAAACTCTACAAGCGAGAGTTGAAGTGTAATCATCAGCAAGCCATCGAAGCCTATTGCAAGGATTGGGATGCGAGCGGTATCAGCAAGAGCCTTGCCTTTGCACAAAAAGTAAATCAAGCGGGGAAAGTACTGGGGAAACATTATATTTCCCCAAGCCCCTAAATCTTTTCCAACCACCCCGTCCCTCCTTCATAAGGAGGGCTCCACCTCCACCCCAAGCCCCTCCTCCTCAGAAGGAGGGGATGTAGCTGACTACGCTATAGCTTCGTCAGAGTTTTGGTATCGTCAGCGGAGCCTTTGCCCACAAGGGGCTGCCGATAATTTCCTACGCAACAGAGTTGCGATTGTTTGTGCGGTGTAAACCGCCTTGCTTGCGATGTGGACTAATATGTTAGTTAAAAATTTGACAACAATCATAAAAAAACGACAAAGAATGAAACGACTTCTATCCATCATAACGCTGATAGTCTGTGTGTTGGCAAATGCTGATGCACAGTATTACAGCGTGAACTATGACAAGCAGACTGTGGCTGCTATGGCTACCGCCTACGGAACGGAAGCCGTGGCAGAGGCATACTACAACGAGCAGGTGCAGAACATCCTGAAACATTACAATGCTGCGGAAGTGGCGAGCGCAGGTATCTTCGCCTCCAAGTTCTTGGAACGCAAAGCGATGACGGAACTTGGCATCTGGAACAGCAACACGGAGAACTACTATTACCGCCGTATCTACAATATGGTGAGTAACAAAATCATGCCGAAGATATGGACGGTGGCAGGAATGATGTTGAAAAGTCCGCAGACAGCCCTGTATTGGGGAACTTACTTAGTGAAAATATGCGACGACACCAAGAACCTGTGTATGCAGTTTGAGAGTGTGGTGACTAACAGCACCCTCACTTTCTCGGACATTGCCTTTCTGCAAATCAATCAGGAGATAGCTGCCATTCTGAAACTTTCGGAGATTGGCAATGTGGATTGGAAGAAGATGTTGGATGAACTCTCGAAGGTGCCTGGCAACTTTACCGTGGACAATCTGAAAGCTGACATCGACAACCTATATAAGGCAGGAGCCAACCTTGCAGGAGCAGGAATGAACAATATCGGCAACGCACTGTTACAGAGTAGCCAGTTCAATGACCTCTTCCAAGGCAAACTTGGTGCAGCCATCGACATCGTGGACAACTACTCCTCGCTGTTCAAAAGTCTGGACAAGAGCGTAGGCAACACCTTGTTGGGAATGATTGGAGGCAAGGACAACGTGGCAGGGCTCTTTTCTTTCGCCAACTATAACCTGACCTCATGGATGACCGACTATCTGGACGAGACGGCAGGTAACTACTATACGCAGAGATGGTATATCGCCCGACGAGACCAAGGAAGGGAAAAGCCATGCGACTATGCGCCGCCCGCCGATGACAACAGCATACTGAAAGGCGACCACTGGTATAGAATCAACACCACGGATGCCAACTTCTATCCCAACAGCAGCCAAAGGGAAGCCATTCTGCAAAACTCGGAGAATCATGCAGGATGGTCAAGGACAAGGGTACAGCAGCTCA
>CAVCRI010000344.1:0-2957 GCA_963604545.1 Lachnospiraceae bacterium | reverse complement strand
CCTGTCAGGTTCTCGCCTCCCACATAGATGCTCCAGTGACGGAACCATCTCGTAACTTGCGCACTCACTTGCTCGAAGCCATGGAAACGAGGAGACCATGATGGGCTTCCATCAGCCAACTGATAAGGCTCTGGATTTCTGCCTCCACCATTCAACTGCATGGTGGCATCAAATTGCCAAAGTCCAAGCGGTGTCTTATAGGATGCCGTGAAGAGAGCCTTGTACTTGCTGGTCAATGGCTTCTCTTTCAGTTCGCTATTCCCCACACCGTAGGTACATTTCACATCGTTCAGACGATAAGCCGCCGTTATCTCCAAGCCTTTGAGCAATGGATAAGAGGCATCTATCTGGAAGGTATGCGAATAGGACTTGCCATATAGGTTGTCGATGAGGATAACATCTGAGGAGGCATCATAATCCGCCACAGCTTGGTTCTTGAAGTCGGTATAGTAATACTCGGCATTCAACTTCAGCGTCTTGCCAAACATCGGGATATAGAAAGCCGTGCTCACGCCATAGTTCCAAGCCTCCTCTTGGTTGAGGTCTTCGCCGATTTGGAGGCTTCTGCCACTCGCCAAGAGATAATTATACTCTGCCAAGCCGAATACCGTGCGATAGCCCTTGCCTGCAGACAAGCGGATGCTGATGGCATCAATAGGCGAATACTTCACGTGGAAGCGAGGGGTGAAGAAATTGCCATACAGAGAGCTATGGTCGAAACGAACACCAGCCATTGCCGTGAGCTTCGTGCCGAGGGTATAGGTGTATTGGGCGTATGCTCCTGGGGTTGTTTCCTTTTCGTTCCCATAGGCGTGTTGCCCCAAGTAATCATGATTGAGGCTCAATCCCAACGACAGATTGTGTTGAGTGGAGAAATTGGTCTCAAACATCAACGAGCCATAGAGATTCTTCTCATTGAGGTCGTAGAGCTTATTGCCATACTGGGCATCCAACTGGTGCATCGAAGCCGAGGACATGAAGGCGATGTTCGTGCCATGCTCGTGATTGAGGATGAAGGCATGCTTCATATAGCCCTCATAACGGTTGGTATGGAGCTTGATTCGATAAACGTCATCGTGAAGATGAACGTGCTCCTCATCCTGCCCACTGGTGCGAATCTCCTTCAAAGCCCCAAGTCCTCCATGGAAGATATAGTTCTTGCCCTTATATACCCAACGGTTTTGCACATTGTATTGTTCCCTGCCCGGCATATCATAGAAGCCATCGCCATTGTCATCATGGTTTTTGAGGATATTCTCGTGATGGAGAAGTATCTCCGTCGCCCACTTATCCGACAGATGCACGTTGGCATCAACGTTCGCCTCAATTCGGCTCTTGGTATCGCCAAAGAGATTCACCTCCACTTGTTGCTCATCCTCTGGTTGGAGATAATCCACATTGATTTGACCTGTAATCGACTCATAGCCATTCTTCACCGAGGCACTGCCCTTCGACACTTGGATGCCTTTCATCCAAGGACCTGGCACATAGCCAAGGGCGTATGGGATGGCAGCACCACGGAAGTTGGGCAAGTTCTCGGTGAGCATCTGGACGTATGTACCCGAAAGACCGAGGAGCTTGATTTGCCTTGCGCCCGTTGTGGCATCATTGTAAGCCACATCCACCGATGGGTTGGTGGTGAAACTCTCGCCCAGGTTGCAACAAGCCGCCTTGAAGAGTTCATCCTTGTTTACGGCAATGCCATTCACGGCACCAGCCAATCGAGAAGAACCCGCCTTGCGAGCCACCACCTTCACCTCGTTCAGTTCCTCATCTTTAAAGATGGAATCCAGCGAGGCCGTATCTGTTTGGGAATATCCCTTGAGTACCAACATCAACAAGGCACTCATCAATATATATCTTGAATACAACATTTACTTAATCAATTTCAATCTTAGAGAATTTAATACCACACTTACGCTAGAGCATGCCATCAAGGCACTAGCCCACATCGGCGTAATCTGGAAGTTGATGCCGAAGAGATGCAAGACACCTGCCGCCAATGGGATGCAAATGAGATTGTAGATGAAAGCCCAGAAGAGGTTTTGCCAAATCATGCTAACCGTCTTTCGGCTGAGTTTCACGGCATCAGGTATCGCCATCAGGTCATCGCCCATCAGCGTAACCTGCGCCACATCCATCGCCACATCCGTTCCCTTTCCTATCGCCATGCTGACATCGGCAAGTGCCAAGGCTTGGGTGTCGTTGATACCATCGCCTATCATCATCACACGCTTGCCATCGGCTTGCAACTTCTTGACCAAGGCTTGCTTATCGTCAGGCTTTACCTTGCTCTGATAGTGCTTGATGCCAGCCTTGTTTGCCCAATAGCAAGCCGCTTCTTCTCGGTCGCCACTCATCATATAGACCTCAATGCCTTCCGCTTGAAGTTGCTTCATTGCCTCGGCAGCATGAGGTTTAAGGGTTTCACGAGATTCCAAGGCACGGCTCATTGAATCGGCAATATCGAGATTAGAATCCGATTCTCCCATCTTCTTTCCTTCATTTTTAACAAGTAAATCCAATCCATCCCCTTTGGTGAAATCGACATTCTGGTTAGGAATGGTGAGCGTGCCTGTCTTGTCGATGACGAGGGCATTCACCTTGCGGAGATTTTCGAGGGCAGCGGCATCCTTGATGAGGATTTGCTTCTGTGCCGCCTTTCCGATGCCCACCATAAGGGCAGTAGGAGTCGCCAAGCCCATGGCACAAGGACAGGCGATGACCAATACCGCCACGGCACTCAGAATAGCCTGAGGCAGATAGGCATTGCCACCTGTCAACCACCAAGCCAAGAAGGTAATCAAGGCGATGCCTGCCACCACTGGCACAAACACCAAAGCCGCCTTATCCACGATGCGCTGCACTGGTGCCTTACTTCCCTGTGCCTCCTGTACCATCTTGATGATGTGTGCGAGGGCGGTGTTCTCACCTATCTGTTTGGCTCTCAATCGGAG
>CAVCRI010000343.1:0-3122 GCA_963604545.1 Lachnospiraceae bacterium | reverse complement strand
TTCTTCACTTCTTCGTTATAAGAAACCTACCTAATGTTTCTCTTCATTACGCACACGTAGAAAAAGTTTTGCCGAAAAATCCATCATATCCATCACCTTTTTACAGCGGAAACGCTGCATCTGGTTGATTGATAGGTTGATGCGGATAAAATGAGGGGTGAGGGATGAGTCTGTTTTTGCGCTCTATCCCTCACCCATCCCTCACCCTCTACAGCCCTTTTCCCCTCCTATCCCTCACCCTTGTCAGATTTCCAAAAGAAAAAATGGAAAAAACTTGCATTTGGGCGCATTTTTTTGTATCTTTGCAGTCGTCAAAGCTACGCTTGGCCCTTTTACGCAAGCAAAACTACCGCAGCGTTCCTTTGTGGAGAATGTTAACAGATTCCACAATGGCACAATAACCATCGTGAAACCTAAATTTATGAACCTAAAAATCATTTCGCTAAATGAAAATTGATTTGAATGACGAGGCTTTTGTCAACAGCCTCATTTGTAATGGTTGGCATTATTGCTTCAATGCGGCGTGCCCTCGCACGCCAGAGTGCATCCGCTTCATCTCTTCTAAGTTCAAGCCCGATGGGGTTACCTCGGGAAACGCCATCTATCCCGATGCCTGTCTCCATGGCCCTTGCCCACACTTCATGCGTGTGATAGAGTTTAAGGCGGCATGGGGATTGAGCCACATCTATGACGATGTGAAACATCGTGAAGCCAGAACTATCAAGTTCAAGTTGATGGATGCCATGGGCAGCCGCACCTCATACTATCGTGTGAACCGTGGGGAGAAGCATCTCTCAACTGGGGAACAGGAAGCCGTGGCTAAGATCTTTTCCGATTACGGCTATGAGGCTCCTACCTACGACCACTATGCCATGGAAATAGGCTTCGCCTTTGAGTGATTTTTCTCCCTAAGGAGACAAATTATTTCTCAGTCAGAGACGAATTGTTTCCTAGGCAGAGACAAAAAGTGCCATAGGCAGAAACGATTGGAACTTGTTTAGAATAAAAAGGAGCAATTAAGAATGAAATTTACAATATACCATACGGATAGACATAATAAATTGCTAGTCTGCACAAAGACATTGGAGCAATTCTTGGCACGCATCGTTAATGATGATGCCAAATATACCGTCGCTAATTTTAGAGAATATGTGCCTTGCCTTACCAATGGCTACCAGGGATATAAGGATATGCCTACATGGCGGCATGTGATGCCGGCGGCGGAGTTCAGAAAGGAGGAGAATGGCAACCTGGTGATGAAGAGAAACAATGGGGTACTGTTGCTTACGTTTGTAAATATAAAGGAGGGAGAAGCTGTCACAAATGCCAAGCAAAAGGTAGCCAGCTTGCCTTCCACCCTCGCTGCCTTTCTGGGGGCTGATGGCATCAGTCTGAATGTCTTGGTGAGATATGGATTGGCGGAGGGCGAACTGCCGGATGAGGAGGAAGAGGCTGATAGAATCTACCAGGTGGCGTTTGATACTTTTGCTCCTCTCTACCAGATGTTGGTCAAGGAGACCTTGCAGATGCCCCATCCTTCCGTACATTCCGATTTTCTCTTTACGCAAGATGCTTTTTCTTATTATCGTGCCGATGCCCAGCCCTTGTTGCTGAGTGGAGTTATTCACAGTGGTGTGGAAAGTGTGGATAACTTTCAATCAACCGCTGTGGATAACTCAATGGATAATGTGGATAACGACGGTAAGAATGTGAGTGATAATATCTTACACATGATAAAATTCCTATGCAAAAAGTACGAGTTTCGGTATAACTCTGTGATGAAATACACGGAATACCGCCCTTGGGATAAAGATTGGTGGGGCTTTCAACCAGTGGATGGGCGTGTGCAGAAGCGTATGACCTTGGAAGTGCAGCTTGCCAATATCCGTGTGAGTATCAAGGATGTACGCAATTATCTGGAATCCGACTACATCAAGAGCTATAACCCGATAGAGGAGTTCCTCTTCCGATGCAATGGCAAGTGGGATGGGCGAGACCATATCCGTGCCTTGGCTCGGACGGTGCCTACCGACAACCCGCATTGGGCAGATTGGTTTTATACCTGGTTTCTTGGTATGGTAGACCAGTGGCGAGGCTATAGCCATCGCCAGTATGGCAACTCGGTGGCTCCTCTCCTCATCTCTCGCCAGGGCTACAACAAGAGCACTTTTTGTCGTCGATTGTTACCCATGGAATTGCAGTGGGGGTATACGGATAATCTGATATTGTCAGAAAAACGTCAGGTGTTGCAAGCGATGGCCCAGTCGCTACTCGTCAACCTGGATGAGTTCAACCAGATTTCGCCCCAGGTGCAGCAGGGGTTCCTCAAGAATCTCATCCAGTTGCCTAATGTGAAGATGAAACCTCCATACGGCAATCATGTCATGGAGTTCCCAAGGATGGCATCCTTCATCGCCACAAGCAACATGGAGGATATCCTCAGTGACCCATCGGGCAATCGCCGTTTCTTGGGTATCGAGTTGACAGGTCCGATAGATGTGAGTCAACTTCCGAATTATGAACAACTCTATGCCCAGGCGCAGGCGGCCTTGCAGTCAGGCGACAAGCCTTATTTTGATGCCGAGCAGACCAAGCTGGTGATGGAGAGCAACAAGCAGTTTGAGGTCGTTACGCCTATCGTGCATTATTTCCATCTCTGTTTCGAAGTTCCTACGGATGAGTCGAAGGGCGAGTATCTCACCACCGCCGAAATTTTCGATTATCTGAAGCATCGTATCGGTTCGTCGGTCAAGGTGAGCAGCATCATCGGCTTCGGTCGCACCCTGTCTCAGATGCCTAGCCTCCTCCGCAAGCGCACCAAGACAGGCCTTCGCTTTTGCGTAGCCAAGAAAAGAGAGTAAAAGCTAGAAAATTGTGGTGATGGATAGGGTGAGGGATGGGTGATGGATAGATCCGATTTCGGGGTCTATCCATCACCCCTGTTTTCTCTTGTATCTATCTATGTCGTAGAACGTTATGATGTTTTTTTCGGCAAATGGTGATGGATGTGATGGATTTTTCGGCAAAACTTTTTTATAGGTTGACAAAAAGTAAAATGGATGATTTCATTCGCTGCCACCGAATAAAAAATGCGATTTTTATTTTGTAGTACCGAATAAAAA
>CAVCRI010000342.1:0-3134 GCA_963604545.1 Lachnospiraceae bacterium | reverse complement strand
CTTTTACTCTTCACCATAGAGGACGGCTCACCGAGAGGAGAGGGGATGTGCGGATTTTTGAACTGTCACTGTCACCGTCACCATTTCTAAGCATGCTGCACTTTACGAGGGAGAACCGGACATCATACGAAATGCTTGGTCAAACTCATAGGCTCATGAATCGCAACTCATAGTTTTCTACTTCATAAAACTATGAACTTTGAAAATCGTCCCTTATCACACGCTGAAATTTGGCGGTTAAAGAAAAAAGCAGTACCTTTGCAACCATAATTGCAAAAAGCACTGCTTTGTGAAAAGTATTTCGTTTCTTTGTGAAAAGAACAATCTTCGCTTTGTGAAAAAAAGCAACAGCTCTTGGGAAAGAGTTTACTACAGCTCCACCTTAGCCAAGACCTTATCGGTAGCACCCGACAGACTCGCCACGAATGCACCAGCCTTTTCGCCCGAAGACTTCAAGAAAGCGGCATCGTTCATGAATGAGTTCATCAAGCCCTCGAACTCCTCGAAGTTGTGAATCTCGAATCCACCGCCCGACTTCAACAAGCCCTGAGCCTCCTGGAACTTCTTGTTGTTAGGACCGAAGATAACAGGCATATTCCATACCGCCGCCTCCAAGGTATTGTGAATGCCGACACCGAAGCCACCGCCCACATAGGCAACATCACCATAATGGTACATGCTACTCAACAGGCCGAAGCAATCGATAATCAGCACGTCAGCCTCAGCGGCTTCCTCAGGAGATGTCTGGGTATAGCGTACCACCTTCTTGCCCTCGATCTTCGAGAGAATGAACCTCAAGTGCTCCTCGCCTATGACATGCGGAGCTATCAGCAAGCGCCACTCCTTGTGACGATTGAAGAAAGAAATGAAGATTTCCTCGTCTGGAGGCCAAGAGCTTCCTGCCACAAAGACCTTATAACCGTTCTTTGGCAAAGCCTCAACATCAGATGAAGCACTTCCCTTACGGAAAGCATCGCAGATAGGCAGCTGCTTGGCAGCCTCCTTAATCCGCAAGACACGGTCAAAGCGAGTATCGCCCACCACATCCACCTCCGTGATTCCGATGCCTTCGAGCAATCGCTTGCTCTCCTCGTTCTGCACGAAGAAACGGGTGAAGCACCTCAACACATTGGCATAGCTCTTGCCATACCACTTGAAGAACACCTGGTCAGGGCGGAAGATACTGCTCACGCTATAAGTAGGGATATTGCGATACTTGAGGATATGCAGGAAGTTGCTCCAGAACTCGTACTTGATGAAGAAAGCCATCACAGGGCGCACCAAGCGAAGGAATCGGATGGCATTCAAGCGAGTGTCCACAGGCATATAGCAGATGATGTCGGTTCCCTCATAGTTTTTGCGCACCTCATAGCCCGAAGGCGAATAGAAGGTAAGCAGAATCTTATACTCAGGATGCTCCTTGCGGATGCGCTCCATCAAAGGCCTTCCCTGCTCAAACTCACCCAACGATGCCGCATGAAACCACACGTACTTGGCATCGGGGTCAACCTTCTGCTTCAGTATCTTGAAAGCCTCACGCTCACCTCGCCACATCTTGCGCACCTTCTCATTGAAAAGGCTTGCCACGGCGATGCCGAAAAGGACAAAATAGATTACGATATTGTAAACCATTGGTTGTATTTTTGGGGGAACTTAAAGGGAAGTTAAGAGAAGTTATCACTCCCTACGGTCATTCGGGAAGTTAAGGGACAACAGTTTCTATCACCAAAAGCATCAACTACTATTCAGCAAATAGGCATTTGTCCCTTAAATTCCCTCTAACTTCTCTTAACTTCTATAAATTCCCTGAACATTAAATTCCAATAATTATCCCAAGACCTCGATAGCCTTGCGGAGGCGACGAAGAGTCTCCTCCTTGCCGAGGAAGGCAGAGATGTCGAACATGCCTGGACCCTTGCCCTCACCCACGAGCGTCAAGCGGAAGGCGTTCATCACATCACCGAGCTTATAGCCCTTATCCTCTACCCACTTCATCACGATAGGCTCCTGACCCTCGATAGAGAAGTCTTCGATGCCTTCGAGCACCTCAGCGAGTTCGGTCATCTGCTGTGCAGAATACTCCTTCCAACGCTTCTTCACGGTCTTGGCGTCATACTCCGTTGGTGGGATGAAGAAAAATGAACACAATGGCCACAACTCATAGACGAAGTTCACACGGTCCTTCATCATGTGTACCACCTGCTTTACACGATCCAAGCTCTCCTCCACGCCATTGTTGGCAACGATAGGAGCAAAGAGGTTGGCTATCTCGTCATCGCTCTTCATGAGGATGTACTCGTGGTTGAACCAGATGCCCTTCTTGAAGTCGAACTTAGCACCAGCCTTAGAACAACGAGAGATGTCGAATGCCTTCACCAACTCATCGAGCGAGAAGATTTCCTGCTCAGTGCCAGGGTTCCAGCCGAGGAGTGCCAAGAAGTTGACCACAGCCTCTGGGAAGTAACCACTCTCACGATAGCCTGAAGAAACCTCACCCGTCTTAGGGTCGTGCCACTCCAATGGGAACACAGGGAAACCGAGGCGGTCGCCATCACGCTTAGAAAGCTTGCCCTTGCCCTCTGGCTTCAACAACAATGGAAGGTGAGCAAAACGAGGCATGGTATCCTCCCAACCGAAAGCCTGATAAAGAAGTACGTGCAAAGGAGCACTAGGCAACCACTCCTCACCACGAATCACGTGAGAGATTTCCATCAAGTGGTCGTCCACGATGTTAGCCAAGTGATAGGTAGGAAGTTCGTCAGCACTCTTGTAGAGCACCTTGTCGTCGAGAATGTCGCTCATCACCTTCACGTCGCCACGAATCATATCGTTGACATGAATCTCCTGTCCTGGCTCAATCTTGAAGCGCACGGTATATTGCTTACCGTCAGCGATAAGCTGGTCAACCTCCTCCTTAGAGAGGGTCAAGGAGTTGCGCATCTGCATACGAGTGTGCGCATCATATTGGAAGTTTTGGATTTCATTGCGCTTAGCCTCCAACTCCTCAGGAGTATCGAAAGCGATGTAAGCCTTGCCATTGTCGAGGAGCTGCTGTACATATTTCTTATAGATGTCTCTGCGCTCGCTCTGGCGATAAGGGCCATGCTCACCACCGAAGCTCACACCCTCGTCAA
>CAVCRI010000341.1:0-3943 GCA_963604545.1 Lachnospiraceae bacterium | reverse complement strand
CCAACGACCCCCTGATTAACAGTCAGGTGCTCTAACCAACTGAGCTATTGAAGCATTTCTTTCGCAAAACAAGTGGTTTCCTTATTTGCGGTTGCAAAGGTACGAACTTTTCTCGGTATTGCCAAATTTTTCACGAAGTTTTTTTCGTTTTTCTTCAAAAAAGAGCATTTTTGCAGGTTTAACACCACTTTTTAGGCTAAAAATAGTTGAATTAGCAAAGAAATGCGTACTTTTGTAGGCAAATGACATATAAGATAAAATAAGGAATATATGAAAAAGATAATGATTGCGATGCTCTTGGTGCTGCTTGCGGCTCCAACTTTTGCTCAAAGGGATAAGGACCATGGCCTGAACGTGGCAAAGAACATGGATATTTTCAATGCCATCTATAGGAATCTAGACCTCATGTATGTGGACACCCTCGATGCCAACGATGTGGTTGGCAATGGCATCAATGCCATGCTGGGTAGCCTCGACCCTTATACCACTTACTACCCAGAGTCGAAAGTGGCAGAGCTGAAGAAAATGCTTACGGGCAAATATGCAGGTGTGGGTGCCGTGGTGAGATTTAACTTCCAGCTGCAGCGTGTTTGCGTCAGTGAGCCTTACGAGAATATGCCTGCCGCGGAGGTGGGACTAAAGAAAGGGGATATTATCCTCGCCATTGACGATGAGGATATGACCAACAAGGATGTGCAATATGTGAGCGATCACTTGCGAGGTGAGCCTGGCACTTCCTTTATCCTGAAGTATAAGCGCCCAAGTACGGGCAAGACCGCCAAGGTGAAAATTACCCGCCGCACCATACAGATGCCATTCTTGCCTTACTATGGCTTGTTGGAAAATGGCATCGGGTATATCAACTTCAATTCTTTCACTGACCAGTGTGCCAAGGATGTGCGTCGTGCCTTCATCGACCTGAAGCGACAAGGTGCCAAGAGCCTTATCTTCGACTTGCGTGCCAATGGTGGTGGCTCGGTGAGTGAGGCTGTGAGTATCATCAACATGTTCTTGCCTAAGGGTAAGACCGTGCTGAAGATGAGAGGTAAGCTGGAACGTGCCAACAATGAATATAAGACTACCGTAGAGCCTATCGACACAGTGATGCCAATGGTGGTATTGGTGAGTGGCAACACGGCGAGTGCCAGCGAAATCATGAGTGGTAGCTTGCAGGATTATGATCGTGCATTAATATTAGGTACGCGCACGTATGGAAAAGGATTGGTGCAGGCTACCATGGACTTGCCTTACAATGGACAAATCAAGTTGACCACCAGCAAGTATTACATCCCAAGTGGAAGGTGCGTGCAGGCATTGAACTACAAGCATGCCAAGGGTGGCTATGTAGAGCATGTGCCAGACTCACTGACCAAGGTCTTTTATACGACTGGCGGCAGAGAAGTGCGCGATGGTGGTGGCATCAAGCCTGATGTGGAGGTGAAGCCAGACTCGTTGCCTAACATTGCCTTCTATCTGGCTGGTGCCCGCGATAGCAACGAGGTGATGCTCAACTATGAGGTGGATTATATTGCCAAACACCCTACCATAGCACCAGCCAAGGATTTCGCCTTGACTGATGCAGACTATGATGAGTTTAAAGCACGTGTGTTGAAAGCTGACTTTAAGTATGACCGTGAGACTGAGAAGTATCTCAAAGAACTGGAGAAACTCGCCAAGTTCGAGGGGTATTACGACGATGCCAAGCCGGAGTTTGAGGCCTTGAAGAAGAAGTTGAGCCACAACGTGGCGAAAGATTTGGACTTCAACAAGGACTACATCAAGCAACTGCTCGAAAACGATATAGTTGCAGCCTACTATTTTCAGGGCGGCGCCATCCGCAATTCCTTGCGTTACGACAAGCAAGTGAAGGAGGCGATGCGACTGTTGAATGCACCCGAAGAATACAATAAAATACTGCATCCTGTGAAGAAATAAGTACAAAACGGTGCACAATATATTAAAAATGTGCATGTTATGAAGAAAAAATAGATTTTTTTTTGGAGAATCACGAAAATATTCGTAATTTTGCAAACGTTCAGTGGAATGAGGAGCTCACAAAGAGTTCCTCATTTTATTTTAATAAGGTATATATGATTGATAAAAACGTCGTAAAAAAATTAGTTGATGAATGGCTCCAAGACAAGGAATACTTCTTGGTAGACATAGAGATTAGTCCCGACAATCGCATCGTCGTGGAGATTGACCATGCCGATGGCGTGTGGATAGAGGATTGCGTGGCCTTGAGTCGGTATATCGAGGAACGCTTGAGCCGTGATGACGAGGATTATGAGCTGGAAGTTGGCTCGGCTGGTCTCGGTCAGCCATTCAAGGTTCCACAGCAGTATATCAATTTCATAGGTCAGGAGGTAGAGGTGCTCGATGCCGACGGCAAGAAGGTGAAGGGCATCTTGAAGGCCGTGGATGGCAATGACTTCACGGTAGGCGTAGAAGAAAAGGTAAAGGTTGAGGGTAAAAAACGCCCTGTCAAGCAAGAGGTAGACCATGTCTACCAGATGGATAAAGTAAAATATACAAAATACATAATTAGTTTCAAATAAGCTATGGCTAAGAAAGAGCAAGAAATAACTGGGAGTATGATAGATACTTTCCGCGAGTTTAAGGAAACCAAGAATATCGACCGTACTACATTGGTTAGCGTGTTGGAGGAGAGCTTCCGCAACGTGCTTGCCAAAATTTTTGGTAGTGATGAGAACTTCGATGTCATCGTGAACCCTGACAAGGGAGATTTCGAGATCTATCGCAATCGTGTGGTTGTGGCTGACGGTGAGGTGGAAGATGAGAACAAGGAAATCACTCTTACCGAAGCTCGCAAGATAGAGCCAGATTATGAGGTTGGTGAGGATGTGAGCGAAAAGGTGGACTTCAATAAGTTCGGCCGCCGTGCCATCTTGACTCTCCGCCAGACATTGGCTTCTAAGATTCTTGAGCTTGAGCACGACTCCCTCTACAATAAGTATAAGGATCGCGTGGGTCAGGTAATCGCAGGCGAGGTTTACCAGGTTTGGAAGCGTGAGGTGCTGATTGTTGACGATGAGAACAATGAGCTTACATTGCCAAGGAGTGAGCAGATTCCTGGTGACATGTATCGCAAGGGAGAGACCGTGCGTGCCGTCATCCTACGTGTGGACAACGACAACAACAACCCAAAGATTATCTTGAGCCGTACCGCTCCAATCTTCTTGCAGCGCTTGTTGGAGGCTGAGGTGCCTGAAATCAGCGAGGGCTTGATTGCCATTCGCCGCATCGCCCGACTTCCGGGAGAGCGTGCCAAGATTGCCGTTGAGAGCTTTGACGAGCGCATTGACCCAGTTGGTGCTTGCGTCGGCGTGAAGGGTAGTCGTGTGCATGGCATCGTTCGTGAGCTTTGCAATGAGAATCTCGATGTCATCAACTATAGTAGCAACACCAAGTTGTTTATCCAGCGTGCATTGGCTCCAGCCAACATCACTTCCATCAATATCGATGAGGAAAACAAGAAGGCAGAGGTCTTCCTGAAACCTGAGGAGGTGAGCATGGCCATCGGTCGTGGCGGTATGAACATCAAGTTGGCTTCCATGCTCACAGAGTACACTATCGATGTGTTCCGTGAGGTAGATGAGAATGAGGCTGACGAGGATATCTACTTGGACGAGTTCTCTGACGAGATCGACCAGTGGGTTATCGATGCCATTAAGGGCATTGGACTTGAGACAGCCAAGCAGGTACTCAATTCACCTCGCAACATGATCGTGGAGAAGGCCGACCTGGAGGAGGAGACCGTAGACAACGTGATCAAGGTGTTGCGTGCTGAATTCGAACAATAATTTCCCTAGCTGGCGAGTGCTTGCAGGGAATCATATCAAATAAAAAATAGGAGAATAAAAAGATATATATGAGCATCAGATTAAATAAAGCACTACGTGAATTGAACATAGGACTTCAG
>CAVCRI010000340.1:0-5610 GCA_963604545.1 Lachnospiraceae bacterium | reverse complement strand
GCTACACTTTATTCCTGATTACCTGGTGTCACCAACCGAGGATATCCGCTGACCCGAAATTCCCACTCGGCAATACCCTGTTTTATCCACCGCTCCTTCAAGTACAGACAAAAGAACGAGAATGGCGGAGTGAAGAAAGAGCTGAAGCCCACCATCAGTGGACTCGTGTTCCTGCAAGGCAGAACCAGAAATCTCCAAGATTTTCTAAAGGAGTATTATCCGCAATACCATTTGGTCAACGATAGAAGCAAACACCAGCCGGCATCCATCGCAGACAGGGTGATGAAACCCTTCATGACTGTTTTGAAAGACAATCCGGAAAGAGTGACATTCCTTCGAGACCCCTTCGAGAAATTCGCCAAGGACCATGTCAAGCTGCGTGTGCTTACCGGCATATTTGTTGGCTGTGAAGGCTACATTGTCCGTATAGACCGTGACCGCCAGCTTGTCTTTAATTTTGGAGGCTATGCCGTGGCCATCCGTGGCATGCACAAGGAAGACTTCGAAGTCGTTGAGGAGTAGTAGGGACTTATCCTCCCACCGATCTCACAGATTTCACAGAACTTTCAGTGAGAACCAATCATGGCGCAAGCCCTCTGTGTATTCCGTGAGTTCTGTGGGAGATTAGACATTATCTGTGGAATGTTAAAATATTCCCACCGATCTCACAGAATTCACAGACCTTTCAGCGGGAACCTATCATGGCGCAAGCCCTCTGTGTGTTCCGTGAATTCTGTGGGAGATAAAAATATATTTTCCGTGGGAGACTAAATATTCCCACCGATCTCACAGAATTCACAGACCTTTCAGTGGGAACCCGATCATGGCGCAAGCCTTCTGTGCATTCCGTGAATTCCGTGGGAGACAAAAATATATTATCCGTGGGAGACTAAATATTCCCACAGATCTCACAGAATTCACAGACCTTTCAGCGGGAGCCCAATCATGGCGCAAGCCCTCTGTGTATTCCGTGAATTCTGTGGGAGATAAAAAATATATTTTCCGTGGGAGCAAAAAGTAGTTAGTTTATGACAGAAAGTGAGTTGACATACAAGATACGAGGTGCCATATTCAATGTGTACAAAGCACTCGGTCCAGGTCTCTTGGAAACCATCTACGAAGCAGCACTATGCTATGAACTGCAAAAGCAGGGACTGCACGTGGAGAATCAAGTGAAACTTGACGTTATCTACGATGGCAAGATACTGCCAGTAGACTTCCGTCTCGACATCCTCGTGGAAGATACAGTGATTATAGAACTAAAATCTGTCGAAGAGATTAAGCCTGTACATCACAAACAGTTGCTCACCTATCTCCGCATAGCCAACAAGCACATTGGTCTACTCGTGAACTTCAACACGGATGATATGAATAAAGGTATATACCGCAAGATAAACGGTTATCTCTAATTCCCGCAGAATGAACTTTTATCCTCCCACCGATCTCACAGAATTCACAGATTTTTCAGTGGGAACCCCATCACGGCGCAAGCCCTCTGTGTATTCCGTGAATTCTGTGGGAGATGAAAAATATATTTTCTGTGGGAGACTAATAGTTTGCGTGTTACGTGTTAGGATTTTCTCCAAAAATTTGGTGGTTTCACGGAAAAATCATATTTTTGTTATCGTTGTAAAACTTAAAAAGGAGATAATATTATGAACTTCGAAGAAAAAAAAGCAGATTTCATGCGTCGCTTCAAGGCATCACGTGAACGCAAGGCAGAGTACATTGCCAATATGGAAAAGCGTATGCGCGAGGATTATCGTCTCCGCACAGGTAAGGAAGCAGAATCGTTTTGCGTCTTGTCATAATGGAAAAACTGGATTTAGCCACGATAAACAGCCATACGCCATATATGGTGAAGGAAGACTCCCAAGAAGGCGCATACACATTCATTGCCGATTCCGGCGCAGAGTTCTCTATCGGCTTTATGCCAGACGACCTAATACAGACCGACGACTCCTACGAATTCATTATAGGTAACTTGAATGGAGTCAAGTCACCGCGTGACCAGAAAGTGAAAGCAACCATCATAGCCATTGTAGAAGAATTCTTCAATGCCAACACGTCAACGATGCTGTTCCTATGCTCAACGGGCGACGGCAAGCAATTGATGAGAGGAAGGTTGTTCAAAACATGGTTCGACACATACGAATATCGCAACCGCTTTACAATGGTTACCACTACTTTGCAGGATGAATATGGAGTAGACAATGTTGCGTCCATCATCATCCGAAACGACAACCCAAGACTAGGAAAAGTTCTGGCAGAGCTTGGCGAGACCATAGAGATGTTCAGCCACAAGCCAAGTCTTGGCAGATGACAGAACATCCTCCCCATCAACGTATGGTACACGAACAGGTACGTGGCCCACGAAGTGGGTCAATGTACCTGTCCGACCCCGTAGAGACTAAAGCTCCTCTATCCACCCGAACTCCGTGTGCGCATCGAGACAAGGACAGGCCTTGGGCGTAGTGCCCGGCAAGTCACGGTGTCCCACAATCTTCGCCTTAGGGAAGAGCTTGTGCAGGTTCGTTAGCAAATCTGAGATGCGCTCCCTTTGTGCAGCGGTCAGCGTGTTGCAAGGTTCGCCCTGTTCGTCCAGACCGCCCTCATAGCAAATGCCGATGGAGCATTTATTATAAGGTACGCAATGGGCACCCACCTCCAGCAGCATGCGGTGCTGCATCATCTTCCCGTCCTTGCGGACATAGAAGTGATAGCCGATGCCACGGAAGTGGCGGGCCAGATGGTCACGGAGCAACATTTCCTCCGTATAGTCATGGTTGCACCTCGTAGCCGAGCAGTGCAAAACGAAATATTTAACGTCGTCTTCCGACATAAATTGACTTTTTTTCATGTTGATTTTGTATTTTCCCACAGATCTCACAGAATTCACAGAATTTTCAGTGGGAACCCCATCATGGCGCAAGCCTTCTGTGTGTTCCGTGAGTTCCGTTGGAGATTAGAACATTATCCGTGGGATGTTAAAATATTCCCACAGATCTCACAGAATTCACAGATTTTTCAGTGGGAACCCCATCACGGCGCAAGCCCCTCTGTGTATTCCGTGAGTTCTGTGGGAGGTTAGACATTATCCGTGGGATGTTAAAATATTCCCACAGATCTCACAGAATTCACTGATATTTCAGTGTAAACCCCATCACGGCGCAAGCCTTCCGTGTGTTCCGTGAGTTCCGTGGGAGATTAGACATTATCCGTGGGAGACGCAAGAGCTGACTCCCATCCCGTCGTTCCTTCCGCCCCTGAAGCTGCAGACCGTCATCTCCAAGCGTTATATCGACACCTGGTATCACGCCGCCCAGCTGATGGTGCGAGCCAACAAGATTATCATCCTGGGTTGCTCCTTCTCTTCGGCCGACAACTACTTCTGCGACATGCTGCGTGAGAACCAGGGACAAATCATCATCATCGACAAGAACATCGAGGCTGTCAGCACCAACGTGTGCCGCATTCTCCAGCTTGACGCAAAGCGATACACCATCCAGAAGACTGGCGGTCACGAAGCGCGGAAATACAACAACCGGGTGACCATCATCGGTGCAGACCTGGCGGAGGTGAACGTCAAGGACTATCTGTAATTTGAGAAAAGCTGTGAAACTTTTTCTCAAAAACATTTGGTGGTTTCATCGGTAAAACATATATTCGCGTCTATAAATTAAATATCAGACGATTATGATCAGCAAGGATGTACAAAGTATGATTCCAAAAATTCAAAGATTTTTTGGAAGCCAGCCTATTAAAAAAGCGTGGCTCTTTGGCTCATGCTCGCGAGGGGAAGAGACACAAAACAGTGATATAGATATTCTTGTGGAATATGACCGTCGGCATACACGAATATCCTTGATGCGAATGGCTGGTATTATGTTAGGGCTCGAGGATTTGCTTCACCGCAAGGTTGATATGGTAGAAGCGAGCCGTCTCCTTCCTTTTGCCCAGGAATCAGCCAACCGTGATAAATTATTGATTTATGAGAGAAAAGGTTAGGGACAAAGGACGTTTGGAACATATCCTGGAAGCGATTCATGGCATCGAGGAGTTTCATGTTCAATATACTTTAAAGGATATAGAGAATAACAAACTTCTCTTCTATGGCTTCACGAAATTTGTAGAAGTCATAGGTGAAGCTGTCTATATGTTATCCGTTGAATTTCGAGAGTCCCATCCCGATGTTAATTGGCGGCAAATAGAACGGATGCGTCATGTCTTGGTTCATGGCTATTATACAATTGACCCTGAAAGTCTTTGGGATACAATCGAAATTGACATCCCTGAATTGAGACCTTGGATAGAAAAGTATTTGTCTGAAAGCGAATGACTTTTTAGTATAGCGTTTTTCGGTTGTCGTTTAACAACCGCACCCCATTCGAGTGGCGACTGGGCGCAGAGCGATACTGCGGTGGGGAACACATCACAATCACTTTATTTTTTTAACTACTACGGCATTCCTCTGGTAAATGCAGGGGATGCTGTACTGGTGGCTTATATTTTATGTCCTCCCAAACATCAGAAACCAACAAGCGAATAGCAAAGAACACCCTGACCAAAGAAGACCATAAAGCACTCCGTAAGGAAATGCTGTCCCAGTTGGAAGAGCTGTTGGGCAAAAGCCAGAATCCGGAGGACGACATGTTCTACTATCATCCTTCCGAGGACAGGATTGTGCTCTCCCATGCCCTCTTCTGGGTGATGACCGCACCCATGAAAGGCAGGATAGCCAAGGAAAAGTACCTCCTACTCCTCCGCCAGTATCAGGAAGAGCTGCTTACCGCCTGGCTTACGGACTCACCCGACTTCGACGACCTCCTGCATTACTGCAATGTCATCTACAACACCCTCCCCATCATCTTGCGTGGTGCTTACGAATTCAGCACAGACAAGGATGCCCGCAAGCTGGGTGCCATCTGCGTAGTGGCAGGAGGCTATGGCGGAGACATGCCCGATGACGCAGCCGACGAGCTCCTCGATGATATTGACTTCGTGTATAATAAGGTGAAGTGTCGTGCGATAGAACGCTTGCTCCCAACACTGAACAAGTTGCTTGTTGCGGAGCAACAAGCTTGGAATGGCATCTAATCATTCATTGGGTCACAGGGACAGGTTCGTCTGACATGCTTCAAAAGCCGATAGTTTCCCATTTATCATCAAACATTATGCCACGCAAAGCAAGAGTACAGACATCCACTGGGGTCTACCACGCCACACAGTTTCAAGCCTTGCCCCGACCCGAACAGAAGCACTACCTGTATGAAGCCCATGAGGCTGGGGTAGGTCCGCGTACTCTCTTGCGCCTCACTGGTGTGCCGTACTCTATAGTGCAGCGAGCTACGAGCGGCAAGACCGTTAACCAAGACCCGTCCGCCATCGTCAGTGAGCCAGACCCTTGGGATGAGCTATACGAGACATACCTGAACGAAGGCGACTTTGAGCAATATCCAGAATATTAATATGAGCATCGTGGTGCACGGTCAGGTACCTGTCCCCCTGACCCCGACCCCTAGACCCCGAAATTTGGCGTTGCGGATGGAAAAATGTATCTTTGCAGTGTGGAATATATGAAAGTTATAGATATATTATGGAGAATAGATT
>CAVCRI010000339.1:0-7385 GCA_963604545.1 Lachnospiraceae bacterium | reverse complement strand
AGACCGTGAAGGCATCCGCTAACATGAACATCACTCTCCAAGATGACTCCAAGGCCTTGAACGAGGTCGTAGTCATCGGTTATGGTGTGGCAAAGAAGAATGACTTGACTGGTTCTGTTACAGCCATCAAGCCTGATGAGAAAAACCACGCCCTCGTTACCTCTGCACAGGAAATGATGCAGGGTAAGATTGCCGGTGTAAATATTACTACAAACAGTGGTACTCCTGGTGGTGGTGCCTCTATCCGTATTCGTGGTGGTTCGTCATTGAACGCATCCAACGACCCATTGATTGTGATTGACGGAATGGCAATGGACAACCAAGGCATCAAGGGTGCTCCTAATGCACTCGGTATGGTCAACCCTAACGATATTGAGAGCTTCACTGTTTTGAAGGATGCTTCCGCTACAGCCATCTATGGTTCTCGTGGTTCTAATGGTGTCATCATCATTACCACCAAGAAGGGACGCAAGGGCATGAAGCCACAGGTAAGCTACAATGGTAATATTTCACTTTCTTCAGTAGCCAAGAAGGTTGATGTATTGGACGGTGACGATTATCGCAACTTCATCAAGTCTTATTATGGTGAGGATTCTGATGCAGCCAAGTTGCTGGGTACAGCCAACACCGATTGGCAGGATGAGATTTATCGCACCGCAGTCAGCACCGACCACAACGTGACCGTATCAGGTGGCATCAAGAATATGCCTTACCGTGTGAGTGTAGGCTATACAGACCAAAATGGTGTATTGAAGACATCTAACTATCAGCGTACAACCGCCAGTTTGAACTTGAATCCTACATTCTTTCAGGATCACTTGAAGTTCAACATCAATGGTAAGTTCATGTATGCTCACTCTCGTTATGCAAACACAGATGCCATCGGTTCTGCTGTTCGCATGGACCCTACACAGTCTGTTTTCAGCAATGACGAAAAGTTTAACAACTTCCGCCATTACTTCACATGGACAGACAGTGGTTCCACATTGGGAAACCCAGATTATCCATATCTCCAGAACTCAAATGCCGTAAGAAACCCTGTCGCTCAGCTCTATGAGAAGAACGATCGTGCCAACTCTTATGACTACATGGGCAACATTGAGGCCGACTACCAGGTACATGGTTTTGAGGACCTTCGCTTGCACATGAACTTCTCTGGCGACTGGTCTAATGGTAAGCAAAACACAGACTATGCAGATTGGGGTCAGACCAATTTCTATTACGGAAATACAGGTTTCAGCAAGGAGAACAAGTACAACTTGGTCTATTCAGCTTACCTCCAGTACTACAAGGACTTCGCTGAGACACAGCACTTCGACATCATGGGTGGTTACGAGTGGAGCCACAACAAGTATTGGGGCAACAGCCTCTACAACGATACCCGCTCCATCATGGGCAAGAGCGCAGCAGAGATTGCAGCCATGACCGACAAGGACTACCATTCTTACAGCAAGAGCGAGTGGAAGCAGGAAAGCTACTTGGTTTCTTTCTATGGACGAGCCAACTATATCGCATTCGACCGCTATATGTTGACTGCAACCGTTCGTCGTGACGGTTCCTCTCGATTCAAGGAGCACTGGGCAACCTTCCCATCTGTAGCTCTCGGTTGGAAGATTAACGAGGAGAAGTTCTTGAAGAATGTTAAGCCACTCGATGAGTTGAAACTCCGTCTCGGTTGGGGTAAGACTGGTCAGCAGGATGGTATCGGCAACTACAACTACTTTGCTTCTTACAACGAAAATACCAACAACACCAATGGTCGCTACCCTATCTTGGGAACCAATGACTCAGGTTTGTTGTCTCGTCCAGACGCATACAACGAGAACTTGAAGTGGGAGACCACAACAACATGGAACGGCGGTTTGGATATTTCCTTGTTCCGCAACCGTTTGAGCGCAAGCGTAGATTACTACTATCGTAAGACTACCGACTTGATCAACACAGCGTTCGTTCCAGCAGGTTCCAACTTCCGCAACAAGGTGACCTCCAACATCGGTTCCTTGGAAAACAAGGGTGTTGAGGCATCTGTTACCATCCGTCCTATCCAGACAACAGACTGGCAGTGGGAAATCACAGGTAACTTCACCTACAACAAGAACGAAATCACCGAGTTGACCGGCGAAGGCTCTATCGTGAAGACCGGCGGTATCTCTTCTGGTACAGGTAACACCGTGCAGGTACAGAAAGTAGGTAACCCTGCCAATTCCTTCTATGTATATCAGCAGGTATATGACCAAAATGGTAAGCCAATGGAAGGTGTATATGTTGACCGCAACGGCGATGGCAAGATTTCAGAGGAAGACCTCTATGTATACAAGAGCCCAGCAGCTCCTTACACAGCAGGTTTGAGCACACGTCTCCAGTATAAGAACTGGGACTTCGGCATGAGCTGGCGTGGTAGCTTCGGCAACTATGTATATAATGACCGCCTCGCTGGATACATCAACACAGAGAAGCGTTATGACTCTTCGTTCAGCTACATCCAGAACACAACCCCAACAGCGTTGTCACTGGGTTGGAAGACATACGACCACGTGCTTTCAGACTACTTTGTGCAGAATGCTTCATTCGTCAAGCTGGACAACATCACCCTCGGTTACTCATTCGAGAACCTTTTCAAGGGTGCCAACTACAAGGGCTTGTCTGGTCGTATCTATGTTACAGCATCCAATGTTGCAACCATCACCAAGTATGACGGTACAGATCCAGAAGTATTCGGTGGTATCGACAATACCATCTACCCACGTCCATTCTCTATGACAATGGGTTTGAACATCAACTTCTAACAATTAAAAGAATAAGAATATGAACTTCAAATATTTCAAGAATATAGTTCCTGTTGCAGCAGCTGCGCTGATGACAATGGGATTGAGTTCCTGCACAGGTGACTTGGATGTGACCCCTATCGACCCATCCACCAACATGACTGTCAACGAGGCAGCCCTCTTCACCAAGTGCTACTCTAACATGGCTCTTGCCGGCAATGGCGGTGCCGATGGCGATTGCGACATCGATGGTCTCGATGGTGGTACCACAGGTTTCGTTCGCCAGTTGTTTAATGCCAACGAGCTTACCACAGATGAGTCTATCTGTGCTTGGGGTGATACTGGTATCCCTGCTTTCAACTACGGTCAGTGGGATGCTTCCCACCCAATGCTCCAGGGATTCTACTATCGTCTCTATGCAGGTATCGACTATTGCAACCACTACCTTAACGTATGTGGCGATGCCGACGCATCTCATGTTGCAGAGGTTCACTTCCTCCGCGCACTCTATTACTATTACTTGATGGATTGCTTCGGAAACGTGCCTTTCACAACTGAGATTTCTGCAACATCTCCTCAGCAGATTAAGCGTGCAGACCTCTTCGAGTGGATAGAGAAAGAGTTGAAGGAGAACTTGCCAAACATGCAGGCTCCAGCAGCTCGCACCAGCAAGGACGCTGGTTATGGTCGTGCAGACCAGGATGCAGCCAACTTGCTTTTGGCTCGTATGTACCTCAATGCAGAAGTCTACACTGGCACAGCTCGCTGGAGCGAGGCTAAGGAATATGCAGAGAAGGTTATCAACGGTCCTCACAAGCTCTGGACAACAGGCAAGAATGGTTGGTCAGCTTATCAGATGCTCTTCATGGGCGACAATGGTGAGAGCGGTGCATCTCAGGAAGCTATCCTTCCTTTGTTGCAGGATGGTGTTACCACTACTTCTTACGGTACAACATTGTTCTTGATGGCAAGTTGCTGGAAGGCTGACATGGATGAGGATAAGAGCTATGCTACTTCTGAGTTCTGGGCTGGTAATCGTGCTCGCAGTCAGTTCGTAGCCAAGTTCTTCCCTAACGGTGATGCCCCAGCTGTAGGTGTCAAGGACATGGTAGAGGCAGCAGGCGACGACCGTGCCTTGCTCTATGGCAAGGATCGCAAGTTGGTCGCAGAGCGCCCAGGTGAATATACTGATGGTTACGCTGTGGCAAAGTTCCGCAACACCTATTCAGATGGCAGCCAGCCACACAACTCTAAGTTTGTGGATACCGACTTCTTCTTGATGCGCTCCGCAGAGGCTTATCTCATCGCTGCCGAGGCAGACGCTCGCTTGAACGGTGGAACTACTACAGCAACAGGTACAGGTTACCTCAACCAGCTCCGCAACCGTGCAGAGGCACCAACCCAAACACAGTACTCACTCAACCAAATCTTGGATGAACGTGCTAAGGAACTTTACTACGAGGGCTTCCGTCGCACCGACTTGGTTCGTTACGGCATGTTCACAAGCAACAAGTATCTCTGGGATTGGAAAGGCGGTGTCTTGACAGGTACAAGTATCGCTGAGACTCGCAACATCTTCGCTATCCCAGCTGAGGACAAGAACGCTAACCCTAACCTAGAACAGAACCCTGGTTACTAAACCATATAGAAACCCTGGTTACTAATCCTTAAAAAAGAAACAGAATTATGAATAAGATATTGTCAAACATCATGTTATTCGCCGCAGGAGCTCTCGCGCTGACCTCCTGCAGCGACGACAACGACTCAAACCCTACACTGATTCAGCCTACTGAGTTCGTGCTCAACACACCTACCGTAAGCGGCTCTACCGTCGACTTGGCTCTCTCAAAGGGTATTGACTTGTCATGGTCACAACCAAAATATACAGCAGACAACGCTCCTATCGTAGCCACATACTCTGTACAAGTCTCAACAGCTGGTACCTTCAACAAGGAATACAACACCAATGCAAAGGATGAGGCAGAGAACGAGGGTGCAGACTTCGTCACACTCGACGAGACAACCACAGAGTGCAAGACCACCGTTGATGCAGCCAGCATCGACAAGGCTATCGAGCAACTCAACAAATACACAGAGGACAATGTTCCTGCAGAATTGGAGATTTCCATCCGCATGAAGTCTGATGTACGCAACGCTAGCTTGGTAGCATTCAATGCCATCGAGTCAAACGTAGTGAAAATCAAGACTATTCCTTACTACTACGAGTTGAAGAATGCTACTCCTGTGATGTGGTACCTCGTAGGTAACATGTTTGGTGGCAAATGGGGTTCAGACATCGGTGAATCAGCTTTGCCTATGTTCCAGAAGCCAGACTTCGAGTATGACAAGAAGACTGGTACTGGTGAAATCGAGTACACCAACTACTTCGCTACTGGCGACTACGATGGTGGTGACGGCAAGGAGAGCAGCACTGCAGGCTTCAAGATTCAGCCAGCAGACTTCAACTGGGATCTCGGTATGACTGGTGACAATGGCAAGAAGGGTACCATCATCTTCCGTAACAAGGGCGGTGACGGTGGTCACATCGTAGCACCAGAGAATGGTTACTATACCATCACCATGAACACAGAAAATAATACAGCTACCATGACCAAGTATGAGGGTGATGTCAACAAGACCTACGGTACAATCCAGATCACTGGTTCATTCAATGGTTGGGAAGACACCCCTATGCTCCCTTACAACTCTGACGGCGTAGAGAACCATGCTTGGTACTATGTTTTGAATGTAACACCAGACATGTATGGTGAGCGCGGCGTATGCGAGTTCAAGTTCAAGATTGCAGGTTCTTGGGATACTAACTGGGGCTTCGGCGGTCAGGACGGTGCCATCAACATGTACGGCACAGGTGCAGCAGGCGCTAAGAACCTCGGCTTGAAGGAAGGCAAGTATGTCATCTCATTCTGTGACATCACAGGTGCATTCAGCATCGTTCAGTTATAAATCATTTAAAAGTTTAGACAATTATGATTAAGAAAATATTATTGGGAATGACCCTGTTGATGTCAATGGTATCTTGTACCGAAGACTTCACCGACTGGGCAAATCCACAGACAAATCCACAAGAGGATGCTGTAGCATTCGGTGATGGTAGCGTTGCACCAGTCGATTTGATTGACTTTGCGAAAATCACAGATGACCAAACTGAAATCAAGGTTTGCAACATCACAGCACCTAGTGCATCCAACGAAGCTTACAACCCAGAGTACAAGCTCAACCTTGGCGACAAGTCATACGAAATCACCGAGAGTGGTATCATGAAAGTTGCCGAC
The DNA here is from genome assembly GCA_963604545.1 of Lachnospiraceae bacterium. Lineage (GTDB taxonomy): Bacteria > Bacteroidota > Bacteroidia > Bacteroidales > Bacteroidaceae > Prevotella. Next base: position 1,327 of record CAVCRI010000339.1, on the reverse strand, counting down.
CTCAAGGACTATATCGTAAGTACATACGGCAAGGCTCCAGTAGAACGTGACATCGACGCAACTGTCAGCATGTGGGAAAACAATGGTACTACAGCCATCAAGTTGAAGTCTGGCGTATTCCAGGTGAAGGCTAAGCTCACAGCTCCAGCCATCGCTAACGCTTACTATATCGTAGGTGGTACACTCGACTGGGCAAAGTCAGCCAAGAGCAAGGAACAGAAGTTCACTCACAGTGAGACCAATGTTTATGATGACCCAGTATTCACAATCACCATCCCTGCAGCAGAAGGTGCTGACACTTGGTTTGCCATCGGTAGTGACGAGGCTTGCGATGCCATCACTGACAACAATGACTGGAGCAAATTGCTCGGTACCAAGATGGGCAATGGTAAGAATGGCATCAACACTACAGAAGTAATGGATGCTCGTACTAACCTCGATGATGATGGTTCATTCTGTGTTCCAGCTAGCTATGGTGCCAAGTTCATCAAGGTCACCATCAACATGATGGATGGTACATACAATATCCAGCCTATGAGCTTCGGTGCTTACTTCTATGAGATTGGCAACGACAGCGGTTGGAAAACTTCCAATGCTCTTTATGGTCCTGCATGCGATGGTAAGTACCAAGGCTTCTATTACTTGAATGGCGAGTTCAAGTTCAAGCCAAACGCCGACAACTGGGACGGTGACTATGAGTATGATGGTGAAGGCAAGATTGCTGACAATGGTGGCAGCAACATTCCAGATCCAGGTGCTGGCTTCTATCAGATTGACGTTGACCTCGCTGCAGGCACATACGCCTTGACAAAGGTTAACTCCATCACCGTTGTAGGTAACCACAATGGTTGGAACGAGAAGGATGCAGCTTGCCACATGACTTACAATGCGGGGGCTGGTTGCTGGGAGCTCAAAACAGCATTGAAGGATGGCTTCAAGTTCGCCATGAACGATGCTTGGGACATCAGCTGGGGCGGTGCCAATGGCGATGCAACTGCTTACAACAACCTTTCAGTAAATGGAGGCAAGGACCTCAACGCACCAGAGGGTGAGGGCACATACAAGATTCAGCTCTACATCTCTTACGAAGGTGCCAATAAGGTAGTTCTCACCAAGCAGTAAGAAAACCTCATATAGATTTTAGCTTCATCAGAAATCTATAAATAACAACCAATAGGCGACTCTCGAAAATGGAGGGTCGCCTATTTTCTTTCCAATTGCGAAACCGCCTGTTTTACAATTAGCATTTTTTATATCATAAAACATTTGGAGGTTACAAGGAAAAGTCGTAACTTTGCGGTCGAAAGAAAGTATAACTTAAAAGAAA
>CAVCRI010000338.1:0-8604 GCA_963604545.1 Lachnospiraceae bacterium | reverse complement strand
TCTCGTTGCCTAATGCCACGCGGAGGAAGTCGGAGAAGCGCACGGAAGCATTGTCGGAGAAACCGCAGTCGTTCGCCATGAGCGGCATGATGCCGTCATCGTCAATTTCCCATGTCTCGCCGTTATATTCATAAGGAGCTATTTCCTCATCGGTCGGGTTAGGATGGGCAATGTGAAGTCCTGGTTTGTCAAGACGATAGCGTCCGAGCATACAACCTACGGCGTAGCTGATGAGTTGCTTGATGATAACATCTTCATTCCATGCGATACCATTCTCAGTTATCTTTATTTCTCCTTGCTGAAGGATGGTAATTTCATTCAATGGGACATCTGGAGTCAACTCATCTTGCAGTCCATAGATGTCGATGAACTGGCGATTGAGTTCCTCCTCGTTCTTATGCAGCTGCATAAACTTGTGCTCCCACTTCTGTTTGTATTGCTCCATACGCCATTCCAGACTACCGAACTGTGGTGCAGCAGGGTCGATGCAGAGATGCTCGCTGGTCACCTCGTAGTGATCTTCTATGTAGTTGTTGATGTTGTTTGTGTATGTCTGCTCATCTACAGTCAACAACTCGTTGTGTTGGAAATCCCAGGAGGTTTCGTGGGAGTCCCAGTCAATTTTAGAAATGCTTATAGAAGATCTTACAAGTTCTTCTACTAATGGAATGTTGATTCGCAAGTCTGGCAAATTCTTAATAACACCACATTTGAAATTCATTGTAGGCATTGTTAATTTTGCAATATATTGGAACAACCCCGAATTCATGTATCCTATGCATGCAAAAATATCATTACCAACAGCTATTTGTCCACCAGCATCAAATAAGAAACCTTTTGGATAATACCGCATGCCAAATCTACCCATGGACACTGCTGTCCACGTTCCTCCTTCTTTAAAATATAAATTCTGACTTGGTCTAACGTGTCCCTGAATTTCAGACATGGCTTTCCTATTATTATTATCAAATGCAATTACATAATCGTTGTTTCCATACCATTTTCTGTATTCACCTCCTTTGTTGTAAGGAACCCAAGTACCATTACTATCTATATCATCATAATTCTGTGCGTCAAGGATTAATTTTGTCTTTAGACACTCGAACCACAGGTGAACAAATCTGCTATTATTTGCAGTATGAATACCTTCTCTAAAAGCATAATATGTTCCTATTGCAGGCTTTCCTGACAATGTGTGTAGCATCTTTTTACTAACCCAATAACCAATAGGAGAACCTGGAATACATGCAAAACTTTTTTGTTTGATGTTCCTATATACTCCTTTCTTATCAAGAAAGGCTTGTTCTTTGGTCAAACATGTTTTGTACTCTGATAATCTAAAATATGTTCCCCCGATAAAAGAGGGATTACATTTCGAAATTACAAAGCAAGCATTTTGAACAACTTCACCAGACAATTCTTCAAATGTTCTTGCTCCTAAATGCAGAAGTGATTCTATATTGTAATTTTCTACAATTTTTTTTCGAAGTTGGCTGAATGATGTTATGAACATCCATGAATGCATATTGATCATTCCGAATCTTCCTCTTTGCAACAATCTATCTATAGCTAATACCATAAAGACTGCATAAAGATCATACCGAGCTTCATTATAAAAATCCTTCACATACTTACCCAATACGCCATTCATGTTACCACTACCCATATACGGAGGATTCATAACCAGCGCATGATACTTCTCCGTCAATGCAAGAATCAGTTTGAATGAAGGTATTTGTGCGCGCACTTCCTCTGGTACAACCTCTTGACTGCACCAATAATCGGTTGTTTGTTTGATTAGAAGGCGAGTACTCTCGCTGATGTCAAACTTCATGATAGAGCCGAGAGTATCTGCGTCTTGCATAAGGTCGAAGCAATCCATAATCTCTTCCTTCTGCTGGTTGGTAGCCTCGCCTTGGAAATAGATATGAAACATATCTTGAATAGAACCTTGTGTTTCTCTGTTCCACGGCTTAGGCATTGTGAGGACATTAGGCATACAATGTGCAACAGCAAATGAAGCATCCTTCTGACAAGCCTTCAACAAAAGGGCAAATGTAGCCAACTGCTTGGCACGAGTATCAAGGTCGATACCTGTGAGATTGTTGTTGAATATACTTTCTATAGCCTCTGTTCTACTGTAACCTTCTGCAATATAGAGGTCGTACAACAAATCAAAGCACTCGTTGAGGATATGACCTGAGCCACAAGCGAGGTCTGCCACCTTCAAGTCCGTCAATTCATTGTACTTCAAGATGGTATCTTCACTTGGTTTCTCTGTCGGTTCTACGAGATATTGCCACTTCTTCTGAAGCTGGGTCTCGTATGGGTTGTTGTCAAGATAGATTCTGCCCACGGTGTTCTGTACCATATACTTCACTATCCAGTTAGGCGTAAAAATCTGCGTGGCAGCAGGAATCTCGTCCGCCTCGAACTTGCCCTTCTTGGCAAATACCTCGTCCTTGCGCTCTGAAATATAGAACTGGTAAAGCCAACCTATCAACTCTGGTGAATGGAAGTCGTCATCTGTGATAAACTCGGTATGGTTGAGCAAGTCCACGAAACCGCCTTCTGCCAAGATATTGTTGGGCAGAAGAAGCTCGGTATAGTCGGCAATGCTGCCGAAGCATCGCTGGATAATGGGATTGTCGTGGCACCATGCCGTGATGAGGATGGCAAACTGTTCCGTCACCTTAGTGTCGTCGTCGAGCAGCTCTGCGAGCCGCTGGCGCATCTCCTCCTTCATCTGCGGGACGCGTCCCTGTCGGGCCTCGTCCACGATGATGGGGGTACGTGCCGCATCGGCATAGGCAAGCACAGGAGAGCAGAGGTTGTTCTTCTGCAAGATGCGAATGGCGCAGAGACGGTTGAACCAAGTATATGCCGCCTCCTCATAGACATCCTTGATGCCTATCTGCCGGATGCGGTTATAGAGAGCCATCCACTGGCGGTAGAAGCCCTCCGTCTGCAACTGTCCGTTCCATACGGAGCCACCCTGCATCAGCTGCGGCATATTCTCCTCTGGTACATTCCCCTTCTGGTCGAAGCCCAGGGAGAGGATTTTGGCGGCAATGCCCGCCTTCAGTATATTTCGAGCTTCTGTTGCGAAGCGTTTAATTCTGTTTGTGTCCATAATTTCTAATGTCTTTTGATTACGGATTTTATTTAATTACCATAACGCTGTCTCCATTCTCTATAGCCTTCATCAGTTGCGTACGCAAGCGACTGAGATAGTCGTCGATGTCGGCAATAGTCTGAAGAGGATGTGAGGTCTTGGTGTTGAGCGTGATTTTCTTAATCTCCTTTTTATCGTCACCGGGTGTACTTGCAGCAGCAAGAATCTTTTCCACTTGCTGTTGATAGAACTCGTCTGTACTCAGATTGTCCTTGAGCTGCAAAAGATTAGATGGCGAGGTCTTCAAGTGGATAGTAACATCCTCATTAGGAAGGATATTAACATCCACATTATTCTTCGCACAGATATGGCGGAGCTGGTTGAAGGTCTCCGTATACGCTTCTTTCACCTTTCGACGCTGTTCATTGCGCACCTCATCGAGGATTCCTGCGAGCTGGCGTTGCAACTTGATATAGCCACGCAGACCTGCGATAGGCCAAGGGTCTTCCTTCAGTTTACAGAACTCGCTCACTGCTCCTTGTAACTCCACAGGAACGAAAGAGAAGTTGTACAAGTTGTCTTCCTGGAACTGGCGAAGCTGCTTGTACATGTCAAGCTGGTCGTGGGTGAACTGCACTACTTCCTTACACTTGTCAACAAGTGCCTTTGCTTCGTCCTTGGCAGCGATGACGAGGTTGAAGAACTTCAGAGGGTCACGCTCGCCAAGCCACGATTCGAAGAGGTTGATAGCCTCGCGGATAGGCTGACAGAACTGGTAGCCCACTATCTGCTGCTCGATGTCCTTGTAGCCCCTGATGAACTGGGCAAGGCTGCGGTCGCTCTCTATGTCACGGCAGGCACGGAAGAGCTGGGTGCTGTCCGTGGAACTGGGGACTGCCGAAATGCCGAAAATCTCTTTCCATGCACTGATGAAATTCTGGATGATTTGTGGCGAGATGACCTTCGCCTGACGGAGCGTGAACTTATTGGTCTCGCTGACGATACGGCTTGCCACGGTCTGCGTCTCCACGTTCGGGTTGTTGGCGTAAGAGTAGTCGCGGTTATGTCGGCGAACAAGTTCGTTGATGACATACAACGTGCAGATGTTGTCCCAACCGTAGGGGGCTTTGGCGAACTTCGCAAGCACATCAGACACGTTGACCTCAGTAAACTGCTTGTTGAGGTAAATCTCCACTTCATGCTCCGCATCGGTAAGTGCGGCGTTCATGCCCTCATACTCACCCGGCTGTACAGGGCGTAGGATGGCCTTCTTCAGTTGCTCGGTCGTGCGCGGCATACTGGGGGAATCCACAAGATTAGCCTTGGTGTAGATGCCCGACAGATGCTTGTCCATCGCCAGACGATAGCGGTCGTTGCCACGCTTCTGTCCCAGTTCCGTCTCGTCTATCACGCTGAGACCGGAAATGATGGGACACGAGTCGAGAATCTTCTCAAACTCTTTCTTGATGAGACCCTCGTACAGTTCGTTGGCGCGTTTCTCAAACTCCTTCCGGGTGTTGGCATTGTCCTCGTTGGTAACTGGAGTGGCCATGTAGCGGCCAGCCTGACAGTACCAGTAGAAGGCATTGTAGAGACGCTTGTTGTCACGATATTGTGGACCCACATAATAAACCATACGGTTCTGGCTGCCGTTCTGCAACGCCAACTGCTCTGCAGTGTCGTAGTCGGCATCCATCACAAACTCCACCTGGACGTCGGGATTGTTGGAGAGGAAGGTGCGTTGCCTGATGGTGAGTCCCACGGAGAACGATCGTGTCTTGTATTGCTCCTTGTTTTTCAAGGAAGTGATGTACTTATTGAAGATTTCCTTCAGCTGTTCTGCCTGTGTGTTGTTGTCCACCACTTGGCTCTGGATAAGCTGAGCCACCTTCATCTCCTCCTCGCTATAGAAGGTAAACGTATCGGGTGCACCTTGCTTACCCTGCTCACGGCGGATGATGTTGTTGTCACAAAGGAATTCAATCACCTTTTCCACCTCATTCTTGATAGTGAGGCGAGGGGTCTCCATGTCGTTGACAAGGAGAGACGTGACATTGTCAATCGTGGCAGGGAAGACCAGTTGGTCGGTCTGCGAGATATTGCAAATCATAAAGAGCACGTTGGCCACACGGACGGCGAGGCGTGTCTTCTCCGGACGGTCGGTCTGGTAGGTGCGAGCCATACGCAAGGCATTGTCCACCGCCTTCTGGCCACGAGCCTGTAAGCCTTCCTCGAACATGTTGTTGTAGAGTTCGTCGAAGGAGATGAACTTGCCCAATTCGGCTTCCGCATTTGCCTTGGCAGTGGAGTGAACCACCTTGATGATGCTTCGCTCGTTTCCCTTCACCTCCTTGGCCACATAGCCGAGGGCGAGGAACGAGTTGAACACCTGCATAATCAGCTTGAACTGATAAGGCACGAAAGGATAGTAGTCCACGAAATCCTGTTGCGAGTCGTAGCTACTATACGATGTTGGCAGCTTGAACTGCAAGTCGAAACCAGCCTTATACTTGTTGTAAAGCGAGGCGAGTTCCGGCTTCACCTCCTCTTTCTTGTCGAGAATACGTTTCTGCGTGATGACCTCCGGCTGTGTGCCTTTAAGGGACACCTTCACCTCGAAACGTCCCTTGATCTTGCCTTCCTTGTCTTTCTCCTCGGCAATATTACAGTCGTCCATAATCTCGGAGAGGTCTTGCTGGGCGGTGCAAGCCACCCATACCTTATTATTGCAAGCCTCAGAGAGTTTGGTGATAATCTCCTGCAGGTTGAGATAGCGGTCGCGCTCCTTGTTGATAAACTGGCTCACCTCGTCGGCAAGGAGAATCAAGCGATAGTCATCGCCCTTGTCTTTCAGGTAGGAAGCCAATTCCATACCGAAGCGGTCGATGCTCATGTTGGTGTCGCGCTTGATGATGCGCTCACGGATACTGTCTACGGAGAGTGTCGGAGCCAGTTCCTTGGCAATGTCGAGCACCCAGTCCAGCTCGTTGTCGATGAGGTCGGCAGCCATGCCGGGGTCGTTCCAGTCGCCACCTTCTTCGGCGATGCGCTTCTTGAAGGCTTCGAACACGCCCTTCTCTGCCAAAGGCTTTTCAAGATTCTGCGCCAAAGTGATGTTGAATTTATTGAAGCCTCGCTTGCCGTTGAACTCGTTCCAGAAGACATGAAGGAACGCCTTCTTCTTGTCGGTGGAGTTGTCGTAGCTGGTTTCGAGGTTGAAGATGCAGGTGTCGATGGTGGCACGCTTCAGCCAGTTGGCGATAGATGCCAACTCCTCATAGTCGAAACTGAGATTGTGCTTTTCGTCGAGTGGGTCAATGGCTTTCACGGCTTCAAGCAGACGAGCCACTGCATCCTCACGGGTTGAGGGCGTGATGCAGTAGTCAAGGTATTTCAAGAAGTGAGACTTACCCGAACCATAATAACCGTCAATCCAGATGCCCACATGGTCGTAGGGCTTGTTGTTCTTGATGGCATCGAGTATGCGGAAGAGACCGTTGATAATCTCGTCCGTAAACACATATTCTTGTATTTCAATCCGCTCTGTCTCTGGGTCGAACTTGGTTGCGCTGACGGCAGGATTGACAGCGCGGTTGACAGGCTTGCTATATAATTCTTTCAGTTTCATAAGTTACTCGTTTATAAGAAGGGTGGCACGATAAGTGTGATTGTCGGGGAGCGTATCGAACAGACGGAAGGAGTTCTGGTCTCGATGACCGGGATAGAAAACTATGATTTTGTATTTGCCTGTTTCGTTATAGTCCTCATAGAGGGCGAGAAACTCGTTTACTCTCAGGTAGGGGAACATGCTGCCGATGCCATACAAGAAAACGTATGGACGGCGATACCCGTCCTTGATGGTGATATGGTCAATGATGCGCTGATGGATGTACTGCACAAACTCTGGAGAATGGGCATTACGAGTCAAAGTGTCCTGCGTGTTCTGCGCCTTCGACGGGTCGCCCTGTTCTTTCTCCAACTGGTATTTCAGCATAGAAGGGTGACGAAGGAACTTCTTCTGGTCGAGGAAATTGCAGAACTCCTCAAACAGATTCAATGTCAGCACATCCACATAGTTGATCGGGCGAATGAGGTTCGCCTTGAATTCCTGTATCTGTCTACGGATGTCATATTCCTTCTCTGCCGGGTACTGGTAGATGAAGAAATTATAGAACAGGTCACCGTTCTCCGTATCTTGAAAACCAGGACTGTTCAGTTTGTCATCAAGCTCCTTTATCGTCATACCATTGTTTTCTTTATGTTGTTTATCTCATACGGCTGAAGAAGACAGGCTTCCAAGAACCATGGCTCTCCCTTTGCCAGATAGTAGCCATAATTATCGCAAGTCAAAGAATGAAGATGATTGTCCTTGTCAAGCATCCCCACCTTTCTGAGGATGGTAAGGTAAGCTCCTGCAACCTTCCCCTTTGTAGCGTCGCTCCAAGAGTCAACAAATTCATCTTTGGCTGAAATTTCGTTAAACTCCATCATCAAGTCTTCCTTATCAATACTCTTTGATATGCTGCTCCATTTGCGCATGGTTACATTCACATGGAAGTCGAAGCAAATCTTGTATGTTTTGAGAATCACATAGAAGAGGGCTATCATTTTATCACCATCGCTCATTTCCTTGAAATCATCCCAAAAGGAAAGTGGAACAGCTTGATACCTGCGTCGTATTTCCGTGATAACTTTTTTTCGGGAAGTCTCGGCATTGATATGCAACACATTGTTGTTCACCTTTTCTTCTTGGAGCAGTTTCTCACAGTTCTCGTCTTGAAGCAAAGGCAGCAGCATGAGAGTTTCCTCAAAAAGGAATCCTCCACCTGTCAAGGCTGCCGTATATGGACTTTTATATTTTTCTATCATTGTGGTTTCTCTGTTTTGTTAAGAAGTTCACTTATATCTACGTCAAGTAGCTGCGCAACCTTCGTTAGCGTCTGCAAATCAGGTTGGGAAGAATTGGTACACCATTTTGAGATGGTAGCAGGGTCTTTTCCTAATTCACCTGCAAGCCATTTACTCGTTCTTTTCTTTTCAACAAGTACTACTTTGATGCGATTAATATCTTTCATCTTATTCTATTTTTTATGATGTTCAACGCAAAGATAATGAAAAATCTTGTTTTTCGAACATTTACGCTTGATTAATTCTCTAAAATTAACAATTAAGTAACGTGTAAAAATCTTCCGAGATACTCGTCTACGTGTGGCATTACAAGACGCTGAAATTGGTCTTCCACGAAGAAAAACCACCAAAAGAGGTGCTTTTTTGAAATTTTATTTGTACTTTTGCCATGTCCAGTCTATATTTTATACCTGTTGTTTAGCAGCATTAAGGTAAGTGATTTTTTTGACATGACAAAAATTCTGAGCAACATCATGTTGCTCAGGTAATTATAATAAAGTTAACGCGTTAGCTTGCGGAATTAAGGATTAGGGTAAATGGAGAATGCGTATCATATATTCTTGGAGCAGATTAAGAGCTAC
>CAVCRI010000337.1:0-11120 GCA_963604545.1 Lachnospiraceae bacterium | reverse complement strand
TGATGTTGTAGTTCAGCTTTTCAGGTTCCATAAAACAATTAATATGAAGAGAATAGCAATGGTATTAGTCGGCATATTGATGTTGACTTTAAAGATGAGTGCAGCATCGGCTGTGACAACAAAAAATGTATCCTCTACATCAGAATTTGATTGGAACCCAGTGATGGAGGCGATAATTCAGGTAGAGAGTGAGGGGAATCCCAAAGCAGAGAGTGGAAACTCTGTAGGAGTTATGCAAATTACCCCAATTCTTGTAGCAGAATGTAATAATATTCTGAAGCGCAAGAAGAGCAAAAAGCGCTTTACGCTAGCTGATAGATACAACATCTCTAAGAGCAAGGAGATGTTTCTTCTAATCCAGAGCGTCTACAATCCTCTTAATAGCATCGAACGGGCTATCCGTTCTTGGAATGGTGGAAATCACTACAGCGTGAAACGTACGCAGCGCTATTTTGAGAAGGTCATGAATCATTTGAAAATGTAGTTGATTTGGATAGAGTCCGATTGTCCTTGGGTGGATAATCGGACTTTTTGTTAGGTTTTTACCTCATTTTAGACCTTTTATAAGGCTTTTTGCTTAAAACCTGTTAAAAGTATGCGAAAATTTGACAAAATGTTTGGCTGTATCAGAAAATAGTAGTACCTTTGCATTCGCAATTCAGAAATGATTTGATAATATCGCGGTGTGGAGCAGTTGGTAGCTCGCCAGGCTCATAACCTGGAGGTCGCATGTTCGAGTCCTGCCGCCGCAACCAATATCGGGTAAGAAGTTGAATATCAACATTCTTATCCGATTTGCCGTTTTAGGAGGGACGGTGCTCAGACGAAACAAGTTGAATATCATTGACTGGTAAAACGGGCAATGAAAAAAAATGACTACAAAAGAAATTGATTTTTTGAGTTCGCGTGAGATGTTAGGATTCACGCTCCCTGTGTTGCATACCAAGGGTGGTTACTGGTATGTTGACTTTTATGCCCACGACCCTGTATCTGGGACGATGAAGCGCAAGAAGTATATGCTTAACAAGTATAAGACCGACCAGAAAAAGCGCATGATGGGCAGTGTTCTAATCCACAATATCACCTCTAAATTGTTGGCAGGGTGGAACCCTTGGGTGAATGCGGACAAGTCTCGCCAGTTCACAGAGATTCCAATCGTAATCAGTAGATATCGTGATTATGTTAAGACGATGACTGATAAAAAGTCGATGAAGGAAAAGACCTCTATCGACTACCTGAGTCGCATGAAAATGCTTGAGACTTTCATCGCTGAGCGCAACGACATCAAGTTCGCTTATCAGATAGACCGCTCCTTTGCCATCGACTTCTTGGACCACTTGATGTACGACCGTGATGTGTCTGCCACAACCAGGAATAACTATCGCTCGTGGCTTGTGTCTTTTGGTGGCTGGCTGATGGATAGGAAGTATATCAATGAGAACCCTGCCCTTGAGATTCGCAACATCGTCCAGACGGATAAGTTCAGAGACCCACTCACCCCTGGTGCCTTGAAGCGTCTGAAGGAATATCTCTCGGAGCATAACAAGCACTTTCTCTTGGCTTGCCTCTTCGAGTATTACACCTTTATCCGCCCGAACGAGTTGACGCAGATAAAGATCAAGGATGTGTCGATAGCTAACCAGACTGTCTTTATCTCCTCTGCCATCAGCAAGAACAGGAAGGACGGAATGGTTGCCCTGAATGATGAGATATTGAAGCTCATGATTGAGCTGAAGATATTTGAGCATCCGGGGAAATGCTATATCTTCGGCAAGGGACTGAAGCCAAGTGAGACTCGTGCCCCCTATAACCAGCTGAGAGTGGAGTGGGGAAGGATGAGAGAGGCCATTGGATTCCCGAAGGAGTACCAGTTCTATAGCCTGAAGGACACTGGCATCAGGGACTTGGCGAATGCTCAGGGCATTGTCGTTGCCAAGGAACAGGCGAGACACTCGGATATTTCGGTTACTAACCGATATATCAAGAATCAAATGAAAGTGAACGAGGAGACCAAGCACTTCAAGGGTGGGCTTTAGTCTCCTCGATGACTAGGAAAATCGGGACGAAGTGGAGATTAGGACATCATGTAGAAGTAGCCTGTATAGATAGGCTCTATCGCATCGTTCTTAATCTCCATTTCTATTTTTTCGCACACGAATTTTTTGTTGTGGATGATGTATATATAGGATGGGTCTGGAATATCGGCAGACTCAAACTTAATCTGAAGACAGTTTTTGTTGTCAACCTTGAGACCACTGTCGTGTAGCTCGCCTAAGCAGGTGCCAGCCTGCCATGCCCTGTTTAGAGACAGGGAAGCCAACACTAATGTAGGAAACGTGCCTATGTTTCCAGCATTGGGCAATTCTATTCTATACATGGAATTGATGCGCGCATCTGTGAGAAACTGCGGCCATCTGGAATTTTCGCCCACCCAGGTGACCTCTCCTTTGAGTGGGTGGTTGTATTTCTGAACCTTGCCAGGTACGATGAAAAACACATTCATGCACTCCTGGTCATCCTCGGTATCATCCAATGTTGACTCGTCATCGATGGCATCTTGCACTGAAACATAGCTATAGCCATCCTCATCTGTGTCGCTATCCTTGGCATCAGCCTCTTTGTCGTTGGGAATGGATAGCAAGCAGCGGCTCTCTGTTGTTTTGTCAAAGAACAAATCGCCAAAGGTCACATTCTCGACCACTTGTGCTGCGGGAGATATATTGAGATCTGTGAAATCATCGGATGATTTATCCCTTATCAGCGGTGACCATATTCCTGCTAACTGCCATTTTTCGTTGCCGTCGGCATCCTCTATATATATAAAATAGTCGCTGCCAGCATAGCAAATGATGGAGGTGCGCTTCTTCTGCTTAGACCATCCTGCTGTTGTGGCCGGGAACTGGATGTTGTCGCCCATGGGAGTCTCTAGGGTATTGAACACCTCGAAATTATCAAAGACTTTTTTGGGTATGACCTCGTAATCGCCTCTGTTCGCAGAGTCGCCTAGGTTGTACTCCAGGTTAGCTGTCGATGAGGTTGAGAACGAGCCATCGGCATCGTAGTCTGTGGTGTATTCATCCAGCGGCTCTATCTCCATGGAGTTGGCGGTTGAAAGCTCTGATGACTTGACGACTTGGCAGGTCTTCTTGATGTCGTCGAAATAAATGGTGGCATTGAAGAACTTGCGGAACTCCTCGATGAAAGTGTATGCCGACCAATGGGGCAGGGCGTGGCGAAGCTCACGAGTCTTGTAGGCCGAAGCGATGTAGAGTAGATTCCATGGAGAGGTGTCTAGGTCGTTGCGCGTAAGGGTGTATCCCTCGTCCTCAACAACCTTTTTAAACACGTACATCAGGTTAGGCTGGACTGCCGTATTTTGGATGAAAGCCCCCTTGGTACCCACATATTGAGTAGTGCGGTCAACACCCACGTAGTTGGCGATGAGATCGTTGGTCTCGTCTCTGATGGGTACGAAGCACCATTTGCCCTCCTCGCCCAAGAACTTAGTTTGGTCTCCATCCAGTAGATAGGCATCGTGAACCTTGAAAGCGCCCTTGAAACCTAGGGACGACCCTTTGGCGGGAGCCTCGCCTGGGGCTGTCGCTGTGCCCAGGTCTATCTCGTCGATGTAGTGCTTGGTCATCTTGTCGTTGAACTTGATGCGAGACTTGCCACCGACTATCTGAAGCTTTATCTCGGAGTCGGTGACACTGATGATGGTGCCGATGCCAGAGAGCACGAGGCGACCGCTCACGTAAAGCTTGCAGTCGTCGTATTGCAGTGTCAGCTTGGAAACGTCGAATCGACTCACGTTGTGGAAGACTCGGCGGTTGGCCATGATCGCCATGGGGAAGTTGATGTCGTAGGAGTACTCGCCGTCATCAGTGACGTATTGGTTGGCGTATGTTATCTTGATGGATTGGCTGGCAGCAGGATAAGCTGCCAAGCCATTGATGATGCATGTAATCATGAGCTTTGCTGTTGAGTGTTATTTATTGCCCTTCATTTTCTGGTATTGCGACCACTTGCGGTCGAGACCGTCGGGACCGGTGATGACCACGTATGACTTGATGCCGCCATTGAGCTGCTCGTTGAGTCGGTCGATGGAGGTACTCACGTTATCGAGGGATGCACCCATTTGCTCGTTGTCGTTATTGACATTGACGACTGGGGCGACCACGGCTGCGCCACCTGTGCCCATGGCACGGCTCACGTCTTGGGCGGTGAGCGAGGCGACGGTGTTGTTGCGTTGCGCTGCGTCGATGAGCTGCAGGGCAGGGAGGAGCTGCGGATTGTTGACGGCATTGTGGTTGGCGACGAACTCGCCAGCGTGAACCACGCCAGCCTCTTTCTTGTAGTTGCCTGGCCCCGTGAAACCACCCTCGTAATAGCCAGCAGCCTCTGCCTGGTGCTGCTTTTTGATGGTGGCTATCTGGAGCATGCCCGCTGCGGTGGCGAGACCAGCGGCGATAGGAGCGATAATGTAACCAACGAGCGGTATCTGGGCTGCTGATGAATAAGCATTGATGGCAGCCATAGCAGTAGAGGCTACGGCTTGCGCAATTTCTATCTTCATCGCCTTTTTGTTTGCCTTGGTCTTGGCAGCAGCCACCTCTTTGTCTCGCTTCGCCTCTAGTCGCTTTTTCTTGGCGGAGTTGTTGCCAGCGGCATTGATTTGCTTATCATAGTTTTTCTCAATTTTGGCAACCTCTAGGTCTGAGCACGCCTGGGAGTAGGCGGAAGCTGCGCCCATCATGCTGCTGATGCTGCTGAAGGCGGCGGATGCGGTGGCTGCTATCGTCTGATAAGTCTCTTTGTTCATCTGCTTTTTGGCATCCTGATAGGCTTGCTCGCTGATTTTATCCTCGTCACGAAGTTTCTTGAGGTTATCGTTGACCATCTTTTGTTGTTGGATGGCTGCGATGGCACCCCCTGCGATGGTGGCGAAATTGTCGCTACCGAGCGAACCGCTGTTGTCGCCACTTTGTTTGGTCATCTTCTTCGCGGTGTCGAGGGCGGTGTCTGCGTCTTGCTTAGCCTGAGCCTTGGCATCGGGCTTGTATGAGGCGTATTTGTTGGCGATGCCCATCTTCATGCGCTGATATTCCTCCTCTGAGACGAGACCTGCCTTGTGAACCTCGTCGAGACCTTTCAACTCCAACTGCATCTGCTGCTCATTGCCGAGATTAAGGTATTCTTGCTTGAGCTGCATCAGCATCTCGTCGTATCGCTTCTGGCGGTCGTATTGGTGCTGAAGCTCGTTGCGCTCTCGCTCTCTGGCTATCTGCCAGTACTCGTCTGAGGTTGACAGGTAGAGGGCTTGTTTGTCGGCAAGATAATCTTGGTCGAGCTGGAAGAGAGCCTCGTTGAGTGCTTCCTCGTCGTGGTAGATGTCGGAGTCTTTGTTGTTATAGTTGGCTCTGATGTTCATCTCGGCGGTCTGTCGGTTTATCTCCAGCTCTTCGAGGTCTGCGGTCTGCTTGCGCTCATAGTCGGCAGCAATCTTCTCTTTCTCGGCATTCAGGCGGTTGTACTCCTCGGTCTCAGCCTCGTTGTATTTTTTGAGGATGTCCATGCGCTGCTGCAGGCCATCCTCTTTGATCTTTGCCATGCGCTCGTTGTATTCGGCGAGGCGAATCTGACCTGTAGAGTAGAGGGTGGTAGCCTCCAACTGCTGCGCCTCGGTGCTCTTCTTGGCATCGTCTAGCTCTTTTTTCATGTCAGCCTTGCGCTTGGCGGCAGCCTTGCGAGCCTCTTGCTCTTGTTTTTTCTTCGCTTTCTCAGCAGCCTTGCGCTCCTTCTCGGTCATGGTGTGGGTGAAAGAGGTAGGGGATGTCTCAGTTGCGGTTGTCACTTGCATGTTTTTCTTCTCCACCTGCTTGTACCGTTGTTGTAGCTGAGCATTTTTTTTAATCTCGGTATCCAAGAATTTCTCCTCGACATCGAGTGTCTTTTGTTGGCTTTGATTCTCCTTGAGGCGGTTTTGGTGAATCTGCTCCTGTTGGTTGCTCTTTATTAGATTCTCATTTTGCTCGTAGGTGACAGTACCCCCCATGCCATAGGAGGCTGTTACGACTTGTGACTGGTATCGCTCTGGATGTGCCTTACGCTCTGCTTCTACGGCTTTGAGTGAGCCTTTGATGCGGCTCTCCTTTTGTCTGAGGTCAAGTTTTTTCTTGTTGATTTCTACCTTGCGCTCATAGATGGCTTCTGCCATTGCTGCATTCTCCAGCTCTTTGATGTAATTTTGGATGGCAATCTGGTTGTCGTTATAAAGCTTGCCCTCCTTTGAAATGGAGGCATGGTATTCTGGTACGAGCT
Source organism: Lachnospiraceae bacterium (assembly GCA_963604545.1). Taxonomy (GTDB): domain Bacteria; phylum Bacteroidota; class Bacteroidia; order Bacteroidales; family Bacteroidaceae; genus Prevotella. The sequence goes on along the minus strand of CAVCRI010000337.1, from coordinate 4,799 downwards.
TTTGCATATTGGCAATGGCTTGCCTGCGCTCATCCACGGTGTAGGCATTAGAGTGGATAACCTTATTGAGCATATCAATCTTGTTGCGCTCGTCAAGCGTGGCTTCTGACACCTTCTTGGTCAAGTTTGCCTGTGACTCTGCAACGGCTTTGGCGTTCTTGACAGATTGCAGGTTGTCATGTAGTGCCTTGTTGTAGCTGCTTATTGATTTCACACAACCATAAATTGCAACACCGACCACAGTGAGAACAGTTGCAAGGGCTGCCCATGGATTGGTGAGACTAACCAGTCTGGCAGCTCTCATTACAGTGACATATCCTTGTATGCCTCTTGTAAGCAACGCCCATGTGGCATGGAGAGCGACCATAGCACTTCTCAGCAGCAGCACTGTGGCATGATAGCCTTTTTCTAAAGCTGTGATGATGGCGAGCCTTGTGGCTTGTAGCTTGAGAATAACGGTCTGTGCTTTCCACAACGTCGTGCAAATAGCGATAGCGGAAGCAAGCACAGCTAATTCTTTTGCGTGGTTTATCGTGAAAGTTATCAATGTTGATAACACATGTATGCCAATGCTCATGGTGGAGATGGCATATCTGGTGACAGGGATGAGCTTTTCGCCAAGTTCGATGGTGAGGTCTTGGAATCTCTTCTTTGCCTTGTCGAGCTGGGCTTGCACGGTATTGTTTTGCACATTGAACTCGTCGATGACGCTGGTGCCTGATGCGTATGACTGGGTGGCGAGGTCTTGCGCAGTCTTCACCTGGTCGAGGTGGGAGGCAACGGCAGAGAGTACACCCACGGCACGTGTGCCGTTAAGTTGCATCTCCTCAAACATCGGTGCCATCTCGGCGAAGCTACCCTTGGCCTTCATGGCTTGCAAGAACTTCATCAAGCCCTCGTTGGCATTGGTCTTCATTAGGTTGGAGAACTTTGTCACCTCCATGCCCGCTATCTTGGCGAACTTGGCTGGCTCCTGGTACATCTTGGTGATGAGCTGTGAGAAGACTGTGGCGGATGTCGCCTCCTCTTGCATGTTCTGGTCGAGAGCAGAGGCGAGACCCATCAGCTGTGCCTGTGTCATGCCAGCTTGGATGCCTACGCCAGAGAGGTCGGCGGTGAAATCGACGATATAGCCAGCGTTGGCTGAGGAGTTCTGGGCTAGCTCGTTGACGGCAGAACCTGTGGCGAGCATAGCGCCACGAAGGCCTTTTGTCTTATCCTCACCGAACATCTGGGCAAGCTTGCCGATTTTATCTACCGCACCCTTGCCGAGATCATCGCCGAGTGCCACGTTGATTTTGTCGGCACCATCGACGAACTCCTCTATCATATCCTTGCTGGTGATGCCGAGGCGACCTGCAGAACCTGCCAGCTCGTTGAGCTGCTCACGAGCCGTGCGGGTATCCATGCGCTTGAAGTCCTCGTTCATCTGGTGGACTTGCTCGTCGGTCTGACCTGTGTATTTGCGCACATCAGCCATCGCCTCCTCCATATCGGCGAAGGCTTGGGCGCACTTGCGCAAGGTCATAGAGAGGCCAGCGTAGGCAGCGATTATTTGGGAAACCGCACCCCAGTTGGTGTTTAGTGTGTTAACAAAGCGAGACCAAAGGCTAGAGGATTCCTTGGACTCGCTATTGATAGCATTCATTTCGTGCTTTACCTCTTTGAGCTTTTGCTGAAGTTTTTTCCATTCCTCAGAATTACGCTCTACGGCGCCAGAGCGGAGCTGCTTCTGCACAGCTTTCATCGCTACAGACAATTCTTTATATGAGGCAGAGGAGAGGTTGTTTAGTGTATTGTTAACCTGCTCTTGGTTAGTACGCAATGCTTTAATTGACGAATTCAGCTTATTGATTTCTTTGTCGAATGCTTTGGTGTCATCGCCTCTTTTAAAAGCATCTATCTTTTTTTGTTTAACTTGCTCTAATTGTTTCTCGAGCAAGCCAATGGTTTGTCTCGCTTGCTTATCATCAAGCGTGATGCGACCAGTAAAATTTTGTGTATTATTTGCCATATCTGATATGTTTTGCTTATTTTTTTGCAAAGATAAATATGGCGATGAAATTATAAAAATACCATAAAAAGCCCTTGAATATAATAACATTCAAGGGCTGATTGTATGTTAGAGTGTCACTAATTCTTTGTTTTTGTCTTTTCAATGGCAGCGTAGTTTCTGAGGAGTCTGCCAACTTTATTTCTTAAATTGGTAAGATTGTCTGCAAACACAAATTCTTCTTTATTGATAGCTTGATTTGTCACTAATACAAAATAAGAATCACCACATTTTGTTAGAAGAGATAAGTTGTTGTTTGGACTAAACATATCTTCTATAGTCAACTCAAAAGTATCGTTTTCCTTTGCGCTTGTTGATATACGACGATGCTTGCTCTTGCGTGTGGCAAGAGCAACTGTAGTAATTGCTAAAAGCCAGCATATAAATATTGTCGTAACCATAATTCAAAAGTTTATTATTATCTTTGTTGCAAATTTAATAATAATATTTGAAACGTGCAAGTTTTTTGTGTTAAATCTTTGAATGACAATTGCTATATGGGCGAAAAGTACTATCTTTGCGGTGTTTTAAAATATAAAAAGCAATGGACAAAGATGTTAGAAGAGATATTGATTATATAGAGAGCCGTGTGAGGACTCTCTATATTATAGTTATTCTCCAAGGATTAGCAATAATATCGCTTGCCATACCCTCTCTAAGAGAGGCGCTGTGTAAGCAGCTATTACAGATAACAGGGTTAGGATAAGGCCTAAAACTGTTGTCCTTTTATTCCATTTGCGGTCTTTATCAACGTTGTTGTTCTGTTTGTCTTTCTTTCGATAGTTTGTATGGCTAGCGGAACTTTCCATTGTCAGAAAGCTCTTGCGAATTTGCTCGAAATCAATTTTTGTAGGCTGTGCAGCTTTGCGATTCTTTCGCTCAATATAGCTTTCTCCGTATGTGGTGAGCATGAAATATGCTTCGCCTTTCGTGCGAATATATCCACGGTCTTTGAGTATCTCGACAACTAGTCTTGGGTCGGGTGTATGAGTGTAACCATATTTCTCATCAAGGGCGTAGTAGACATCGTCTTGGTATATTGTCGTGCTAGTGAAAAGCCCTAAGATGAAATCTGCTATTTCATTTTCCTCTTTAGTCATAATCAAAATAAAAACGGCTCGTGCTTCGGGAGGGCAGTCCTTCGGCACGAGCCATTAACAGCTGTATATCTTTATGTATTGCCACCCATGAGACCTGCCCGAATCACGTTTGACACCATAGTCTATCATAATTATGGTGTAAAGATAATACTTTTATCTGAAAGCACCAAACGAATGTAGCGAAAACTTTTATTTCACTACCTCTATGTATCTCGAATAATCAATCTTGGAGTGTGGGTTGAAGTTGACAATCTGCACCTGGTAGCCCTTGGTGCCCCATCGCCACCAGAGGAAGCGGTGGCGGTAGGTGCGGCTCACGATTGTCATGAGGCTGTCGTGGGTGGCGTATTGGCACTGTCGGGTGGGGAGGTCGATATGGAGCGAGAGCCAGCGGTCTCGGTAGGAGAGGACGCTGTCGGGCTTCACTGGGTCGGGTGTGAGATAGACCGTGTCGCTCGTGGTGGACGAGGCGGTGTGGATGGCCTGCACATCCTTTGGCCGCAGCCTGAGGTCTTGGATGAGTTTGGTGTCGGCGAGGTGGAGCTTTTGCAGCTCTGAGACTTTTGCCTGTAGGGCGGTATTCTGTGCCACAGGCAGGGAGTCTTGCACGTTGCCATACTGTATGTCGTAGGTCAGGCTGCCCACGTTTTCGGTCTGTCGGGTGAGGTCTGCCTGTAGCTGGTCGCACCTTTGCGAGGAGCGGAAGAGGGCAACCATGGTCACGATGAGCATGATTGCCAGGAGCTGGATGATGAGCTTTGGATTTTTCATGTTTTTTCTTTTTTCTCTATTTATGCGATGTCCTTGTATTCGTCGATGGCGTTGAAGCAAGGACACATCTTTTTCCACTTCGTCTTATCCTTGCCCCAGATGTCTCTGTGCCCCATAATCTGAGCCTCTGGGAACTGCTGCTTGAGCTTGTGGAGCAGGAGCACGAGGGCATCTTTTTGCTCAGGCGTGCGGTTGTCGATAGGCTTGCCGCTGGCATCTATGCCGCCGATATAGGCGATGTTGATGGCTGTGGAGTTGTAGCCCTGCACGCCGTTGCTCACCTGCTCGATGGCGAGGAGCTGGTGGATGCCGCCATTCGGGGCGACGACGTAATGGTAGCCGGGGTTGACCCACCCCTTGCTTCGGAACTCTGCCTTTAGGTCGTCGATGCTCTGACGCTGCGAGCCTGCCGTGCAGTGGACGAAAATGCGTTTAATCTGTCTCATTGCTTTTAGTGTGATTTAAAAATTTGTTTCTGAATTTCTCGAACTTGGCATCGATGGCGATAGCTACGCCAAAGATGGAGCCAGCGTACATCAGCGACTGTGCGAAGTACCAGAGCACGTTGTCGGTGACATCTCGGCTCTGGGAGGTGAAGTAGCTGATGTAAACCAGTATGACTGCCAATGCAAGCACGGCGATAGCCGAGCCGTATTGTATCCATTCTTTAGTATTTCTCTGCATGATGGTGTTACTTTTTAAATTCACTGCAAAGATACATAGGATAGGGGATTGATAAAAATACGAGACCGCCCCCCGACGATCTCGTATTGGTTATGTTTAGATTTCTCTCGCAAGAATCTCTCTGGCTATCTCTTTGGCCTCTTTGCGCCTCCTGTTTCACTTGCCCTGCTGTCATTAGCGGATTGAGCATA
>CAVCRI010000336.1:0-11248 GCA_963604545.1 Lachnospiraceae bacterium | reverse complement strand
CTGCAGGGCCTATCTGCTGGAGTATCCACTTGATGAGACCGAGGGTGTGGAGGTGTCGCCCGAAGTAGGCTTGCGTCTTGACCTCGCCGATGGGACGGAGCAACTCTGAGACCTTAACCTTGGTTGGCATTATTCTCTGCGAGTCTAGCCTTGGCCACGCGGTCACGGTCGGCACGAGTAACCACGTATGAGTCGTAGGTAAGCATATCGGCACGATAACGCTTATCGAGGTCGGAGAGAATCTTAAGATGCTCGTATCGGTCGCACGGCTCTTTATCCTCCATCGCCTTGAGCGTCTCGAAGGTAGACTTTATCTCCTTGTATCGTTTGGCGTTGACATCCCAGAGAGCAGCCACCTCCTCTGGCAGGAACTCATGGTCTTTGCGCTTGCCCTTGCGGATGACGGCGACACCATCGCTTGCGGTCGATGGCAGGTCGGCATCGTCATTGCTGTCAGCATCGTCATTTTTGCCGATTTCATCGGTCGTTTTTGCGGTCGTATCGGTCGTCTCTGCGGTCGTATCGGTCATCTCTGCGGTCGTAGCGATAGGCTCGCCCTCTTGGATGATGGCTTGCGCCTCTGGTATCACCTGGGCATTCATCTGCTTGACCTCTTCGATGGTCATGTTGTCGAGTCGAATCTTAAGGAACTTGCCAAGCTCATACTCGATGTTAGAGCGGTAAGCCTGTGGCTGACGTGTGGCACGAGCATGGTAGAAGCGGTCACGGTTGAGACGGAAGAGCATGTTTGCGCCCTTGATGATGTCAGCATCGGCCTCGTGCTTGGCTTGCAGCCACAGCTGTATCTGTTTGGTGAATTTATGATCCATATAGATGAGATGATGTTAAAAGAACAAAGGTGGCTCAGGCACGAAGCGAGAGCCACCTAAGCTAAACAAAAACTATAATATTATGAACGGCTAAAAGAGCCTGAGCCTTATTCGTCAGACCATACAGAGCCATCGGCACCGTTGATGTCGCCCTCGTCGGTCTCAATCTTGCCTATATAATAAGGTGTAGGGCAGAAGTCGGTCGCCTCGGTGTTGACGGTGGTGGTGCAAGCATCGGTAACTGAAGAGCCTGATGCCTGGCTCACCGTAATCTTAGGCGAGAAAGCCTCGCATCCGATGATGCGATAGCGACCATCACGCATAGGCACACCGATGATAAGCTCGTCGTTGACCGCCATGGCAGCGAAACCAGTGATGTCTTCGTCTGTACCACCCACCACGAACTCACCCTTGTTGAGGAACGTTGCGGAAGGAGCCTCGCCCTGAGTCTCGGAAGTAAAGTTGCTCTTGCCATCGACGAGGTCTAGGCTGTGCCACTTGGCATCGCCCTGAAGGGTGAAGTTGCCCACGTAAGTAGCGAGCTTGGCAGGGTCGGTGTTCTTCTCATCGCCAACTGTTGGCAGCTTTGGCCAAGCAAGAATCATATTCTTGGAGATGAACACGACACGAGGCTTGATGCCTGGAGCAATGCGTGCTCCAGGACATCTCTTGACTGATTTATATAAATCTTTTGTTGTGCAAACCATAATTTAATCTCCTATATTATAATAAGGTGAAACAATTATTCGTCACCGCCGTCGCCCTCGGCACCTGCATCGTCTGCGCTCTCTACAGGGTCGGAAGAGCTAGCGGCCTCTGTGGTGGCAGTCTTCTTGATGAGCGAAGTCTTGCCATCGTCGGTGATGAACATGATGCGCTCTTTGTTGATAGACTCGTACTGGACACCGAAGAACTTAGTGGCGATGAAGTCGAGCTTCCAAGGGTGATATTTCTCCACGCTAATCTTCTCGGCATCGCTGTTGTTGGCCTCGTTGACACCCACGAGCATGTTGCTGCGAGTGGTGAGCTGGAAGAAAGGAGCATCCTTCTTGTTGCTGAGAGGGGCAAAATGTACGTTCTCGAAGCCCACGACAGAGTTGTGGTTGTAGCCATTGTTGTATGGCACAGAACCGAACTTCTTCAAGAAGTTGCGGTTGTAGAGGTTGACGAATGACTGAGGAACGAAGAGCAGCAGGTTATCCTCCGCCATCAACTCCTCGTCGGCAGACTCGCAGATAGCCTGTGCGAAGTCAACTGCGTTGTCGTCTGTGATAGTCTTGCCTGTGCCCAGAATGTCTGACACCTTGATGAGGTTGCCGAGTTCGCTGGAAAGAGCCTGGTTTGTCAGCTCAGTTGCAGCGATGGTATCGAAACCATTGAAGAGGTCGATAGACTTATCTCCACTAGCCTTGCGCACAGCCTTGAAAAGAACCTTATCGAGGTTCTTGCCAAGCTTCAGGGCAAGATACTGGAGAACCTGCAATGTGATAGGCACACCCTTAAGAGCCTCGCCATTCATGGCATTGGCACCCCAAAGGGTGGAATAAACCGAGTTAGGGGAGAACTTGACGTCTACGTTGCCAAGGAACACCTCCAGCGTGCGAGGTGTAATCTTAGCACCGCTGTCTGCTGTACGGTTCTCGTCGTATGGTCCGAACTCAGCGTTGCCTGTCAACTCGCCAACAGTCTCAGACACTCTGATGCCTGGTCGGAGTGTCATATAACTGAGTGACTTCTTTAAGCCTTTGGTAGGCATTGTAATCAACTGCTTGCGATAGGTCTTAGCAGTCTTCTGCAGCTGCTCATGAACATCTGCAGGGGCAATGAATTTGTTATTCTCGTCTGGCATATTACACGAATTGTTCTATAGCGTTTAACACTTTGTCTGAGCAGTAATCCTCGGTCTTGGTGTCTTCGACAGTTGTCGAAGTGCTGCCACCAGGCTTACCCTCCAGATCTTTCACTCTCTGCTCAAGAGTCTTTTTCTCGTTTTCGAGATCCGTGACTTTAGTCTCAAGCTCCTTCTTCTCATCCTTGACCTTGGCGATCTCGCCCTCTTTGTCTTGGATAGACTGGGAGTCGGCAGCCATCTTATCCTCCAGTTTCTGCATCTGCTCCTGAGAGATGGTGCAATCTTTGGCGGATTCGTCTGCCTCAATGCCCTCGATGTTGAGGACATTGTTAATGTGAGTCCATTTCTTAATCATATCTATAACTTTATTATGTGAATTATTCTTGCCGAACACCCTGTCGAGGAAGCTAGGCTTCTTCTCATACCAAGAGTTGACAACCTCGGGCAAGTCTGGGAGGTTGTTATATTTGATGAAGTCTTGGGTCTGCTCTGTAATCTCGGCAGGCTTATCGTCCATGGTCGCATCTACCAAGCCAAGCTCGATGCATTCATCGGCGGTGTGCCACTTGGCATCAGACATCACCTTAATGATGTCCTCGTGCTTTTTGCCTGAACGGTCACAGTAAACATTGGCGATGATGTTGTCAATCTTTTGCTGTGTCTCTTGCTGCTTCTGAAGTTGTTCGATGAGTGAGCCAATCTGTTCCTCGTTGAGCGACTCCCACATAAACTGCTCGGTAGAGCACTTGTGAACCAGGAGCAAGCTGTATTTGCTCATGCGAATCTTTTGCGCTCCCATCGCACAGATGGTGGCAGCGGAGGCAGAGAAGCCAGCCTGGAAGTCAACGGTGACATCGCCATGGGACTTGAACATCTGACAGATGGCAAGACCAGCGGACACTTCTCCACCCAACGAGTCGATGGCAACATCGACATGTTTGCCTCTGTTGTCATTGAGGATGTCGTGGACCATACGTTTAGTCCACGACCCTATGTAACCAGTGATTGATATTTGGTATTTCATATAGCTTTGCGGATTTTACAGCGCAAAGATATATAATAATGTAGAAGAATAAAAAAACTTTTATTCGATGCATTGCAATGGTTTTACGGTGTCTGACCATTGCACGGTATAAGTGATGAGCGATGTGTCGGTCATTGAGCTTGGCATATTCTCTGTGCGAGTGAGCACTGGGAATGGGCGGTGTGAGCGACCGATGAGATAACGGCATCCATCAGCGGTTGTCACCCTGTAGGCGAGCGGATGGGCCGCTGAGTCGATTTGCTCGCACGACTTGAAGGTAAGCTTCGCAGTGAAAATGCGAACCTTGGACTCTATTTTGTCAGTGATTTCACAACTTGACGGACTTTTTGCCTGTATCTGTTGGAAGGCGACATCCGAGGGAATGATGCACAGATGTCGAGCAGGGAAGACCACTGTACTGAGGTCTTCGGCTCTGACGACTTCGATTTTGATGATGTTTTTGATGTAAGCCATACGTATGAAATATTTCTGAGTTGTTTGAATTCGACGGTTATTTCGGTTTTGTTCGGGGTTGTTTGCCGCAACGGAAATTTTTTAGTTAATCTCTGCTAAATCTTGTTGTAGAGATTAAATTTACGCCTCTTTTTGCGTGTTGGTCACGCATTCTGTAGAAACATTGGCGCACAGTATCCTCGTAATCGAAGCCAATGCCACGCTGTTCGCACCACGCAGAAATGAGTGATGAGAGCTTGCAAGAGCGGTCGGTGATGTCTTTGAGCGAAGCCCAGAGATCAATCTTGAAGAGGTCAGTGACCATCTCCTTGACCGCTCTTCTGGCACGAGGCCCTAGATAATTGTATTGTTGAACTGGATGCGCCTTGGAGTCGGGCAACACGATGGCGAGATAGTCATTGGGATGCTCTTGCCATCTAGCCTGGGCATACTCCTCATCCTTGAAGGTGTGCGCCACGCTTTGGTGAAGCTTAGCGGTCTCAGCCCTCTGCATCTCATCTTGATTCTCCTGCTCGACAGGGGACAGCTTTGCCTGGGGTGGCTTGCTCGTGAACTTGCGTATCACAGCCACCTCGTTGCTGACATCGGGGAAGACCACTGGGTTGCCGTATGCGTGGTATGCCCATTGGCGAATATGGGTAGGTACTTTAATATAAACAACTGGATTCATATAAATAGATTTTTCGGCAAAGATACGAAGAATTTTTGAGAAACTGATAATAATCGGTGAGAAACTTATCTTTATCAGTAAAGTTGGTGTGATGTAATTTCGTTAGAAAAGTTTGTATTTTTGTATCTTGCAAACTTGGCTTTGTAACTATCTGATTATCAATATTATTTTTGTGATACAACTTTTTGATACGAAAAATGTAGCCCAAAAGAGTTTGTAACAACCTGTATGATGATGGTCAGAAAAGGCTAGCTCAGAGGGCTCGCTACAAAAGCAGGAAAGTTTGTAACGGAGTTGTAGCGTAACTTTGTAGCGTTGGCGAGACGGCTTAACCCTCTGTCTTTTAGTTATTTATTCTTTTTACCAACATTCTGTTACAGAGTTACAAAAGATTTGTATAAAATTAAAAAAGGGGTGTGGGGAAAACGTGAGCCTGGGGCGAAATGGGAGGAATAGGAGCCTATCGAGGAGGGTAGGGCGCAGCACCCAGCAGACGAAAAAGGGAGCGGTTGGCCAATGCTCACCGCTCCCTCGTAACATGGGAAAAGAAATATAAAAATCAGCGAAATTCGCTTGAAAATTTAGCTCAAAATATTTGCGTAATTCAGATATTTTTTGTACCTTTGCATCATAATTTGGGGCTTTCTATTCTATTATATATGAAGGGAATCAGAAAGCTTCATTGCTATCAGCATCCTTAACTTTTGACCAGTCGACAGGAGTGTAATCACCTTGTGCTGCTTGAGTATTCTCTTTTTGAACATCACTCTTCTTGCTTCTGAGGTAGATCATCTCAACTGCATTGCCATTAGGATTGCCAGGATCACGCCTGATGATGCGATGCTGGCTGTTGCAGAGGTCGCTAGGGTTAAGTTCTGAGACGAACGGACACAGCTCAGCAAAAGCCTTCAGCTTCTTGGTGAAGCTCTGCATGGTCATCTTGTTGGTACCAGTCGATTGCTTGAAGTCTAAGAACGCCTTCTCTCTCACAACAAATGTATCCAGACGACCACTCTCCTCTGAGAAGTAAGAGCCAGCCCAGTCCTCGAAGTTGACACCCATGTCAGCCTTGAACTTGCGCTTGATGATGTTATCCATCGGTGGCAATATCTTGATGGCCTCGCCAGACAATGAGAGGTAGAACCTGCAGCACTGTAGGAAGAAGTTGAGGTCAGCATTCCACTCGTCCTCTGTATATGCCTTGGAGAACAAGTCTTTGTCGAAGTCGTCACGGATGCTTCGAGTCTCTTGATAGTCGTTGCTCTCGGTGCGCTGATGGTAATAGTCTGAGAACACCATATAGAGCAGTCTCGCCTCTGAGGATGGGTCGAAGTCTGCCGGCACATAGTTGGTTGTGAAAGCAATCTTCGGGCTATCCTCGAAAGGGATAGTAAAACTCTGGTTATTCTTTGGGTTGACAGTCATATCTGAAGTAATGTTATCGTAGAACAGCCCTGTGTTGAGATAACGGTCACAGTCATCGAGGAGCAGCATCTGGGTGTGCTGGGTCACTTGGTCGAAGACATGTGGATTATCCATCAGCTTGGGGTTGCGCCCGGACAGCTTGACGGTCTTCATCAGAATAGAGAGGGTCTTGAAGAAGAAACTCTTGCCTGATCGACCGTTGCACTCGTCATTCTCACCTATCTTGTTGTCCATCGCCATAGGCGCCCACGCTCTTGATGGGGACTTGTAATGATGGAGCATATAGCCGAAGGTGAAAATCTTGTTGATGAGGTTGCGCTTTTGCTCTGCAATCTCATCAGCGGTCAAACCCTCACCCGCAATATCAAAGAGGTGCGCCTTGTGGTACGCCTCTTTCTCGTCGTAGCTCTTATCCTCGAAATTGTACTCTAGCTCTTTGCGCCAGTATGTGCGAGAGGCGTTGATGAGGTAGCCAAAGAAATGCGAAGAGGTGTTTTTGACCTCTATGTCAAACTTTGGTCTACCATTCTCGTCGATGGTGCGAGTGATGGTGAACATATCATCCAACTTCTTGAAGTTGTGGCCTATGACATTCTCTTGCCACACATAGTTCTTGAGGGAGCTGCCCTCACGTTGGTATTCGGTGAAACCATCTTTGCTGACCTCTACGCTGACACGAGGGAAGAAGAACAGCTGCGTTTTGCTGGTGTAGCTGGTGAAGTCTAGCGTTATCTCTTGCAGTGACTCCAGTGCTGCGCTCGACAGCTTAGGGGTGTTGAGCACCAGGTTGAGGATGTCACGCTTCTCGGCTCTATCGATGACCCAATGACGGCAGAACTCACGGATGTCTTTTGTGGTGATGAGCTTGACGATATTGCCAGTGATGCGAACATATTTGGTGATGGTGGAGTTATCATCATGCAAGGTGTAGAAACCGTTCAATCGCAAGAAGTTGTAGAGGCACGCCGTGTCGATGTAATGGTCCCAGGTGTTGGCCTTTTTGTTGAGCTTGCTCACCCAGAAGCGAGCTGGCATGGCGAGTGTCATGAGGTTGCGGAAGTCTTTGCGGGTATTGCGAAGCTCCATCCAGTCACGAAGGTCTTTGCGCCCCTTGCCACGGTTGTCGTGGTAGGTGCGAAGCCATTGTGGCAACCATATCGTATGGATGTCGATAAAGCGTAGGGCTAGCTCTGTGCCTTTGGCGATGCCCGTCTCGTCGATGTCGGGGATATTGTATAGCACCTCGACATACTTCATAATCTCTCTGTACTCCTCGTCGCTCAGTTTGTAGGTCTCAGAGTTGAACCACAGTGGGTGGTAGCCAAGGGAACGGCAGCAGAGGCTGTCTCGCTCGCCACTGCAGATGAATGCCTCTGGCAGTTTCTTCTCCTTGTAAACCTTGGACTCATCAGTGTTGGTCTTGTTGAACTCAGCCATCTCACGAGCATTGAACTCGTGGTAGGCTTGCTTAAGCTCGGCAAGGCCATTGATGTATTGCTTTGGCTTGACACCGTCTGGGGTGTAGGAGAATCGCCACTGCTTCTGGTAGTTGAGAGGCTCGTATATCTTGTAGAACTTGACCTCTGGGTTGTCGCCAACAGCGGGGCGAACCTGGCACTCACGCATAAAGATAGGGTAGTGCTCGTTGCTATGCTTAATCTTGACCTTGCGGTCTTTGACATATCCGACATATTTGGCCGAGTACCAGTGAAGGGCATCGACGTGCTCTTGCTTAACGTTAGGGCCGAGGATGCTCAGCTCTGTTTCGGTGAACTTCTCATTGAACTCATAGATACGAGTGCCCTCTTTCTCATTGATGGTGGCATCTCGCTCTGTAAAGGTTGGCTTGTTGACATCCTTCTTCAGCTCGTCGCTCACACCATACTCTGATGCCAGGCGCAGGATGGCATCGGGGTATCTGTCGATATTCTTCTCCCTCATATAGAGGTCGATAGGTGATTCTGCTCTGCCGTCACCACCGAAGTCAGTGACCTTCCAGCAGTCTTTGAACTTTTTGAGACTGCAGGAAGGGGTATTCTCATTGCGGATGGCAAAGTGCTTTTTGGGTTCACCATTGGTGCAATATTTCTTGATGCATTTTTTTGCATCAGGATATAAGGCGATGATGATGTCTAGGCCATCATCGGTCGCTTGGTAAATTTGTTCTGCTTTGATCATATTTCTTTCCCATTAAATTTGCTTGCAAAGATATTGCTTTGCAAGCTCAAAACAAAATACTTATGGTCGGTCGCACGGAGGCTTTGCGTCGTGCTCGACATATCTCTGCAGTGGATAGCAGTATCTGCCGTTGATGCAGTTGCTGCCATCCTTGCACTTGAGGCATTTAGTTGGAGGCATCGATGGTCACATTAAAGGCCTCGTTGTGGACAAGTAGCTTGCAGTGGATATACTCAGGCTTTTGCTCCTCCTCGTTCCATCCTACCTCTCTGTAATCTCGGCTGTTGGCTAGGCATTCTCTAGCCTTGCCATCCTCTAGCCATTCCACGATATGGTCGGTATCGAACTCGCTTCTAGCTGGTACCACTCCCAGAACCTTAGTGCCAAACTTTGTGTGGCTAACCTCGTAGATAGTAACCTCTGGGAATCTCTCGATGATTGCATCCTCTATCGATTTTATCTTACTCTTGACCTTATGCTTTTTCATTGCTTCTCATTCTAAATTTAACAATACCTGCCACGAGACCGTCGTCTTGGTCGTCGTAGAATATATTTAACTCGGTTTTGCCCTTATGGAGTCTACCATAGGACACTTCAACAGGGACGCTGGCATCCTCGAAGTCTTTAAGGATATACTCTAGCTGTCTGCTGTTGCACTTGACTGTCATTGCTCCCATTTGCCATCGTTGATAACCTGCTCGACCATTTCCCTCTGGTAAGGAAGCCAGTTGTCTTTTCTGAGCTTATCATAAAGACCTGTTTGCGACATACCGAACTTTAGTTGAAGGGCAAGAAGAAACTTGTTTCTCTTGCGGCGTGGAATTTCTCGGTACCACGCCAGCAATGAATTTTGTGGCTCATTTTTTTGCTTATTTTCTTTCATAATCCAAATATTATTATTAACTTTGCTGCAAAGTTACGAATAAAGTTTTGAAATTCCTAACGATAGTTGGTGAATTTTCTAGTGATAATTAGTTAAATATTATTAATTAAAAGTTAGAATCATGTTTAATGGTCAGATACTCAGAAAGTTAATATTGGATGCGGGTTTAACCAATAAAGAGTTTCAAAAACAGATGTTCGGTAGTAAATCGACAGACCTCTACCATCTGGAAAATTCAAAGAACCTGCGCAGTGATACCCTGGAGCGTTTACGTGATGTATTGAAGTGCTCCATGGATGATTTCTTCACGCCACCATCTTGGGCTAAGGTTGGGACGAGTCAAGTTGTTGGCTCTAACAATGTTTTGTCTAGTGTTGCAATTGGCGGCTCGTCGACGGAGGTGCAGTATCTTAAAGAGTTATTGTTAGAAAAGGATAAACGTATCGAAACGTTGGAAAATTACATCAAGTTGTTGGAGGCTAAAAAAAATAAGGACTGATAGCAAACTATAATCAGTGAAGGATTTCCTTATATAATAATGTATACATAATATATAGAATTGTTAAACAACAGTTAGGATGTTCAGCTCAGTCCTGCCGCCGCAACCAGTATCGGGTAAGAAGTTGAATCTCAACATTCTTATCCGATTTGCCGTTTTAGGAGGGACGGTGCTCAGACGAAACAAGTTGAATATCATTGACTGGTAAAACGGGCAATGAAAAAAAATGACTACAAAAGAAATTGATTTTTTGAGTTCGCGTGAGATGTTAGGATTCACGCTCCCTGTGTTGCATACCAAGGGTGGTTACTGGTATGTTGACTTTTATGCCCACGACCCTGTATCTGGGACGATGAAGCGCAAGAAGTATATAGTCTATGATTTTGTTTTCTTCCATGTTGTTAGAATCTCTGTTTGTCTCATCATTTTTATTTTATAAAAGCCCCTCGGATGGCGAGCCATCCGAGGGGGCGAGGTTGTGATTAGTTAACCCTAAGCCAGTTGCAAAGAGCCAATGCGTTTTCCTATCTCTTGCACGGCACGGTTGAAAATGCCCTTTTGCTCTGCATTGAGCGTGTATACGTGTCCACGAACCTCTGAGCCGTTGAGACGCTGCGAGAGCCATGCTGCGCTCTTGCCAAAGTAAACCTGTGCGATGTAGCGAAGTGGAAGGAGTTTGTAGTCTTCTGTCTCTATCTGCTTGCGCAAGACCTCTACATCAGCTTTCATTTGCTGCATCTTTTGTCCGATGAAAGCCTTGGCCTCCTCTCGGTCTTCCTCTGTGGTATGAGCCTTGATGTAGCTTAAAATCTCTTCCTTGCGAGCCTCGCTCTTGGCATCCTCCTTGCCTGCAAGGGATGCGTATTCCTTGAGTAGTTCTGTATTGTTCATTATATCTCTTGTTTTAGCCCTCTCCCGAAGGAGAGGGTGGTTATTACTTCTTTTTTCTTTTCTTAAGCAAAGCAGAGAGTCTTTCTAGCCCCATATCCATGTAAGTCCAATACGTATCATCATCGATGTAGTAGGCTTCTCTCAGCTTATTGTAATCACTTAGCAGCTTCTTCTGTATTCGAATCAGCTTTTCTAGTTCTTCGTCTTCATTCATTGACTTGATTTTTTTTATAAATACTATTCTTAACTAATCACGACGCAAAGGTACATAAAAATCTTTTAATAACCAAATAATACATAAAGTATTTTTAATGTGCCTGTGGTTTTTAACGAATTTACACAATATGGGAGATGTGAAAATTGCGATATGAAAAATCCGTGTTTTTCAGGCTTCGGCATGGAAAACAGACCTTGGAGCGATGAAATCGCAGCATTTGGCATGTTTCGACCTCGAAGTTGAAGATGCCAAATGTGTCGTTTTACGACAGGTTTTCCACACCCACGGATTGGAAAACCCCGATT
>CAVCRI010000335.1:0-2024 GCA_963604545.1 Lachnospiraceae bacterium | reverse complement strand
ATCGATGGTTACAACGATACGTCAGTTCAAGTACAACGGAGTATGGTAATTTAATTCTATCCATTAAAATCTATTCCTGTCATGTATTTCCTGACTTCGTCAATGCGTCACCCAATTCAACAATCGTAAGATGATTGGTTAAAAAGAGACTTTATGGAAAGGTGCTTCTCTGTAAGGAACAACGTTTTTGTAAAGAACGATCCGTTTTCTGGCAGCCTTATTTTGACGGTTGTAACGGTCTTGGCTATATCAAGCATATGATCGACACTCATTCCGATTTCGTTCAAAGACATTAGTCGCTCCAGTTCCTTATATATTTTATAGGCAATGAAGCAGATGCATATGTGCGCTTCAATCCTTCTTTCTGTAAAATGGAACATCAGGCGCATTCTAATGTTCCTTTTGAAATGCGGAATGCCCGTTCAACAACCCATAGCCCATGATATCGGCTTATTACTTGCTCCGCATTAAGGTCCGTATTTGTGACATACCCTTTCAAACCATCCCATTTGCAGTCCTCGGCAATTTTCTCCCCGCTGATGGAAACGTCAATGTCCTTGCTGATTTCAAGAAATTTGTTGTAGCCTCTCTTGTTGACCTGTTGCTTGGTGATGTGTCCACTCTTGTAAGCATTTCTTAGCCGGGCAATGCCTCGTGTACGGTTGTAGGCATCCTTCCTTGCCCGCGTCTCATAATAACTGACAATAAGACGCTCTCCGTTTGGCCGTTTAAGTTCATTGTGTACCTTGTCCTCTTTGTCCAATGAAAAGATCCATTGCTTGACAGTACAGGCCTCATTCTTTATGCGTGCACCGAGAATATATTTGTAACCGGCTTGCTGCAGCAGTTTTACATTGTTCTTGTTCATCAAACCTGAATCGGCAACAACAACAACGAAATCCTCTCCGAGGGTGAAGCGTTGTTTGAAATTGTCAATCATCGGTATCATGGTGAATCCTTCATGTTGGCTTCCGTTAAACAATGAATACGACAGAGGACAGCCCCCCTTCGGAAACAAGCAGGCCGAGTACGACCTGCGACTCCGCCGTCTTGCCGTCTTTCGAGAAACCGGGCTCGCGCAGTGCGTCAGTCCGGGACGTTTCAAAGTACAGGGTCGTCACATCGTAGAACATCAGTCCAATCCTGCCTCCGAATATCTTGCGCGTATGCTCCACGCTGATTTGTTGTGCAACTTCCATCTGCGTGTTGTACAACTTGTCCATGTAACGATAGATGCGGTTAAGGTCAACATCCTCGTCATAATAGGATTTCAGATATTCAACCGTGGCCAACTTGCTTTTCGGCTGTGACACTCTGGCTATTACAAGATGGCGCAAAATGTCATCGGGTATACGATTGAAGCCAATGCTGTCATAAACTTGGTCAAGCAACAGTCGGGTACCGTTGATAAGCACGGAATCCATATTGTCCACCACGCGCATTGTTTCTTCAAGTTCTTTGCCACAGCGGTTGTCAAAGTCCAATTGTTGCTGTCCGTCATGGGTCTGGAGCCACAGGTGTGCCTTTTGGGATAGTTCTTCGGCTTCTTCGGCTGATTTCGCTACTCCAAACTTCTTCACCCCGGAGAATTTGCCATGGGCCTTGCATACCACCACAACACTGATGGTGCCCGAACGATTGTTTTTCTTCCGTACAAACATGGTACAAAAAAAAGCAAATTTTCGGTTGCGTCACCCTAAGTCACCCGGCTTAACAATGCAACTCATTGATTTTCAATATTCGCTACATGATGGCGCAAAAAAGTGATGAAGTCAGGAAATGGAATAGCAAAATCTACCTTCGCTTGAGACAGATATACCCCATAGTAGTCGTTCAACCTAGGCCTGACTATCAAATCCGTCATTTTATCCATAATTCACCTACTTCGTAATACTCTCTATAACATCAAACAGTTTATACATCTGTGAGTACGCCTTATACACATCAGGCTCTTGCTTCCGCAATTCATCTAGTACATTGTAACATCTAAATATTGTATAAAACTAAAAATAATTGTATCTTTG
>CAVCRI010000334.1:0-2039 GCA_963604545.1 Lachnospiraceae bacterium | reverse complement strand
TATACAAAAAATGGATTTGATTAAAGTTGCTGAAGAAGCATTTGCAACCGGCAAGAAGTTCCCTGAGTTCAAGGCAGGTGACACTATCACAGTCGCTTACAAAATCGTCGAGGGTACTAAGGAGCGTATCCAGCTCTATCGTGGTGTAGTTATCAAGATCTCTGGTCATGGTGACAAGAAGCGTTTCACAGTTCGCAAGATGTCTGGTACAGTAGGTGTAGAGCGTATCTTCCCTATCGAGTCACCAGCTATCGACTCTATCGAGGTGAACAAGCGTGGTAAGGTACGTCGCGCTAAGTTGTACTACTTGCGTAACCTTACAGGTAAGAAAGCTCGTATCGCTGAGAAGAAGACTGTAGCTAAGGGCGCAGAGTAATTTCTTAGGAAACCTGTTTAAGATTATTAGAAAATAAAGGGGAACTGGTCATTACGACTCGTTCCCCTTTTTCTGTTATTAAAAATATCTGATCATTGAATGTCAAAAACCCTACTTAAACATTGTGCCCTTCGGTACTATAATTTACGAGTCCATCTTCTGTACCATGCAAAGCACCTTGGAAGTCAGACCAACTCTGAAAACCAGCCAATAGTGCCAACTTGTCAAGCGTCTGGTGAGATGGCTTTTCCTTGCCTTTCAAAACATCCCACATCTTATGCAACACATGCGTCTTGCCTAGCTTCTTTTCTAATGTCTCGGCAAGCATCTTTACATCTTGTTTCATACTACTTCATCCTATAAATATCAATCTCAAATTTCTATTTACTAACTGCTTGCAAAAATACACAAAAGAAATGAAATAGAGTAATCTTTTGACAAGTATTTTATGTTTTATCATATAAAACTTGCTTTTTTCCTGCAACATGAGCATAATTACGCCATTTTTTTGTACCTTTGCAGCAAAATTGCAGCAAAGTCTGCTAAATAATTCTTAAAAAGACCTCTTAATAATGAAAGAATTAGCACTTAAGTACGGATGTAATCCGAATCAGAAGCCTTCTCGCATCTACATGGATGATGGAAGGGAACTGCCTATCGAAGTGATTAACGGTCGTCCTGGCTACATCAACTTCCTCGACGCTTTCAACTCTTGGCAATTGGTCAAGGAACTGAAGGCTGCGACCGGTATGCCAGCTGCCGCTAGTTTCAAACACGTTTCTCCTGCCGGTGCTGCCATCGGCTTGCCTTTGAGCGACACATTGAAGAAGATTTACTTCGTAGACGATGTAAACTTCGAATTGTCTCCTTTGGCTTGTGCCTACGCCCGCGCCCGTGGTGCCGACCGCATGTGTTCGTACGGCGACTTCGTTGCCCTGAGCGATGTCTGTGACGAGGCAACAGCCCTCCTCATCAAGCGTGAGGTGAGCGATGGTGTCATCGCACCAGGTTTCACACCTGAGGCTATTGAGGTGTTGAAAGCTAAACGCAAGGGCACTTATTGTGTCATCAAGATTGACCCAGACTATGTACCTGCCCCTATTGAGCACAAGCAGGTATTTGGCGTTACCTTCGAACAGGGTCGCAACGAGGTGAAGCTCGATGACCCAGCTCTCTTCGAGGACATCCCTACCAAGAACAAGACATTCCCTGCCGAGGCTAAGCGCGACCTCATCATTTCGCTCATCACCCTGAAGTATACCCAGAGCAACTCTGTTTGCTACGTGAAGGATGGCCAGGCCATCGGTATCGGTGCCGGCCAGCAGAGTCGTATTCACTGTACTCGCCTGGCTGGCAACAAGGCAGACGAATGGTGGTTGCGACAGTGCCCTAAGGTGATGAACTTGCCTTTCAAGGAGAAGATTCGCCGTGCCGACCGCGACAACACCATCAACGTATACATCTCAGATGAGTGGGAGGATATTTTGCAGGATGGCGTATGGGAACAGTTCTTCACGGAGAAGCCTGAGCCATTGACACGTGAGGAAAAGAAGGCCTGGATTGCACAGAACACAGGTGTGGCTCTTGGTAGCGACGCTTTCTTCCCATTCGGCGACAACATCGAGCGTGCCCACAAGAGCGGTGTGGAATACATAGCAGAAGC
>CAVCRI010000333.1:0-2057 GCA_963604545.1 Lachnospiraceae bacterium | reverse complement strand
TTCGCCAGGCGTTTCCTTGTTGATAATACTCTTCAGCTGTCATTTTACTCTGTATATTTTCTTGTTTTGCTGTGCGAAATTACGAAAATAAAGCTAAGAAAAAGAATAAATCGGTAAGTTTTAAACTATATTAATGTAGTTTTTGCTAAAAATGCGCACACTATATTTCAGTGTGCAATAATTCGCGATAAATGACCGATAATACCACTCCTCTCAATACGAGATAAATGATAAACGCAAGCCACAAGGCATGGTTGCCCATCAGGGGATGCAAGCCGAAGAAGAGTGCGAAGAATGAGGCGGAAGCCACAGCGGTGGAAGCCAACATCGACTTGGAGCGAGTGATGCCCACGAAAATGCCATCGAAGACAAAAGCTGACATACCTGCCAAAGGTATGAGCACTGCCCACCAGAAATAATCGCCCGATGCCGCTATCACCCTCCCATCGCTCGTCAACAATCCGAGGAAACTCTCACCACCTATTATATATAATAAGGTGAAAGCCACTGCCACGATTCCCCCGAACACAAATACTCTCCTCACCATATCCGAAAACGCCCCCATATTCTTGGCACCATAATACTTGCCTGCCAAAGCCTCAGCAGCGTACGCAAAGCCATCCATGAAATAGGAGAAAATGGTAAACAGCGTCATCAGCAAGGTGTTCACCGCCAACACCATCGTTCCCTCACGAGAACCTGCCGCCGTAAAGAAGAGGTTGACCGCCACAAGGCAAAAGGTTCGCAGGAAGATGTCACGATTGAGGGAGAAGAATCGCTTCAAGGGTGCTGCCGAAAAGAGATTCGCACGATAATCATAACGAGAAAGTCGGTGATGATAATATAGGCGATAGAGCAGACAAGCCATCAGAAATCCCCACCACTGGGCAATGACCGTTCCGAGTGCCACACCTTCCACATTGAGTTGGAAGACAAAGACGAGCAACAAGGAAACGATGATGTTCACGACATTCTGCGACAACGACACCATCATCGGCACCCGTGTGTTCTGCATACCGATAAACCATCCTGTGAAACCATAAAGTCCAAGTACAGCTGGTGCTCCCCAGATGCAGACATAGCAATATCGGCGAGCCAACTCCACGACATCATTCTCTGGTGACATCGCCCACAGGCCACAGCCAATCACAAGTTTTTGAAGGATAAAGAACAGCAGTCCTATCCCCACACCTATAGACAGGGAGCGAACCAAAAGCCTCATCACCTCGGCAAAGTCTCTCCTACCGAGAGCCTGCGAAGTCATCCCACTCGTTCCCATCCTCAAGAATCCGAAGAGCCAATAGATGACATTGAAGAGCATCGAGCCCACGGCAATGGCTCCGATATAAGCCGCATCACCGATATGACCGACGATGGCAACATCCACTAAACCCAAAAGCGGTACCGTGATATTGCTGATTATCGACGGTACCGCTAGTTGTAATATCTTTTTATTCAATTTATAATTTACAATTTATAATGTATAATTATGCCCTTGCTCCTCGCTAGGCAATTATAAATTATACATTATTAATTATACATTAATTAATTATACATTAGAGTTTAAACCTCTCAGCCTGCTCCTGGATGTAAGCTGCATCCTGGAAGTAGTCGATGCGCATAGCCTTGCGAACCTCGTCCATGGTCTGGGCTGCGGTCTCGCGAGCTACCTCGCTACCCTTCTTCAAGATATTGAACACCTCTGGAATATCTTGCTCATACTCATGACGGCGAACACGGATAGGGTCGAGCATCTTGTTGATGACGCTATTCAAGAACTTCTTGCAAGTACCATCACCGATACCCCCCTTCACATACTGCTCCTTCAGCTCGTCGAGGCTCTTGAACTCAGGCCAAAACTCAGCGAAATCCTCAGGCGTTGAGAATGCCTCCATATAAGTGAACACGGCATTGCCCTCCAAGTGTCCAGGCTCATCCATGCTCATACGTGGCTCACCATTAGACATCTTTTTCACCTTCTTCCATACGGTCTTCTCATCATCGCTGAGGTAGATGCAGTTGCCAAGGCTCTTGCTCATCTTCTCCTTGCCATCAGT
>CAVCRI010000332.1:0-2057 GCA_963604545.1 Lachnospiraceae bacterium | reverse complement strand
CGATGAGCTATGGCGTGAAGGTGGTGGTGAGCGATATTCCTGCCAACTTGGAGGTCGGCTTGCCAAAGGAAGATTATTTCCATTGCGGAGATGTGGATGAACTTGCTGGAAAACTCGGAAAGATTATCAAGCAACATTTGCAGCATATTGACTACGATATGAGCAAGTATTACTGGGAGAAGATTGCTGACCAAGTGGCTGCAATATACAAGAAATACGGAAAGTAAAACCTCTTTGTTTTTCTGATGACTGCTATACAAGAGAAATTCTTTGAACTGTTGCGATTGGGCATTGGCTTATCGGATTCGATTCCTCCCATCAATGGCAATGAATGGAGAGAAATCACGAGAAATCACGAGATAGCCAAGAAGCAATCTTTGTTGGGAATAGTCTTTGATGGGATTCAAAAGATGAGCGATACCATCAAGGAGGAAGGCAAGTCAATGGAAATGAATGTTGAGCTGCTGATGACTTGGATGGGTAAGTGCAAACAGATAGAGAGGCGCAATATTCAGTTGGATGAGGCAATAGGCAAAGTATCGGACTGGTTTCAGAAGAAAGGCTTTCGCTCTTGTATCTTGAAAGGTCAGGGAAATGCCTTGATGTATCCCAATCCTTTGCATCGTACTCCCGGTGTAAGCCATCAGTAAACCCCGTATTGCAGGGTTTCTCCTAAAATGTTGGAGAGATTTTCAAATTCTTGCAGGATTTTCCAAGATTCTTGGAATAAGTCCGAGATTCTTGGAGGATTCTCAAAGTAAGTCAGAGGATGCCCTTCTGCTTGAGGTTGTGCGGAAGCAGCTCCAGCAAATCGCGTGAGTAATCCGAACACGGATATAAGGGATTGAACGGATAAGGGTCGGCGGGGTAACAGTAGGAGGTACGGCGAGGACGCCGTACACTACTAACATTCCCGCTTAAGGTACAGCGGGGACGTCTGACCCTATGTGGGGCAACACGTAGTGTCCTTTAATTCATCCATGAATCAGTGTCATGATTTTGGACACAGGATGGAGAGGTGCAGGCAACGCTCTATCTTGGACAACGTTTCGAGGGACAGGTTCTCCTGTCCTTTGAGCACCTTGGAAACGTATTGCTGGCTGCACCCCATGAGTTCAGACAGGCGTTTCTGTGTCATGCCCAGTTCTTCCATCTTGTCGAGCATCATCATGGCAATGTGCTGGGAATGGCGAAGCCATGGCTTGTTTGCCATGCGCCACTCGGCATTCTCTCGCCACCTGGATGGGGTGGGAGACTGGTGGTCTTTCAGCTTTGAAACAATTTCGTTGGCAGTTTTCATAATAACCTCCTTTCTATATGGTTTCGTTCAAGAAGTCTGTGAAGGAATCCTTGTCGGCAATGTCGTTGTCCAGCTGTCGAGATCTGCATCAGGGGATATGTCCATGATGAGACACTGGAGGCGCTCGCTGTCCTCTATCGTATCGTAGATGGCTTGGTTGACATCCGTGATTTTGAAGTATGAGGACAAATCGTCTATGTTCTGTTTGAAGAAACTGCGCAACCATGCCACGTCGTTCCATTGCCCCAGGATGGAGTCCAGAACGTTATCGAGGCAGTTGTCGTATCTGACGGCCCACAGGTGTTCGTTTTCTGTAATAAGATCGAATCTCATATAATTTTATTTTTATAATGCGAAGATACAACAAAAGAATGAGTCGTACAACTTACAGGTTGATTATTTAAGAATGTTTAAGGGGACAGCGGGCGCAATAGCCAAGGCAACCGTAGTAGCGTGCAGCGTCCCCGCCGTACCTCAAGCGTGAATGTTAGTAGTGTGCAGCGTCCTCGCTGCACCTCAAATCAATAGCACCCTGGCAAAGCGGGCTGAAGGCCCAACTACTCCATAGCCCAGGGCAAGCGAAGCGGCACCCTGGATATGATAGCGATGTGGTTTACGTGCGCCCTGTAAGGGCAAAAGCGTTAATAATCAACACGATATAATGCAGCAGCCCTTACAGGACGCATGGGCAAAAGCGCGCATAAAACCCAGGGTGCCGCTTCGCTTGCCCTGGGCTATGTGCAGGTTGCCCTTTCAG
>CAVCRI010000331.1:0-2077 GCA_963604545.1 Lachnospiraceae bacterium | reverse complement strand
TCAAAAAGAAACCAGTAATAGGAAACATCCCATCCACAAGATACAGACCGCACCCAATAAAAGCCAATATAGCAGTTACCAAAGCAATACTATAAACTATCGGATGATTTGTTTTCCTGACTATAAACCCAATAGCGATATTGACAAATCCCGCCAATAAGGCAACAGCACACTCCGCTACATATATCACAGAAGAGTCATACCCCATATCTAGAGCTTGCCTTACAGCCTGCCTTTCCGCATAGCTATCATGTTCGCCAAAGATACTTATCACTAGCCCCACTAAATACACCGAAGCATAAACAGCCATAGCAAGAAACATAAACAACCTGCCTTCCGTGAACGATTCCCTCATTTTTTTGTATGCCTCACGGCAAATAAATATTGCCGTAACGAAGCAAAACACCAACAATATACTATACATATCACCTATAACATTAATTCTTGCTCATTCTTCTTCACAACGCTCTTGAAAGCAAAGCATTCTTGCAATCCTCACAAAGACTATTCTTCTGATAGAAAGTGTCCTTGCCATGAGCATCCTGCATAATACACTTCGGATTATCCTTCTTGCAATGAGGAAGGCCACGAGTATGCAGGAACTCATGCATAACGACCTTCCACAGATTCTCCTTCCGTTTCAAGCGAAAAGTCGATACCACGGCAGCATCACCAGGATGATAGCCCAATCCCATGATACCATAATTGAAGTGCCCATGAACGGAAGTAGAAATATCCCGATTCGTCAAACCAATGGTAACTATCTCATCATTGCCTCCATGTTCTGCATGCAACATTTTGAGAATCGCACCTGCCCAATACCTGTTTCTCGGTTTATAGATGCAAGAGGCTGGTATTGCTTTATTTTCCCCAACAGAAATGGAAGCATCCAATTCTTCGAATGTAAAATTTCCGAATATCGAAGCCATTTCTTTCAAAAGCTGCCTTTTCACGTGCTCAGCCTCTTGACGAGAAAAATCTCCCAAAGGTTTCAGCTCAACAACATAACCCAACGGTGGGCAACAGGGCGTGAAATCCTCATCATATGCCTCAACAACGCTTCGTTTTTTATTAGAACATCCACAAAAGAACACGGTAGACATTACAATCATCAACAATATCAACTTCTTCATAATATATCTTAATTTACTGGTTTAAATACGTCTATAACATCAAATCCTCGACTTTCGTCCCATTCACCAATCTGCTCAAATCCACATATTCTCCGATGCCACGAAGATGACCATGTTCAGAATATTGCCAGATGTTAGCCTTTCCCTTCCCATCCAAGATAGGCACACGGTTGTAATTGGCGATAAAGAGGAGGTATCTGCTCAACTGAGCATCCAACTCATGATTGTAATAATCCTCATTGGTATAGATGATAGGATACTTGCCATAGTGCTTTTTCACCAATTCCGCGAACACTTTCACACTATCCACCAGTTGCTTGCCCTTCCAACAGCACAAACCTCTTTCGATGCCCTTCTGTTCTACATCCAACACAGGAATCAAGTCTTGCTCATTCTTCTTCACAACGCTCTTGAAATGCAAGAACTGAGCTGTGACAGAAGACCGAGAAGTCAAAAGATGATACGAGCCAATCAGCAAGCCAGCTTTTCGAGCTTGCCTGATATTTCTGCGATAGAGCGGATCAACATACCCCTTGCCCTCTGTTGCCCTGATAAAGACATACTTCACCCGCTTATCCTTAGCCACCTCCTTCCACTTGATGACACCATTGTGTTTAGATACATCTATGCCATCAAAGTCACCATTCGTATAAGGCTTTCCCTTCAGTCTATCCACATAAACCATAACGACAGACTGCGTTCGTCCGAACCATCGCCTAACCATATTAGGACGACAAGCATACAATATGCCCAACACGATGGCAGCCATGATAAAAAGCACGCCAATAGCTATTAATGTATATTTCAGTTTCTTCATCATAATCTTCTTTGTTTCTATTTTCTGACGGCAAAGGTAATGGATTATCAAGTCGCAGAATAATACTATAAAAACAAATCCTCCAACCTGCAATTTAGCACATTATAGTCCACCTTTCCCTTTATTC
>CAVCRI010000330.1:0-2082 GCA_963604545.1 Lachnospiraceae bacterium | reverse complement strand
TTACGTACATCAAGTCGAAGGTATCTCCCTCACGGATGGCTAGTTCCTCATTGGCTATGCGAAGCATCTGGCGATACTGGGCTGCCAAGGCTCTCTCTGCCACTGGCTGCTGATGAGCCGAAGTAGAACCTGGCTCCTGGTAAGCGTGTGATAAAGTCTCAGGACTCCAATAGTCGAATATCGTGGTGCGACCATCCTTGCCGCTGAAACCCTCCTTGTCCATGCCTCGCTCGCCAAACTCCTGTCCGCTATAGAGCATGAAAGGATTCTTCTGGAAGAAGAGGCTGAGGGCTGCGGCTGGCAGTGCCTTCTTGGCATCGCCACAGAAGAAATCGCTGGCGATGCGCTGCTCGTCGTGATTCTCCAAGAAATAGAGCATGTGGTCGCGGATGTCGTCCACCACCTGCCATTCGTGGGTGATGCTGGCAGCAGGACGCTCGCCACGGATTACACCACGCAAGCAGTCGTACATGCCCACCTTGTCATATAGATAGTCGAAACCAGCCTTCACGTAGTTGCGATACTGGTTAGGGGCGTATACCTCGCCGATAACGACGATGTCAGGATATTTTGCCTTCAATATCTGTGTGGCGTAAGACCAGAATGCGGTAGGCACCATCTCCGCCATATCGCAGCGGAAACCATCCACGCCCTTGCTTGCCCAGTAGAGCAGGATGTCGGTCATCTTGCCCCACGTGCTTGGGATAGGCTCGTAGTGATAGCTTCTGCCACCGGCATCACAGTAGTCAATGCCATAGTTGAGTTTCACGGTCTCGTACCAGTCGTTCACACCTGGACGATTGTCGAATCGGTCATTGCCCGTAGCCTTGGCAGGACTCTCCTCGTATGGCTCATATATCTTGGCATCCTTCTTGGAATATGCCTTGAATTCTGGCTTGGACTGGCGAACATCGTTCAGGTCGAGGTCGCCCCATGTATAATAGAAATTATTCTTGGTAGAGAAGTGCATGTTAGGGTCATCGTCTTCTCCAAGGTCTCGTACACCTGCTGGCTTGCGAATGGAATGATACTCACGTGCCACATGGTTAGGCACAAAGTCCATGATAACTTTCATGCCTGCCTTATGGGTTCGCTCTATCAGGCTCTCCCACTCCGACATGCGCATGCTTACATTCTCAGCCAAGTCTGGGTCGATGTCATAGTAGTCGGTGATGGCGTAAGGCGAACCAGCCTTGCCTTTCACTACCTCGGCGTGCTGGGTAGGAATGCCGTAAGATGAGTAGTTTGTCTGTGTAGCATGACGAATGACACCCGTGTACCATACGTGGGTGAAGCCCATGTCGTGGATGCGTGCCAATACTGCATCTGTAAAGTTATTCAGTTTTCCGCAACCGTTCTCTTCTATCGTTCCATTTTCCTTCCGAGTGACATTCTGATTGCCAAAGAGTCGCGGAAGGACTTGATAAATTATAACTTTTTCCTTCATTTAGCGGTTGTATATTTTTTTGGGAATTTAGGGGGAAGTTAAAGGAAGTTATCACTCCCGATGGTCGTTATGGAAGTTAAGGGACAATAGCTTTCCTGTACCACTGCACCCAAAAGCATTTGTCCCTTAACATCTTTATCTTCTATAAATTCTTTAAATTCCCATGATGAGAAATTAGGCGATGCCATGAGCAGCGACGGTCTTGTCGATGCGGCCAATCATACCCTGCAAAGCCTTGCCAGGACCACACTCTGTGAAGTCGTCGGCACCGTCAGCGATCATTGCCTGAACAGAAGATGTCCAGCGTACTGAGCTTGTGAGCTGAGCGATGAGGTTCTGCTGAATCTCAGCTGGGTCTGTATGAGGCTTGCCATCTACGTTCTGGTAAACTGGGCACTTAGGTGCAGAGAATGTAGTCTTCTCGATGGCTGCCTGGAGCTCGTCCTTAGCTGGCTGCATCAATGGAGAGTGGAAAGCACCACCTACCTTCAATGGCAACGCACGCTTAGCACCAGCGGCCTTGAGCTTCTCGCAAGCTGCGTTGATGGCATCTGTGTTACCAGAGATAACGAGCTGACCTGGGCAGTTGTAGTTAGCAGGAACTACCACGTTGCCCTCAGAGCTAACCTCTGCGC
>CAVCRI010000329.1:0-2089 GCA_963604545.1 Lachnospiraceae bacterium | reverse complement strand
ATCAAGTTTTATGATGACTTGCAGGAACAAGGACTTGTGGCTGTGGATGAAGGCGAGGTTGGTGCAGGTGGAGCCATGGGCGACATCATCACCGTGGGCTTGAAGGAGAACTATGAGAATTATGATTTCCAATGGCCTGTCATCTTACACGATTCCATGGAGGAACTGGAAGATGCGGAGATAGACCTTGGCGACTTGGATCCTTTCACCATGTATCCACTGGACTTATTGCGTAAGTTCTTGGCAAAGGAAGGGGAAACCTTTGTCTCACAAGAATCGTTGACCAAGACCACCTTTGGTAAGTATAAGGTGACGGCAAACCTCTTCACTCTTTGAGTAACAATACCTTGGCGTAGCCCCTTTTCTTTCCGGTTTGTTGAAAGAAAAGGGGCATTTTCTTGTAAAAGTTTAGGCTAAGTCGATTTTTCTTTGTACTTTTGCAAATATTTTCTTTGTACTTTTGCTAATTATGAATAGAAAAGACTTGACAGAAGGCAGCATCATGGGCAACATCTGGAACTTCCTCTTGCCCTACATGCTGGCTTATTTCTTGCAAATCCTCTATGGATTGGCCGACCTCTTCGTGATAGGTCGATATTGTGGGGTGGAGAGCACGACGGCGGTGTCGAATGGCGCACAGATCATGTACTTCTTCACCTGCGTCGTCATGGGGCTGGCCATGGGCTCTACCGTGAAGATTGCCCATGCCGCGGGAGCGAAAGACTCGGCTCGCACGGCTCGCTTCATCGGCAATACCACCACCATGTTCTTGGTGCTCAGCGTGGTGATGGCAGCAGTCTGCCTCTTGCTCAGAAACAGCATCGTGGGCATCATCGGCACTCCTCCCGAGGCTTGGCAGGGCAGCGTGGAATACCTTACGGTTTGCTTCATCGGCATCCCCTTCATCATGGCTTACAACATCATCGCCTCCATCTTCCGTGGGCTGGGCGACTCGAAGAGTCCGATGTACTTCGTCGCCGTGGCTTGCGTGGTCAATGTCATCCTCGACTTCTTCTTCATCGGTTACCTGAGGCTGGGG
Organism: Lachnospiraceae bacterium; assembly: GCA_963604545.1. Classification (GTDB taxonomy): domain Bacteria; phylum Bacteroidota; class Bacteroidia; order Bacteroidales; family Bacteroidaceae; genus Prevotella. The sequence continues at coordinate 1,050 of CAVCRI010000329.1, read as the reverse complement.
GCGATGGGAGCAGCCCTGGGCACCACGCTCTCACAGATGTTCAGCGTCCTCGTCTCGCTCGTCGCCATCCGTAGGCATCGGGATGTTTTCGATGTGCATAGGCATGATTTCCTTCCGCACAGGCAGACCATCATGGACATCCTGAAGATAGGCTTCCCGATCGCCATGCAGGACGGGTTCATCCAGATAGGCTTCCTCGCCATCACCATGATAGCCAACGGCCGAGGAGTCTACGATGCAGGAGCCGTGGGCATCGTGGAGAAATTCATCGGGCTGGTGTTCCTCCTGCCTTCGGCGATGGTCTCTACCGTTTCTGCGATTTGCTCGCAGAACATTGGTGCAGCCAAGGTGGACAGGGCGCTCAGTACCCTGCGTTACGCCATCGGCACCTGCTGCGGCTATGGCGTGCTGATGATACTGCTGTGGGTTACATTCCCAGAGGCGGCCATCCGCATCTTTAGCAGCGACCCCGTGGTGGTGGAGAAGGGAGCGGTCTATCTGCAGGGCTATGTTTACGATTGCTTCTTTGCGGGCATCCACTTCTGCTTTACGGGCTTCTTTGCGGCGTGTGGCTATTCCATCGTCTCCTTCGTCTACAATTTCCTGTCGGTCATCCTCATCAGGATTCCGTTTGCCTATTGGGCTTCCGAGCTTTATCCCGACACGCTCTATCCGATGGGGCTCACCACTAGCTTCGGCAGTGTGTTCTCGGTGGTTATCTGCATCATCGTTTACCGTTGGATGGTAAGGCACCAGAAGTTTCAAGCTGTATAAGCTGTATAAGCTGTATAAGCTGTTTAATAAAAAAAAAGGCTTTGGCTAGTTCTCTTCTAGTCAAAGCCCATTTTTTTATTAGGGTTCGAGCCCATTTTTTATTAGCGTTCGAGCTTTATTTTTTATTAGCGTTCGAGCTTTATTTTTTATTACATTTCTAGCTCCGTGTCGCCAGAGTCGCTGCCGCTTCCACCGCTAGAGCTTGAACCGCCGCCAGTGTCTGAACCGCCGCCAGTGTCGCCGCCAGAGGTGCTTCCGCCACCGCCTGGGTTGTCG
>CAVCRI010000328.1:0-2112 GCA_963604545.1 Lachnospiraceae bacterium | reverse complement strand
TAAAAGGTCAGCAAACTTCTTCGTGAGAAGAAAGTTTACTGACCTTTATACCTTATTATATATAGTACCCTATAAGAACGGTACTAATCTATTACTAATCAATTACAACTGAGCCAACTCGACAACCTTGTCAACTGCTGCGCTCAAGCCGTCCTTGTTCTTACCACCAGCCTGTGCATAGTGAGGTTGACCGCCACCGCCACCTTGAATCAACTTGGCAGCCTCGCGAATCATCTTGCCTGCGTTCAAGCCGCGCTCCTTTACCATGTCGTCGCTGAACATTACGCTGAGCATTGGCTTGTCGTTGTGGATGGAACCGAGAACGCAAATCATGTTCTCTGGCAATGCCTCACGTACCTTGAACACCAAGTCCTTGGCAGATGCTGGGTCCATTGGCAATACGGCAGTAACTACCTTCACGCCATTCACCTCTTTGGCATTGGCTACCAACTTCTCCTTGGCACGCTCCACAGCCTGAGCCTGGAACTTCTCTACGTCCTTCTTCAAGGCATCGTGCTCGTCGATGTACTTCTTGATGACCCCTTCGAGATCCTTGGCATTGTTAAACAAGCCCTTCAATGATACGATGGTATCCTGAAGATTGTAGAGAGCTTCCTCACAAGCCTTGCCTGTCAAAGCCTCGATACGACGGATACCTGCTGCAACACTGCTCTCGGCGATAATCTTGAAGAAACCAATCTTACCTGTGCTCTTGGCGTGGATACCACCACAGAACTCGGCAGATGGACCGAAGCGAACCACACGTACCTTGTCGCCATACTTTTCACCGAAGAGAGCGATAGCACCCAATTCCTTAGCCTCCTCGATAGGTGTGTCACGGTGCTCATCAAGTGGATAGTCTGCACGAATCATCTCGTTGACCATGCGCTCTACCTTGCGAAGCTCCTCGTCTGTTACCTTCTGGAAGTGAGAGAAGTCGAAGCGGAGGGTGTCCTTATCAACGTAAGAACCCTTTTGCTCTACGTGGTCACCGAGTACCTGCTTCAAGGCATAGTCAAGGAGGTGAGTAGCTGTATGGTTGGCAGCACTTCCCTCACGGCTCTCGATATCAACGCAAGCCATGAAGTCGGCTGTTACGTCCTTAGGCAATTCCTTCACGATGTGGATGCTCAGGTTGTTCTCACGCTTGGTGTCGATAACCTGGATAGTCTCATTCTCGCTTACGAGTACACCCTTGTCACCTACCTGGCCACCCATCTCACCATAGAAAGGAGTGTTGTCGAGTACCAACTCATAGAAGGTGTTCTTCTTCTGGGTCACCTTGCGATAGCGAAGGATGTGGCACTCATATTCTGTATAGTCATAACCAACGAAGTTCTGGTCGCCTTCCTTCAATACCTCCCAGTCGCCGTTCTCCACGGCAGCTGCGTTGCGGGCACGAGCCTTCTGCTTCTCCATCTCCTCGTTGAACTGCTTCTCATCCACGGTGTAACCATTCTCACGGCAAATCAACTCTGTCAAGTCGAGAGGGAAGCCGTAGGTATCGAAGAGGCGGAATGCGCAAACACCATCAAGTTCGGTCTTGCCATGAGCCTTCAACTCGTCCATATCGCCGTTGAGGAGGTTGATACCCTTCTCCAAGGTGCGGAGGAATGAATCCTCTTCCTCTTTCATCACACGGGTGATGAGCTCCTGCTGAGCTGGCAACTCAGGGAAGGCTGCACCCATCTGCTCTACCAATGTGTTGACGAGCTTATACATGAATGCCTGCTTCTGACCGAGGAATGTGTAAGCGTAACGTACGGCACGGCGCAAGATACGACGGATAACGTAACCTGCCTTGGCATTGCTAGGCAACTGACCATCGGCGATAGAGAATGCTACGGCACGAAGGTGGTCGGCGCAAACACGCATGGCGATGTCGATCTTCTCCTGCTCATCCTTGCCCTCACCATTAGCACCGGTAGGCGTAGTAAAGCCATACTTCTTGCCAGAAAGCAATTCTATTTCCTTGATGATAGGCTGGAAGATGTCGGTATCATAGTTGGAGTGCTTGTCTTGCAACATACGAACCAAACGCTCGAAGCCCATACCTGTATCAATCACGTGCATTGGGAGAGGTTCGAGAGAACCGTCAGCCTTGCGGTTGTA
>CAVCRI010000327.1:0-2154 GCA_963604545.1 Lachnospiraceae bacterium | reverse complement strand
CCTATATATTATATATAACTAATTAATTATTAATAAGTTATATAGTCTTTAGAAAGGGGTGTTGTCAGAAACAACCTCTTTTGGAATATTGGAAGAACTGGAATATTGGAAGATGCCACCCTCCCAACCCCCTCTTCCTCTAAAAGGCAAAAAGTGGAAAGAATCACAGTTTTAGCCCCCTTTTCATGGTTTTGTAACAAATAAATCGTATCTTTGCACCCGAATTGGTGGAAGTACCCATCAATCTCAACATGTATCAAAAACAAGAATATAAATAAAGCAATAAGGAAAATGAAGAAATTCTTTAAACTTATCTTGGTGCTCTGCGCTTTCACAGCAGTGGCACAGGCTCAGCCAGCTCGCCCAAAGCTGGTTGTAGGATTGGTTGTTGACCAAATGCGTTGGGATTACCTCTATCGCTACCAGGCTCGCTACGGCGAGGGCGGCTTCAAGAGATTGCTAAACGAGGGATTCAGCTGCGAGAACTGCCGCATCCCTTATATCCCATCAGTCACAGCCATCGGGCACACATCCATCTATACCGGCTCCGTACCTTCCATCCACGGCATTGCCGGCAATAACTTCATGAAGGACGGTAAGGTGACCTATTGCACGGAAGACTACACCGTTAAGCCTGTCGGCTCTGACGGAAAGGCGGGCTATGAGTCGCCTCGCAACATGTGGGCTACCACCATGGGCGACGAGCTTCGCCTTGCCACCAACGACCGCAGCAAGGTGATTGGCGTTGCTATCAAGGATCGCGCTTCCATCCTGCCAGCTGGTCACCATGCCAATGGAGCCTACTGGTTTGACGCCAAGAACGGCAAGTTCATCACCAGCTCTTTCTACATGGACAAGTTGCCTGGCTGGGTGAATGATTTCAACAAGAAGAATCTTCCTAAGAAATATCTTTCAGAGAAATGGAACACCCTCTACCCTATCGACACCTATAAGGAGAGCACTGCCGATGAGAACGACTACGAGGATGGCGTGAAGCCAGGCGTAAAGGCTACTCTGCCTCTCGACCTGCCAGCCCTCTACAAGAAGTACGGCACCGACATTCTCCGCAGCACTCCTTTCGGCAACAGCTACACCCTGGAGATAGCGAAGGCTGCCATCGCTGGTGAGAACCTCGGTGGTGGCAACGAGACCGACTTCCTTGCCGTTAGTTGCTCTTGCACCGATGTTATCGGCCATCAGGTTGGTCCTAACGCCGTAGAGATAGAAGACACCTATCTCCGCCTCGACAAGGACTTTGCTGATTTCTTCTCTTACCTCGACCAAAAGGTGGGCAAAGGCAACTACATCGTGTTCCTCAGCGCCGACCATGGCGGCATGAACAACGCAAAGTTCTTGCAAGACCGTCGCATCCCTGCTGGCTCTTGGAACAACAAAGAGGCTCAGAAGTATCTCGATGAGGCATTGAAGGCGAAATTCCCATCAGCAGGAAGCCTCATCAAGGGCGTATTCAATTATCAGGTGTTCTTCGACACCAACAAGATTGACTCCCTAGGTCTCGACTACGCACAGGTAAAGCAGGTGGTGGTAAACCGACTGAAGAAAGACAAGGACGTGCTCTATGCCTGCGACATGGAGAAGGCTTCTATTGAGAGCATCCCTGAGGAAGTGAAATTCCGCATCATCAATGGTTTCAACCGCGAACGAAGCGGTGGCGTACAGGTAGTCTTGAAGCCAGACTTCTACGACCATGGCATGAAGGGTACCTCACACGGAGCCTGGAATGGATACGATACCCACATACCTTTGGTGTTCATGGGTTGGGGCATCAAGCATGGTGCCAGCACCAAGCCTTGCTACATGACAGACATCGCCCCTACCATCTGTGCATTGCTACACATACAGGCACCAGACGGCTGCATTGGTGAGCCAATATTCTAAGTCGATTTTTTCAAAGAAAACAATATTCTAAGTCGATTTTTTCAAAGAAAACAATAAAGGCTAGATTCCGCTTGGAACCTAGCCTTTTTCGTATTAAGTCCGTTTCTATTTTCAAGGATTCATATTAACCCCGATTCTATTTTCAAGAATAGAGCACAGTTTATTCCTCGTTCATAATCCTCATATACTCCTCGTAGGAGATGTAGCGGCCTCCCATCGACTTGAGGTGAGCGGTCTCCAGCTGGCAGTCTATCA
>CAVCRI010000326.1:0-2162 GCA_963604545.1 Lachnospiraceae bacterium | reverse complement strand
GTACCCAGACCCGGGATCGAACCGGGATGGATTGCTCCACTGGTGTTTGAGACCAGCGCGTCTACCGATTCCGCCATCTGGGCGATTAGCTCTCGGCTTAATTGCGAGTGCAAAGGTACTAATAATTTTTGAACTGGCAAACTTTTTGCGAACTTTTTTTCAAAAAAGTGCATTTAATGGGCTAAAAGACTAAATTTTTGTTGTATTTCACCCTTCCTTTATTAAATTTCAAGAAAATCTTTGGTACTTTCGGAGATATTTTCTACTTTTACACTAGAATTAGAAACTAACGTTAATTATAGACCAAAATATGATGAATAACGATAATAACAATTATTGTGTGATTCTCGCTGGTGGTAAGGGTCGCAGGCTTTGGCCTTGCAGCCGCAGTAATTATCCAAAGCAATTTATTGATTTCTTTGGCATGGGACGCACCCAGTTGCAGCAGACTTATGATCGAATGGCTAAGATCGTGCCAGCAGACCACATCTATATTAATACCAATGAGGTTTACCGAGACTTGGTGAAAGAGCAACTTCCAGAGGTGCCTGCTGAACGTATCATGGCAGAGCCTATCTATCGCAACACAGCTCCGAGCATGGCTTGGGCCAATCATCGCATTTCGTTGATCAATCCTAATGCTTGTATCATTGCCACTCCTTCTGATCAGGCCATTTTCAATGAGGATGCTTTCCGCAAGAATGTGTTGGAGGGCTTGGCTTTCGTGTCAGAAAATAACCGATTCCTCACCATGGGAGTGAAGCCTACTCGTCCTGAGCCTGGTTATGGTTATATTCAGATGGGCGACGGTATTGGTGATGATATATATACGGTGAAGTCTTTTACCGAGAAGCCTGAGCGTGACTTTGCCAAGATATTCATGGAGAGCGGGGAATTCTATTGGAATACGGGGCTCTTCCTCAGTAATGTGAACTATCTGCGTGAATGCTTCTGCAAGATATTGCCTCCGGTTCTTCGTGAATATGACAAGCGTTATCCAGAGTTTAGTGTTATGACTGAGGATAGCTACATGAAGGAGAGTTTCTCTTCTTATCCTAATATATCGGTAGATTTCGGTATCTTAGATAAGCCAGCCAATGTATATATGATGAAGTGTGACTTCGGATGGGCTGACCTTGGTACATGGCACAGTATCTATGAGGCGATGCACAAAGCGGAGAACGACAATGTCATCATTGATAGTGATGTGCTCATGGAGAATTGCCATAACAATGTTGTAAAGCTGCCTAAGGGTAAACTTGCCGTGCTGAATGGGCTTGATGGCTATATCGTGGCAGAGAAAGACAATGTGCTTTTAGTTTGCAAGAAAGAGGACTCTTCGGCATTGGTTCGCAAATATGTGAACGAGGTGCAAATGAAAAAAGGGGAAGAGTTTATCTAATAAAATAAAGGGTATATATAATACAAAAGGGCTGCGATTTGTCGCAGCCCTTTTGTATTATATTAAAGTTTCTGGAACTCACTGTAAATCTTATCGGCGATTTCCTTGAACTCTTCCTCAGAGAGCTTGAGGTGCTCCTTGCGGAAGTTGACGTCTGCCTCGCTGTTCATAGGGATGAGGTGGATATGGGCGTGAGGAACCTCCAGGCCCAATACTACCTGAGCCACCTTCTTGCATGGGAATGCAGCCTTGATGGCCTTTGCAACCTTCTTGGCGAAGACTTCAAACTCAGCCAAGTCCTCGTCCACCATGTCGAAGATGTAGTCTATCTCCTTGCGAGGGATAACCAATGTATGACCTTTGCCGATAGGGCTGATGTCGAGGAAAGCATAAAACTTATCGCTCTCCGCACACTTGTAGCTAGGAATCTCTCCTGCTGCAATCTTACTGAAAATGCTTGCCATAGTCTTTATAATTAGTAATGTATAATTTATAATTCATTCTCTTGAAAAACGATATATTGGGTTGGCTTACATATCACAAAAGGAACCATCATCAAGGCTAGGGAGCCTAAATGATAGTTCCTTTTATTCTGTTTTTACTCGAATGAAATCTTGTCGATGCGAAGCTTGATGATACCGCGAGGAATCTTAATCTCTGCGATTTCACCTACCTTCTTGTTGAGCAATCCCTGTGCGATAGGAGTCTTGATGGAAATCTTGCCTTCCTTCAAGTTTGCCTCGCTCTCGCTCACGATGGT
>CAVCRI010000325.1:0-2205 GCA_963604545.1 Lachnospiraceae bacterium | reverse complement strand
GCTGGTGGTCTTGCCATCATCGGTACAGAGCGTCATGAGAGCCGTCGTGTAGACCGTCAGCTTCGTGGTCGTGCCGGTCGTCAGGGTGACCCAGGTTCTTCTGTATTCTACGTATCCTTGGAGGATAAGTTGATGCGTCTCTTCGCCAGCGAGCGTATCGCCAAGGTGATGGACCGCCTCGGATTCGAGGATGGTGAGCGTATCGAAAGCCCAATGATCAGCAAGAGCATCGAGCGTGCACAGCGCAAGGTCGAGGAGAACAACTTCGGTATCCGTAAGCACCTCTTGGAGTATGATGACGTGATGAACCGTCAGCGTACAGTTATCTACGAGAAGCGTCGTCACGCCTTGATGGGTGAGCGTATCGGCATGGACATCGCCAACATCATCTGGGACCGTGTATTGAACATCGTCAACAATAACGACTTCCAGGGTGCCAAGGAAGAGTTCTTGAAGGTTCTCGCCATGGAGATTCCATTCACAGAGGACGAGTACGAGAACGGAAGCCGTGAGGACTTGGCAGAGCGTGCCTTCCAGGAGGCGATGGCAGCCTTCAAGCGCAAGACCGACCGCATCCAGACCACTGCCCTGCCTATCATCAAGCAGGTATACGAGAACCAGGGAGCTATGTACTCTCGCATCATGGTGCCACTGACAGACGGCAAGCGTATGTACAACATCCCTTGCGACCTGAAGGAGGCGTACGAGAGCGAGGCTAAGAGCGTAGTGAAGGAATTTGAGAAGAGTGTGGTGCTCCACATCATTGACGATGACTGGAAGGAGAACCTCCGCAAGCTCGATGAGCTTCGCCACTCTGTACAGAACGCTAGCTACGAGCAGAAGGATCCATTGCTTATCTTCAAGTTGGAGAGTGCCAAGATTTGGGATGCGATGATCAATGATATGTACGACCGTATCGCCAGCATCTTGATGCGTGGCCAGATTCCAGTAATGGAGCAGGAGCAGCCTGTACAGGAGGCAGCCCCAGAGGAGCACACCCAGCAGAACTACGTAGAGAGCAAGGTTGACATCGACGCTGAGCGTGCAGCCCAGGAAGCAGCAGCCAACCAGGACACTCGTGAGGGTGCTGAGGTAAACCGCACTCCATATCGCGCAGAGCGTATGCCTCGTCCTAACGACCCTTGCCCATGCGGAAGCGGCAAGAAGTTCAAGAACTGCCACGGCAGAAACTTGCAATAAGATGAGAAATCACCATTGATGATGATGCCCTATATATATAATAAGGTATAAGGAGCATTACATCATCAATAATAATGATAAGAATACCTAGATTTGATGAGACATTCATCATTTCTAGGTATTTTTGTATTTAATCATCCCCTTTGCCACCTAGTTGCAAATTATTATTAGTAATTTTGCAGTCGAAAAAACAAAATGAATATATGAAACTATCAGAACTCAAAACAGGTGAAAGTGGCGTTATCGTCAAGGTTTCCGGTCACGGTGGCTTCCGAAAAAGAGTCATCGAGATGGGCTTTATCAAGGGTAAGAAGGTAGATGTACTTTTGAATGCTCCACTCCAAGACCCTGTGAAATATAAGATTATGGGCTATGAGGTGTCTCTGCGCCATAGCGAGGCAGACCACGTGGAGGTGGTTTCACTCAGCGAGGCTAAGAAAGACGCATCACTCAGCAAGGCTGATGCCGAAGACCGCGAACAGGTAATCAATTCACAAGTGGTAGACACCAACGATGCCGATGAGCAGGCTCTTGGCGACAAGATGCTTGTGGCTGAGAAGAAAGGTTCGGCAAGCAATGAGTCTCTTGCAGAACAAGAGGCAGACCGATTACACCATGTCATCAACGTGGCTTTGGTGGGCAATCCTAACTGTGGCAAGACCTCTCTCTTCAACTTCGCATCGGGTGCACATGAACGTGTGGGCAACTATAGCGGCGTGACAGTCGATGCCAAGGTGGGCGAAGCCGAATACAATGGTTATCACTTCAACCTCATTGACCTGCCAGGCACCTACTCCCTCTCCGCTTATTCACCTGAGGAGCTGTACGTGCGCAAACAGTTGGTGGAGCATACCCCAGATGTGGTCATCAACGTGATAGACACCAGCAACTTGGAGCGCAACCTCTACCTCACCACGCAGTTGATAGACATGCACATCCGTATGGTGTGCGCCCTCAATATGTTTGACGAGACAGAGAAGCGTGGCGACAACATCGACTACGACA
>CAVCRI010000324.1:0-2215 GCA_963604545.1 Lachnospiraceae bacterium | reverse complement strand
AGAGAATGAGATTGGTGCCCATGCCAAGCACTACAACGCCCATAGCATCGGCATTTGTTACGAGGGCGGTCTCGACGAGAACGGCAAGCCAGCCGACACTCGCACCCCAGCCCAGAAGGAGTCATTGGAAGACCTTCTCTACAGTCTCGTCTTCGACTATCCCGATGCCGAGATAGTGGGCCACCGAGACCTGCCATGGGTCAGAAAGTCCTGCCCTTGCTTCGATGTCCAGCAGTATCTTAAGGAAATCGACTTCCATCTCTAAAGAGACCGAACAGGTCTGAAAAAGATTCGTGTTATTCGAGACATTCGTGTTCACCCATCTCCAAAAAGACCGCAAGGTCTCAAAATCCGTGAGATCCGTGAGATCCGTGTGAAAACATCATCCCAGCTTGTAGCAATACAGGTTGGGATTTTTTTATATTACTCCCAATCTTCTAGTTTTAGACCAGGTATTCTTTGGAAATGCTTGGTATTATGGGTCACCAAAGTCATTGAATTTTCCAAAGCCGTAGCGCCAATCAACAAATCAAACTCATCTATGCGCATGCCTTTCGCCTCAAGCTGACTCTTCACTTCACCATAAGTCCGTAAACTTGGAAAAATGGGGACTGTCTCAAAAGAATCTAATATATACTGCACATCTTCGAATTGAGATAGGCGACCAGACTTACTTGCACCATAAAACAGTTCTGCTATAGTCATTTCTGAAACCAAGCAATTTTCTTCACCTCTTTCCAAAATTGTATTCAGAACATTCTTGTTGCCTCTTATCAATGCCACGCAAGCGGTTGTATCCAATATATATTTTACCATGTCAAGTCCTTCTTTTCATAATACCTAGCGGCTCTCAATTCATCAGCTACCTCTGTTGTCGTCTTGTCATTCTCCCATTCACCAGAAAAACAAGTTCTTATATCTGGCTTCGTTTTCTCCACCTTAGGGCTTGAGCGCATTGTTATCACAAGTTTAGATATAATATCCAACTTGTCATCATCACTCAACCTTGCCAACATAGGCATATAAAAATCAGAAACTCTTGCAACCTGTCTCATAATTTTTCTCCTAATTAAACGTTTAAATGAAATTCGTAGGCAAAGTTACGACTTTCTTTTGTAACCACCAAGCATTTCTTATTTTTTCTCTCGAAGAGAGCAAAAAATCCGTGAGATCCGTGGAATCCGTGTGAGACCACCCTATTCCAGATACTTGATCACCTTGCAAGGATTGCCAGCGGCGATGCAATTCGCAGGAATATCCTTCACCACCACACTGCCGGCACCTATCACCGACCCACGCCCGATGGTGACTCCCTTCAGGATGATGCTCCTCGCCCCTATCAGCACATGGTCTTCGATGACGATGGGCGCACACTTGGCGGTATAGTTATCCATGCTCACCTTTGGCGCAAACATTTCGCCCGAATCACGCACACGCCAGTCCAGGTTATGAGCGTCAGAATCCATGATGATGCAGTCTCCTCCGATGTTGACATAGTTGCCGATGGTGATACGCTCCTTTGCCCAGAGGCACGGCGACGACATCCCGACGTGATGCCCTATCTCTATCACCGTCTCCGCCCTTTCCGCCACGATGCATCCTCGCTGATGTCGGCAGAGCGGATTGATGTTCTCGCCAGAGGTAAAGGTGAAGTCATCCCCTATCCTGACGTGCGACTGGGGATGAATGTCGAGGTAGATATGGTTGAACACCATCGCCCTCTCCCCCAAGTTCTCCTTTCCGATGGACAACCTCAGACACAAGCGATTGTATCGGAGATAAAACTGCTTGCGGAGGAAGCGAGGGAAATGGAGCGACTTGCGAGTAAGTGTACGAATTATCACATGTTTCATAGCCTTTCTCCTTATGCAATTTTTGCGAGAGAACAACTATGCAACATACTGATTATAAGAGGGCTCTCGTTACCCCCCCCTAATCGTTCCCGACAAACTTCGCGATAGAGATTTGCCAACTTCTCAGCAGACTTTTCCCAAGAGAAATCGCCTAATCGCAGATAGCCTTTTTCCACAATCTCTTTACGTTCTACTTCAGACAAAGAATAAATATATTCCATTATCCGAACAAGATTAGACTCTCCTGGTTCTGACTCAAAATAGATACCAGCATCAGAAGCTATCTCTGGGAAACAACTCTTATTATTTAAGAGTACTGGACACCCATAGGCAAAAGCCTCCAATATCGGCATGCCAAAACC
>CAVCRI010000323.1:0-2223 GCA_963604545.1 Lachnospiraceae bacterium | reverse complement strand
ACTCATAACCATCCCGAGGGAATCAAGGGAGCTGTGGCTGTGGCGCATGCCATTTGGCATTTCAGAAAAAGCCACGAAGGACTTGAAGCTGAAAAGGAAACTTCAAGGGAGCACAAAAGCTTGGAAGATTTCAAGAACATAGCCAGTAGCTATTACGAGGACTTCGACACAAGAGATTATCCGAAGGGAGTCTTCGACGAGACTTGCATGGATGCCGTGCCTCTCTCCTTCCACGTCATCGCCCAGGCAAAGACCTTCGAGGATGCCATCCGCCTTGCCATCTCCCAAGGAGGCGACAGCGACACGATAGGAGCCATCGTTGGTTCCATCGCCGAGGCTCGTTTCGGCATTCCCAAAGAGATGAAAGAGAAAGCATTATCGTTTCTGCCAGAGGACATGAAGGCTATTTATGAGCAATTTGAAAAATAATACTTAAAATAATCGCCATTCCTTTGGTGTTCTCACTTATTCTTTTTATCTTTGCCTCAAAAAGAGGAAAGTTTATGCAAGAATATCAATTGGATTTCATTACATATTGCGTGGGCAATCTTGCCGACAGACTCAATATGAGCGCAAGCCAAGTTTACAAGATGCTGCGCTCATCAAACGTTCTGAGCGGCTACATCATCCCATGCTATGATGTGCTCCACACTTTCAGCAAGGAGTACATCATAGATGATTTGATTGGACTTTTAAAGAAAAGAGGAGCTTTGGCATGAAACTATATCACGCATCAACATATATTATAGAGTCACCAGACGTTTACCATTCTCGTGATTTGCTTGATTTCGGAAAGGGATTCTATCTTACATCTCTTGTCGAACAGGCAAAGAAGTATGCCCAACGTTTTCTATTTCAAGGAGAAAGGGCTTACCTCAACCAATATGTTCTCGACGAGAACTTAAATAACCAATATCTTGTTAAGGATTTTGTAGGTTACAACGAAGAATGGTTAGACTTTGTATCTTTATGCCGATTAGGAAAACAAACTGAAAAATTTGATTTAGTTTCAGGCGGAATTGCTGATGACAAGGTCTTCAATACAGTTGACCTCTATTTCTCAGGAAACATCAGCAAGGAAGAAGCGTTAAAGCGTTTAGCGTTTATTCATCCCAATCATCAAATATGTATCTTAAATCAAGATATAATAGACAAACATCTTCGTTTTATCAAAGCGGAGGAGATAAAATAAGAATGATATGGAAGCAAACAAGACTATACTACAAATGAAATATGCTCGCATCGTCAGCATCTTTGCAGAGCAAACAGGCTTGTCACTAGAAGATGCCCTGGCTTTCTTTTATGATTCCTACACTTATCGAATGATGAGTGAAGGTATCGCCGACATGCATTGCCGTAGTGATGGCTACCTTGCAGGATTGGTAAAAGAAGAATGGGATAAAAAAAATAAAGTAGCATAATTTTTAAAGATTTGCTTTAATATACAAAGAAACACTATGGCTGAAGCAAAGGAACATATATTCAATGCAGAACAACTGAAGAAGACAGAGGAAATCTTAAGTAATCCTCTGTCCAAGCTGTCAAGTCTCTCCTCATCAGAGCTGAGAAACTTGGCGGTTGTTTGGTGCTACTATTCTGGAAAAATAGAAGGCAACACTTACACATACGTTGAGACAGAAACCCTGCTCAAAGACGGAATCACTCCAGAAAAACGATACGAAGACGCCAAGATGCTAAAGAACCTCCACAACACATTTGTCGGAGAGTTGGAATACATCAACAAGGGTCAAAACCAAGAACCTATAGATGAGCGGACTCTCTTCCGTATTCATTCCACCATTAGCGACGGACTGGTCTCAACAGAAGAACGAGGACAATTAAGAAGCCGTCCTGTTAGAATCAGCGGAACGGAATACATTTCGCCAAAGAGCAAGGAAGACATCATGCAACACTTGGGAATGATTCTTTTCGACCAAGAGAAATATGACAATCCCTTGGAGCGAGCCGTGTTCCTGCATTGCAATATTGCAAGAATCCAGCCATTCATAGATGGCAATAAGCGAACGTCACGTATGGTGGAAAGCATCGTGATGATGAACGCCAACCTCATCCCCATCTATTCTGCCAAGGATGCTGACATTTTGCATTACCGCAGAGGCTTGATTGCATTCTACGAAACTGGCGATTATGAACAATATGCCGACTATTTCTTGGACAGGCAATTGGAAAGACTGAAAGAAGTGGAAATATAAAGAGAACTTC
>CAVCRI010000322.1:0-2241 GCA_963604545.1 Lachnospiraceae bacterium | reverse complement strand
GATAATTGTAGTTGCCGATGCCATCCTGCTGACCGGTAACACCATAGCTGGCACGGAGCTTCAAGTTGGAGAGCACTTTTTGTTCCTTCAACCAAGGCTCTTCTGTCAATGTCCAACCCAAAGCCACTGATGGGAAAGTACCCCAACGGTTATCCTTGGAGAAGCGAGAAGACGCATCTCGACGAACGGTAGCCGTCAAGAGGTACTTTCCATCGAATGAATAGTTGATACGTCCGTAATATGACAACAGCACATGACGATAGTCTGAAGCCTTTACGGTTGACAGGGTTGTGCCTGCCGCACTTTTAGTAAGATATTCTGGTGTACTGCTCTTCCAGTACTGATAGTCATAACCTGCGGTGACATCCACATTACTCTTGATGCTCTCGAAGTACTTGGCATAGTTGGCATAGAGTGTGAGGAGTCGGTTCTCATTCTTCTGAGGACCATACTTATAGTCGCTACCGCTCAGAGACTCATCCTTGTTGAATGACTGGGCAGCGTAAGTTGGCACATAGATGGTACCATCGCCCTTGGCATAATCAGCACCGAGAGTGGCATGAAGCTTGAGGTCTGGCAAGAAGTGAACCTTGTAGTCTACATCCATCGAACCGATGAAGCGGCTCACCTTACTCTTGGAATCATAAAGGTCTACTAAGCCACGAGGGTTGCGAACACCAGCGTTCACAGGATAGCCCTCAGCATCGAGTGCCTCGTTGTAACCACCATAGTTGCTATTGCCAGAGTAAACAGGGATGGTTGGGTTGAAAGTAGCGGCTGCCCAAACGGCACCACCATTATTGAATGAGTTGTTGTTGAGCGTACCCTTGGCATTGATAGTCAACTTCAAGTGGTCTTGGAAGAAGCTAGGAGTCAGCACCACGTTACCAGTCCAACGCTCCACATTGTCCTTGCGAACCAATCCGCTCTGGTTGTAATAGCCAGCAGACACACGGAAAGGCAAGAACTTGCCGATGCTACCTGAGAGGCTGAGGTTGTTATCAGTACCGAAAGCTGTGCGATAAACCTCATCATTCCAATCGGTATGGGCATCGCCAAGAAGACTCTTCTGATTATCAGTACCGTATGTCTTGATGGCATTGACAAAGTCATCGTAGCCAAGCATCTCTACCATCTGCGCACGAGTCTGCACACTGTTGGTGGTATTGAAATTGACCTTCAATCCACCCTGCTGTCCTTTCTTGGTGGTAATGATGATGACACCATTAGAGGCACGAGAACCATAGATGGCTGTAGAGGAAGCATCCTTCAACACCGTCATGCTCTCAATATCAGAAGGGTTAATCATGCTGAGGAAGTTGCTGCTGTTACCTGAGATACCACCCTGTTCCAATGGCACGCCATCGAGCACGATAAGAGGGTCGTTGCTGGCATTCAAGGAAGCACCACCACGCACACGGATAGTACTACCTGCAGAGGCAGAACCGCTATTTGACATGATTTGCACACCCGACACCTTACCGTTGATAAGCTGTTCAGGAGAGGAAACCAAACCCTTGTTGAAGTCCTTCGCCTTGACGGTAGCCACGGAACCCGTCAGGTCGCTCTTGCGAGCGGTACCATAACCGATGACCACGACATCCGTAAGCGTCTGGCTATCGGATTCGAGCTTCACCTTCATGTTATCAGATATGCCGACCACCTTGTCCACATATCCTACATAAGAAACTTTCACCTTCTTGGCTGAAGAAGGCACTTGAAGAACAAAGTTACCATCAAAGTCGGTAACCGTACCACCCTTTTCGCCTTCCACCATGACAGTGGCACCGATAAGGGCTTCACCATTCTGTGCATCCGTCACCTCACCCTTGATGGTGCGAGTCTGCGCCAAGAGCTGCAAACTAGCCATGAGGAAAAATGCCACGAGGAGAAGAGTTCTCTTCGTTCTACTTAAGATTGCGTTCATTTTGTTTAGCTATTTTATTAGGTTGATGTTAATTTATCTTTCATCATTAGTCTGCACAAGCAGTTTTAGATTCGGTTGCAAAAGTAGGGAATAGTCGAAAAAGCATGAGACACAAACAAGACAAATGGCAACAAATAAAGGACAGCATACCGTTTTCTATCGTTCTTTCTGCGGTAAGGAAAGAAAAAGGACAAAGAAATGAACGAATGTAAAAGGCACAAAAAAAAGCCGAACTCCTAAACAGAAGTTCGGCTTTTTGAGTGGTACCACCAGGAATCGAACCGGGGACACAAGGATTTTCAGTCCTTTGCTCT
>CAVCRI010000321.1:0-2245 GCA_963604545.1 Lachnospiraceae bacterium | reverse complement strand
TAGCAAAAAGCCACATATAGAACCAACAACAAAACACACTATATTAAGCCTGCCAGCATGTTCCTCCTATCTTGTTCTGTCACTTCTTTTACTGCATTACTTACCATAGTTTTATGTAAAAATACGTAATTTCTGCTGCAAAGATAATGATTTTCGCCCAAAAAGTAGTATCTTTGCACCGATTTTTACATATAAATAGAGAAAAAAGAATAAAAATATAAATATTGACAATGGAATTAGCAAGTAAGTACGATCCACAAGCAGTGGAAAGTAAATGGTATCAGTACTGGCTCGACAACAAGCTCTTCAGCTCTAAGCCAGATGGTCGTGAACCTTATACAGTGGTTATCCCTCCACCAAACGTTACAGGTGTGCTCCACATGGGTCACATGCTCAACAACACCATCCAGGACATCCTCGTTCGCCGTGCCCGCATGGAGGGCAAGAACGCATGCTGGGTGCCTGGTACCGACCATGCCAGTATCGCTACCGAGGCTAAGGTAGTAAATCGCCTCGCTCAGCAGGGCATCAAGAAGACCGACCTTACTCGTGAGGAGTTCCTCAAGCACGCTTGGGACTGGACCCATGAGCACGGCGGCATCATCCTCAAGCAGTTGCGCCGACTCGGTGCCAGCTGCGACTGGGACCGTACCTCTTTCACCATGGACGAGACTCGTTCCAAGGCTGTCATCCACGTATTCTGCGACCTCTACAACAAGGGGCTCATCTATCGTGGAGCACGTATGGTAAACTGGGACCCTAAGGCACAGACCGCCCTCTCTGACGAGGAGGTAATCTACAAGGACGAGCACTCTAAGCTCTACTACCTGAAGTACTATGTGGTGGAGAAGGACTGCCAGCAGGTAGACGAAGGCAACGTGATGCACAAGGACGAGAAGGGTTACTATGCAGTGGTTGCAACAACCCGTCCAGAGACCATCATGGGCGACTCTGCCATGTGCATCAACCCTGAGGACAAGAAGAACACTTGGCTCAAGGGCAAGCACGTCATCGTGCCTCTCGTTAACCGTGAGATTCCAGTCATCGAGGACTCTTACGTAGACATCGAGTTTGGTACAGGCTGTCTGAAGGTTACTCCTGCCCACGATGTCAACGACCACGCACTCGGTTTGAAGCACGGATTGCAGACCATCGACATCTTCAATGACAACGGTACCATCAGCGAGGCTGCTGGCATGTACGTTGGCCAGGATCGTATGGACGTGCGCAAGCAAATCGCCATCGACCTGCAGAACGCTGGCTTGATGGAGAAGATAGAAGACTATAATAATAAGGTGGGATTCTCTGAGCGTACCAATGTGCCTATCGAGCCTAAGCTCTCTACACAGTGGTTCCTCAAGATGCAGCACTTCGCAGACATCGCCCTCCCTCCTGTAATGGACGACGAGATTGAGTTCTACCCTAAAAAATATAAGAACACCTACCGCCACTGGTTGGAGAACATCAAGGACTGGTGCATCAGCCGTCAGCTCTGGTGGGGTCATCGCATCCCAGCCTACTACTTCGACAACAATGGCAAGCAGGACTTCGTCGTAGCCGAGACCGCCGAGGAGGCTTTGAAGCTCGCCCAGCAGAAGAAGGCAGACGTGAAGGCAGAGGACTTGACACAGGAGAGCGACTGCCTCGACACATGGTTCTCTTCATGGTTGTGGCCTATCTCCCTCTTCGATGGCATCGAGCATCCAGACAATGAGGAGATCAACTACTACTACCCTACCTCTGACCTCGTTACAGGTCCAGACATCATCTTCTTCTGGGTGGCACGTATGATTATGGCAGGCTACGAGTATCGTGGCAAGATGCCATTCAAGCACGTATACTTCACAGGTATCGTTCGTGATAAGCTCGGCCGCAAGATGAGCAAGAGTCTCGGCAACTCACCAGACCCTATCGACCTCATCGACAAGTTTGGTGCCGACGGCGTGCGCATGGGTATGATGCTCTCTGCCCCAGCAGGCAACGACATACTCTTCGACGAGAGCCTTTGCGAGCAGGGCCGTAACTTCAACAACAAGATTTGGAATGCCTTCCGCCTCGTCAAGGGTTGGGAGACTGCCGACATTGCTCAGCCTAAGAGCGCAGAAATCGCAGTGAAGTGGTTCGATGCCAAGCTCAAGGAAGTGAACGAGGAGATGGAGAAGCAGTTCAAGGAGTATCGTATCTCTGAGGCTCTGATGACCGTCTACAAGTTGTTCTGGGATGAGTTCTCATCTTGGTATCTGGA
>CAVCRI010000320.1:0-2258 GCA_963604545.1 Lachnospiraceae bacterium | reverse complement strand
CAACGAGCGGCTGATTCTACCAAAAGAACCAGCCGTTTTTTTTGCCCCAATAGAGGCTCGGAAAAATATTTTTAGCGGACAGTAATAAATCCAAATCTTTTCCTTACCTTTGCATAATAATCAGCAATAATGCACGAACATAAAACGCAGATATTCAGCGGTGACATGATGGACGACAAAGGACAAATACTGCTTTACCAAACCGCAAATGGCGCAAGTCGCATAGAGGTGCGTCTGCAGAACGAAACCGTTTGGCTTACACTCGACCAAATGGCGGAACTCTTTCAGCGCAACAAATCCACCATCTCGCGCCACATTAAAAACATCTTGGAGACGGCTGAACTGCAGGCAGATTCAACTGTTGCATTTTTTGCAACAGTTCAAGCAGAAGGGAATAGGCAGGTGGAACGTACAATGGCTTTCTACAACCTCGATATGATTATCTCTGTCGGCTATCGGGTTAATTCTCTTCGTGGTGTGCAGTTTCGTCAGTGGGCGACATCCGTTTTGCGTGAGTATCTCATAAAAGGTTTTGCACTCAACGACAACTTACTTAAAAACGCAGGCAATGGTAACTATTTCGATGAACTTTTGTGTCGCATACGCGATATACGTTCCTCGGAAAAGGTCTTTTACCGCAAGATATTGGAAATATACGCCCTTAGCATAGATTATGACCCGCATTCCGAGACCACGCAGCGTTTTTTCCAAACGGTGCAAAACAAAATGCACTTTTCTGCCCACGGGCATACTGCCGCCGAGTTGATATATGCGCGTGCCGATGCCGACAAGGATTTTATGGGGCTTACTTCGTGGACGGGAACAATGCCACAGCGGCACGATGCCGAAATAGCGAAGAATTATCTGACGATGGAGGAGTTGGATACGCTCAACCGGATAGTGAGTCTCTATTTGGATTTTGCCGAGTTGCAGGCGCAAAACCATACCCCTATGTACATGAGCGATTGGATTCGTAAATTGGACGATTTTCTCAAATTGTCAGGCAAGGAATTGCTTACTCATGCGGGTAAGGTTTCTGCAGAAGTCGCTAAAGCAAAAGCCGATTCGGAATACGATAAGTTCCATACTCGCATACAGCAGCAACTCTCAACCGTAGAACTTCATTTCTTGGATTCTCTCGAAGCCGAACAGAAGCAATTGCAGCAACATAACCAATCCAATAATAAAACAACATAACCAACGCATTGCCACCAACATTCGCGCAGCGAACCACCAACACGTATTCATTTACATTCGCGCAAGCGAATCATCAACGCGGCGTAGCCGCTACAACTATGACTTCGGTTGTAACACGCTCGACTACCTCTGTGACCAGTTCGGCATCCCCGAAGGCAAGCACCACCGTGCCGGTGATGATGCCGAGATGTGCGCAAGGCTGTTTCTGAGGGAAATTGAAGATGCAGGTTGGTGCGAGTTGACGGAGATGAGTTACTGCAACGGAAAGCTTTGATAGTGATATTACAAAGAGAAAATAAAGACTATGACTGAAGAGAAATTATTATATAGTGTAAGAGAAATCTTCTCTAACTGCATATCTGGTGATTACTATAATATACCTGAATATCAGCGAGGATATAAGTGGACATCAGACAACGTGACACAACTTCTTGAAGATTTGAAGAACTTCAAGAAAAGCAGCGAGGCGGATTTCTATTGTTTGCAAAACATCACTGTAACAGAATGTTGTGTTGATGGGGAAAAGTTTCTAAACGTAATAGATGGGCAACAACGTTTAACAACGTTGTACATATTGCTGTCTTATTTAGGCAGGACAGACATGACCGTCAAACCATCTCGGGGAATACTGAAATACTCAATTAGAAAAGAAACCGACAAGTTCCTTGTAGAAGAGGTTCTGAGTGGCAATATATGGAATGGCCATATAGACCCGGAAGAAATGCCGACCAAAGACCAATATTATATTGCACAAGTATGTAATGCAATAAAAGAATGGGACAAAGCCGGAAACAAGATAGGCATTCAGAACGTTTTGGACGATTTGAAACTGATTGTCAACAGAGTTGAAGCAAACGAAGAGGAACAAGTATTCGCCAACATCAATGGTGGCAAGGTGGATTTGGATGGAGCTGACTTGATACGCGCCATCCTCATAACACGTGCAGCGAAACAAAAATTCTCCAATGATGATGATAAAGAGAAAATAGGCAATTTCAGAATTAGGCTAGTACTTTGTAACACTTAAAAGTTCAATATAGGATAGAGGTGCTTCAGTTTAG
>CAVCRI010000319.1:0-2272 GCA_963604545.1 Lachnospiraceae bacterium | reverse complement strand
TCGTGAGCGTGCCGACTAGGCTCAGCAGCTCTGCCGAGCCTAGTCAGCAAGTCTGCTGAGCGTAGTGAGCAGAGCTGCTGAGCCTAGTGGTACGACCTCGTAATCGTACTGCTACAACCTTTCTAGTCGTACGAGTGTACACTCTATAGTCGTACGACCACTCACCTTGTAGTCGTACGACTCGAAACTTATTGTTGTACGACTATGGAAGGGCACTGTCATCAAAAGTATATGTCTTCATTATCAATTCCAGTTGCATCGATAAACATGATATAATAGATAGGCATATAGGTGACCTTGCCTTCTTGTTTAACCTCTCGTTCATTTGATACAACTAGCCCTGATAACACATTGTAGTCTGGTACGGAAAGCATTTTATTTAATGCACTATGCACAGTATAGTCCTTGCCCGATTTTACCTCAACAGGTAAGATGGTTAATGAAGAATAATCATCTATCAGAAAATCTACTTCTCCATTTTTTCGATTGTCATAATAAAAGAGATGATGCCCATGAGCTTTCAACTCTTGTGCCACAACACTCTCGTAAACAGACCCAAGGTTGATGCTCTTTTCATCTTTCAGTACAGGGCGCAGGTTGTTGTGGTAAAGTTGGGAAGTGAGCATGCCAACATCGTTGAGGTAGAGTTTCAACAGATTCTTTTGTACAGACTCCTTCAATGGATATTTTGGGTTGGCGATGGCATGTACGTCAAGTGCGATACCCGATGATATGAGATATTCAAACTCTTCGGTATATTTGCTGAAACGATCACCTTCTTTGTTTCGTATATCTTTGGCAACGATGCGTTTCTTCTTGTTTTCCATTTGTGATGGAATCATGTCGTAGATGCGACGAATGAGGAGTGAACGACCGCAATCTTGTTCATATTTGGAGGCATCTTCTCCATACATAGAGCGTATGGATTCCTGTATTTCCCTAACCTTGACAATATTATGGGTGGCAAGATAGGTGTTGACAGCATCAGGCATACCGCCTACCAATAAGTACCTTTTGAATAAATCCATGATATGCTGGTGCATTTCTTCCGTTAGGCTTTCCTTAGCTATGAACTTTTGGCGTACAGCACTAATAGCTTCTTTTCCGAAGTCATTGGCAATGAGAAACTCTTCGAAATCTAGCTGATACATTTCCTTGCGAATGACGCTCCCGATAGGGATGGAGGTTGTAGAGCGAAGCGTGATGCCGAGTAAGCTTCCACTTGTGATAAACTGGTAGCGCTTGTCTTGACGGAAAAACTTCAACATGGTAAGATATTGTGGGTATTGCTGTATCTCGTCCAGAAAGATGAGAGTGTTTTGGTAATTGCCCAGTTTCTTACCTGCTATCATGCTGAGGTTGAGGTAAAACTCTTCTGTGGTTTTGATATTTTTGAATGTTTGCTTGCCTTCCTCATCCTTCACGAAGTTAATTTCCACAAAGTTCTTGAAGAGGCGTTTCCCCACTTCTCTAATGATATAAGACTTGCCTATTTGGCGAGCTCCTTCCAAGATAAGAATCTTGTCTGAGTTCGTCTTAAAATGCTCTTCTATGTAATTATCTATCTTTCTGTATAGCATAATATTTACACTTTTCAATAACTTTTAGTGCTCTAAATATACACTTTTCAATATAAAATACCGCTGCAAAGATACACTTTTCAAACGAAATACGCAAGTATTTCTGACACTTTTCAACATAAAATAAATAAAAAAGTGCTTCATTTGGGCGAAAGTTGGCTTTTTTTTATAACTTTCGCCCGAATGAAGCGCATTTTTGAAGATGTTTATATTGTAGCTTACACTTTTCAATGTAAAACAGTGTTCTAAATATACACTTTTCAATAACTTTTGAGGGCTAAAATATACACTTTTCAATGGAATTTATTGCTTATCTTGGGCGAAAGTTATGTAAAATGATGTACTTTTCGCCCAAGATAAGCTCTTTGATGGTAATATCCTTAGAAGTCGCAAGGCAAGGCGCTCAACTGATACATGATGGTCTTTGCCATGCGCTGATGTCCTAAGTCGTTAGGGTGCAGACGGTCAACGTCCATCTTGTTAAACATCTTGGCACCAGCGTCATAGAGAGGGAAGAGACCAGAGAGGGAGTTGAGGTCGATGACAGGCACAGCCCATACATTGCCCGCTTCCTTTACCGCCTTCACGTACTCATCGAAGAAGATGCCACGAACGTTCTCATACATTTCGTCTGGCTGGATGTTCTTGTCGCTGCTACCGAAGTAAGCACGATGGATAGGAGTCATCAAGAC
>CAVCRI010000318.1:0-2280 GCA_963604545.1 Lachnospiraceae bacterium | reverse complement strand
TGGGACGCTTCGGCTATGGGACAGGAGTGAGGTATGAATATCAGAAAACCTCTTATTACGAGAAGGGAGTACTGCAAGAAGCGCAAAGTCCAACCTATCGAGATTGGATACCTTTTGCCTCTGTAAGCTATAGCCATCAGAATCTGAACTTGGCTCTCAGCTATCGACTCAACAAGTATAGTCCTGATTATGCGATGTTGCAGAACAACGTGGATTACGACAGCAAGTATGAGTACAAGCAGGGAGACCCTCTGCTGAAACCACAACAGCAGCATAGCTTCAATCTGAGCGGAACGTACAAGTGCCTCTCGTTCATGGCCTACTACAGTTATGTGCTGGATATGTATATGACTTGGTATAAGCCATACGATGAGGTGAACCGTCCCAATGTCTTGCTCCAAACGATGGCTACGGTGCCTCACTCTTCCTATTATGGGGCGAATGTTCGCATAGCTCCCTCTTTCGGAGTGTGGCATCCTAATCTAACAGCAGGCGTAAGGTTCTATCATGAAAATGTAGATCATCTCAATATTCCAGTCTTGGGAAACCAACCTCTGTTCACTTTTCAGATGAATCAAAACTTCAGGTTTCCAAGCCATTGGCTCTTGAGCTTGTCGGGAAATGTCAGTACAAGGGCTGCACAAGGAATTGGAGTTCACAAATGTATGGGTAATCTTCAGTTTCAGGTAAGCAAGCGCTTTCTCAGGAACGAGGCTCTCAATGTGATGCTGAGGTTCACTGACCTCTTGCATACACAGTATTATTACTTTGATGCGAATGGCACGCAGTCGCATCGAGAGCAGAGTAGATATACTGACAATCAAAAAGTCATGCTTTGCGTGAGATACACATTTAACGCAACAAGAAATAAATATAAAGGTAGTGGCGCAGGACAAAGCGAGAAACAACGACTTTAAGCAACTTTTCATGGACATGTATCCACGGCTGGTGCGTTATGCCGTCTCCCTTTTGGGGGATGGCAACGACGCTCGTGACCTTGTGGCTGATGCCTTCGAGAGGGCTTGGCAGCAATACGACAGTTTGCTGCCAGAGACAAGGCGAGGATGGCTTTATGCCACCGTTCGCAATGCTTGCCTCAACCTCTTGAAGCACCAGCACGTGGAGCAAACGAACATCCAAGCCCTCATAGAGGCGACGAGATATGATATGACTACCGATTATCGGGAGCACGAGCGATTGCTGCAACAGGCAGAGCAGATTGCCAGGGAACTGAAAGAGCCTACCTGCACGATACTCCGCCTTTGCTATTTCGAGCATCTCACCTATCAGCAGACTGCCGACCACTTGGGCATCAGTCCGAACACAGTGAAAAAGCATATCTCGAAAGCACTCGCCATCTTGCGAGAGCGAATGAATTATCAATCATTTTCAGAGAAAGGAGCCATAGAATGAAAGGGAATAATGATATGACGGACGAAAGACTATCCTTGGTCTTCGGGGAGGCGATGGCACCAGAACTGTCAGCCGAAGAGACGTTTGCGGCATGGGATGCCTTCGAGAAGAAGCATCAGTTGGCTGATGATAAAGATGGTAAGGAAGACAAAGACGATAAGAATGGTAAAGATGATAAGAATTACAAGGGCAAGAAAGCAAGGGTGATGGCGATAGGCATGGCTGTGGCTAGCATAGCAGTGGCTGCATCCCTTGTGCTCTTCGTCTTCCGCCCGTTCCAACAAGGTACGAATGCCATTGGCAACCCTTTGGAACTCTATGCCGAGGTTGCATCGCCTGCCCAAGTGGAGCAGACGTTGGAGGATGACATGTGCCGTGTTTCTACTCCTGCTTCCACCACCACGTTGGTGACATTGGAGGATGGCACGAAGGTTACGCTCAATGCCAACTCTTCGATAGAGTATCCTCGTTCCTTTGCCGATGCTGAGACGAGAGAGGTAAAGCTAAAGGGCGAGGCTCATTTCGAGGTGACCAAGAATCCGCATAAGCCTTTCGTTGTGATGGCAGGAGAAATGAAGACGCAGGTGCTCGGAACCGTTTTTGATGTGAAGGCTTATCGCATGAGTTCGCCTAAGGTTACCTTGCTGGAGGGACACGTGAAGGTGAGCAATCCTGAAACTTCCGTGGATATGTTACCAGGGCAGACCGCCCAACTGCAATCCGACAAGATAATCATGTCCAAGGCTTCGCAGAATGAAGGCAAGGACTGGTTGGCTGGCAATTTCGATATGGACCAAGTATCGCTGGCTGAGGCTATGGGCGACATCGGGGCTTGGTACAACAAGACCGTCATCTTCCAGTCGAAAG
>CAVCRI010000317.1:0-2299 GCA_963604545.1 Lachnospiraceae bacterium | reverse complement strand
TGGTCCCATAGTTTAACGGATAGAACGGAGGTTTCCTAAACCTTTGATCCGAGTTCGATTCTCGGTGGGACCACATAAAAATAAAGGTCGCTCCTAGCTCATTGGTAGCGACCTTTTATTATATTATAATGTATATACATCTTTCTTTATCCGACTTTTCATCGGACAAAGAAAGAAATCTATATTATTTTACTTCTACAGCTGCAACCTCCTCAGCTGGCTCCTCCTTGATCTTGCGACCAAGAACGATGTATGCCATTGGAGATGCAATGAAGATAGATGACAAGGTACCGAATACGACACCGAGAATCATTGCGAATGAGAAGCTGCGGATGCTGTCACCACCGAGGATGAAGATGCAGAGCAACACGAGCAATGTAGAGGTTGACGTATTGATGGTACGAGCCAATGTCTCATTGATAGATGCATTGAAGAACTGCTGGCGGTCTCCCTTAGGATGGAGCTTCAAGTTCTCACGGATACGGTCGAACACAACCACCTTATCGTTGATAGAGTAACCCACCACAGTCAGGATAGCACCGATGAAGGTCTGGTCGATCTCCAATGAGAATGGAACGATGCCCCACAAGAGTGAGTAGAAACCGATAACGGTCAAGGCATCGAATGCCAAAGCCACGGTAGAACCTACAGAGAACGCTACATTGCGGAAACGGAGCAAGATGTAGAGGAAGATGGCAATCAAGGCGAAGAGCACGCTATAGATAGCACCCATAGTGATGTCCTTAGCCACAGAAGGACCTACCTTTGTACTACTGATGATAGAACCACCCTGGCGAACGTCAGGGTTCTTGAATGCCTCAACGTTCTTCTGAGATACCAAACCTGCCTTCTTCAATGAGTTGTAGAGGATTGTCTCTGCCTCATCATCAACAGTTGGGCTGTTGCTCTCAATCATATAGTTGGTAGATACACGGATGGTCTTACCATCTGTACCGATAGCGATAGCACTAGTGTTTGCCTTTGTACCGTCTGCATTGACGAATGCATCGCCAAGGACTGTACGAATCTGCTCTGGCTCTACTGGATTCTCGAACTGTACTACGTAGTTGCGACCACCAGTGAAGTCAATGCTCTTGCTCAAGCCACGTACGAAGAAGCTACCGATGAATACCACTGCAGCTACGCAAGCGATGGTGAAGGTAGTCTTGTACATAGACATGAACTTGTACTTCTTACCCTGCATCAAGTTGTGAGATACTGGAGTATCAAACTTGCAGTGCATCCACTTGTCGTGGTTCAACTTGTAGTCGTAAACCAAACGAGTCAAGAATACGGCTGTGAAGAATGATACGATGATACCGATGATCCAAGTGGTAGCGAAACCACGGATAGGACCTGTACCTGTAACGAGCAAGATGACACCAGTAATCAAAGATGTCAAGTTAGAGTCGAAGATGGCAGAGAAAGCGTTGCCATAACCAGCGGCTACAGCCTGCTTCATACCCTTGCCAGAGCGAAGCTCCTCCTTGATACGCTCATAAATAAGCACATTAGCATCCACCGCAGTACCCAAAGACAAGACCATACCGGCAAGACCTGGCAATGTCAAGGCTGCCTGGAACGATGTCAAGATACCGAGTGTGAAGAATACATTGACGAGCAATGCCAAGTTAGCCATCATACCAGGAACGATGTTGTACATCATCACCATGTAAACCATCAAGAGTACGAAAGCCACAACGAATGAGATGATACCCATCTGGATAGACTGAGCACCGAGGGTAGGACCTACGACCTCCTCCTGAACGATACGAGCAGGAGCTGGCATACGACCAGACTTCAAGGTGTTAGCCAAGTCCTTGGTCATCTCGATGGTAAAGTTACCAGAAATCTGAGAGCTACCACCATCAATCTCGCCGTTAACACGAGGAGCAGAGTAAACTACGCCGTCCAATACGATGGCGATAGCCTTGCCCACATTTGCCTTGGTCATCTGAGCCCACTTGCGTGCGCCCTCTGTATTCATCTTCATGCTTACGACAGGAGAACCCATCTGGTCGAACTCGTCCTTGGCATCGGTGATAACGTCACCCTCCAATGGAGCACGGCCTGTAGTGGTAGTAACCTTCAAGGCATGAAGTTCATAGATATTCTTCATCTTGATGCCGTCAGCTGGCTGAGCACCCCAAAGGAGGCGCACGTCAGAAGGCAACACACGCTTAGCTACAGCAGAGTAGATAATCTTGTTGACAGCGGCAGTATCGCGAACGCTAGCATAACCTACAGTGCTCAAGCCACCACCGAGCTGCAAGCGAGCCAACAATGGGTGAGCCTTGAT
>CAVCRI010000316.1:0-2343 GCA_963604545.1 Lachnospiraceae bacterium | reverse complement strand
TCTCGTTGCCTAATGCCACGCGGAGGAAGTCGGAGAAGCGCACGGAAGCATTGTCAGAGAAGCCGCAGTCGTTCGCCATCAGCGGCATGATGCCGTCATCGTCTATCTCCCACTTTTCGCCGTTGTAAAGGTAAGGAGCCGTCTCCTCGTCGGTGGGGTTGGGGTGTGCGATGTGCAGCCCCGGCTTGTCGAGGCGGTAGCGCCCGAGCATGCAGCCCACGGCGTAGCTGATGAGTTGCTTGATGATGACATCGTCGTGCCATACAATATGTTGGGTGTTGTTATTGTCAGTCATTGCTATAAATTTCTGATTTCAGTTCCTTATACAAGTCTACAGGACTTAAATGCCAATACTTGGTGCTTTCTTGCGAGAGTTTACTGTAGAGTTTCGAATGATATATGCGGTCCAGACACTCCTGAAGGGTATAGCCGTAATCGTCGCTCAGATACTCCACCAGCCAACTTATCTTGCCTGGCAAAAGCAGGTGTAGGTTGTTTTGATTTATTTGGAACATATTATTTTTCTACTTTTATTACGTCTATGAAATGTAACATAGCCAACGACTTTTCCGTATGAAAGAGATATTGGTCAACCAATTTGTAGGTTTTCAGTTCTCTTACGAGAGTGTCAATGCCGATGGCGCCAGCCTCAAACAGACCAAACTGAAGGTAAACCCTATCGTTGGCTACAGGGCCATACACTACATCATAGTTGTGTATGAAGTCTTTTTGAGTCCTGTTTGCCATAACAAACTCTGCCCATTCCTCGGTAGGTTCTATAAAGATGAGGCTTTTAAACTTTGGCAGTTGCTTCTCATCAAACTCATACACATTGATGTAGCCTTGCTTGCTCTGTCTTTCTCTCATACGTCTTTCCACCCAATCCTTAGCCTGTTTTTCTGAGGTTGTTGTGTAGAAGCCATTACCATAGTCAAGTGTTCGGTTGGCTGGCAGTATCATAGGATGCTCCACTACTTCTAAACTTCCATGATATAATTTCATACCGTCTTGCTTTTTTTGTTAATTTCAATAAACTCATCTATCTCGTCTATCAGCCATTGCCGCCCTTGCGTATGGAGCGGCTCAAAGCATTTGTTGAGATAATCAGTCACCTCATATTGTGTGAACAAGTCGAGTACTTGGGTACCATCCAATCCTTTGGCTGCCCCATATTCCTCAATGCAGAACGCAACGAAGAGTGCTATGTCTTTTTCTTTCTTGCCCATAGTGTCATATATTGATTAGTCAATGTTAACTCTATCGAAATTTGGCTATACCCAATTTCTCATCGCTCGGCAAAGAGCAAGCAAGCTTGTCTTTGCGCTCACTCTATCGAAATCTCTCCTTGCTGGAGGATGGTGATTTCGTTGAGGGGTACGTCGGGGGTGAGCTCGTCTTCGAGGCCGTAGATGCTGATGAACTGGCGGTTGAGCTCTTCCTCGTTCTGGTGGAGCTGCATGAAGTGGTCTTCCCACTCTGCCTTGTAGTTCTCTACCAGCACCTCCAAGGGCTGCATGAGGTCGGGCAAGTGAAACTGGCCAATGTCGTCGATGGTGGCATCTTCCGGCAGTTCGCCCTGCTTCTGCTTGTCGGCAAGGATGATGTCGAGCTGCTGCTCTATCAGAGGATTGCGCTGGAAATCCCAACTCGTCTCGTGGGAGTCCCAGTCGAGCTTGCTGAGGGAGATGTTGTCTTGGACGAGATTTATTATTCCTTCATTTTCTTCAGGAGTTGGTAATTTCTTTATAATTCCTGGCGAAGCATTAATTGTTGGATTTATAATTCGAATCATCTCACGTGAAACCACGGAATTACAAAAACCTAATAAGGTATATGACACATCTTTTGAGAAAAATATTGATGATCCTGCAGAATCAAAAACAAACCCTTTTGGATAATATCTAAAAGTGTTATTTGTTGATGCAATCTTAGCCCATGATATTGATTCTTTATAGAAATACTCGTTCCCGTCGTTTCTAAAACCTACAAGTTTTTGCAAGTCTGGCAATGATTGTTTTGAATACTTAACTATATAGTCATGATTTCCATACCATTTTCTTGAGCCACCACCTTTGTTGTGAAATTTGAAAACTTTATCTTCGAACTGTTCATTTGGAAAATAGGTATGATTCCTATCAACTTCATGCCAATTAAATATATAATGTCCGTTATCGCCAGTACAAAGTCCAGCTATAACTTTACAATGACTGCCGATAGATGTATTATTCATTGCAGAAATCAGATTCTCACTCACCCAATACCCAATCGGGCATCCCGGAATCTTCTGAAAGTTCTTCTGCTCCACATTAGGATAGTAAATGCGGTTGCCGTCCTCGTTGCCGT
>CAVCRI010000315.1:0-2348 GCA_963604545.1 Lachnospiraceae bacterium | reverse complement strand
TTTCACAACCACACTCCGCGCAAACTTAAACAACCAATAAAAGAAATAGATTGATCGTTCAATTCTTATATCTGATGAAGAGTAGCCCATTCATGATGAGCAATGCAATCAGATGATACAGGAATGGGCAGAATGCCCATTCCCTGTAATGCTTTATCTGATGAACAGAAGCTCACGATATTTAGGCAATGTCCAAAGCTCATCAGCTACGGTCAACTCCAACTTGTCAATCTGGTAACGGATTTCCTCCATCTTTGGAGCCACTGTATCGTGGTAAGCGATGGCTTTGTCGTGCTCGCTCTCAATCTTGTTGGCTACCTTGCGGGCATTTACCAACTCCTCTACGCCTTTCTCGATTTCCTCTGTACGCTCAGCAATCTTCTTGATGATGTTGATGTTGCGGGCAGCCAACTTCTTGGCTTCGTCGGCACCGAAGATGTCAATCATGTTCTGAACGTTCTTTGCCAACTGGCTCTGGTAGTGAGTAGCTACAGGGATGATATGGTTCATAGAGAGGTCGCCCATTACGCGTGCCTCAATCTGAATCTTCTTGGTATAGGTCTCCCATTTCACCTCGTTGCGTGCTTCCAGCTCGTTCTGCTTCATTACGCCCATGTCCTCAAACATCTTGATAGATGCTGGATCCAAGTAGCGCTCGAAAATCTTAGGACAGCTCTTCTCGCAGTCGAGACCACGCTTCTGAGCCTCTACTACCCACTCGTCAGAGTAACCATTGCCGTCGAAACGAACAGGCTTGCAAGCCTTGATGTCCTGACGTACGATGTCGATGATAGCAGATGTCTTGTCCTCGCCCTTGGCGATAAGTTCGTCTACACGCTTCTTGAAGTCGGTCAAAGCCTCTGCTACTGCAGTGTTCAGCACAATCATGGCTGATGCACAGTTGGCCTCAGAACCTACGGCACGGAACTCGAAACGGTTACCGGTGAAGGCGAATGGTGAGGTACGGTTTCGGTCGGTATTGTCAATCAACAACTCTGGAATCTCTGGGATATCCAGCTTCATGCCCTGCTTGCCGGCTACGGAGAAGAGTTCGTCCTTGTCGGCTGCCTCGATGTGGTCGAGAAGCTCTGTAAGCTGCTTGCCGAGGAATGAAGATATGATTGCTGGAGGTGCCTCGTTAGCACCCAGACGGTGAGCGTTGGTGGCACTCATGATGCTGGCCTTGAGCAAACCATTGTGCTTGTATACACCCATCAAAGTCTCTACGATGAACACAACGAAGCGGAGGTTGTCCTCTGCTGTCTTGCCAGGACCATGGAGCAAGATGCCTGTATCGGTAGCGAGACTCCAGTTGTTGTGCTTACCGGAACCGTTGATGCCTGCGAATGGCTTCTCGTGCAAGAGGGCACGGAATCCGTGGTGGCGAGCCACCTTCTTCATCAAGCTCATGAGGAGCATGTTGTGGTCTACGGCGAGATTGGTCTCCTCGAAGATAGGTGCTACCTCAAACTGGTTAGGAGCTACCTCGTTGTGGCGTGTCTTGCAAGGAATACCCAATTCAAGAGCCTGAATCTCGAAGTCCTTCATGAATGCCTGTACGCGCTCAGGGATGGCACCGAAGTAGTGGTCGTCCATCTGCTGGTTCTTGGCTGAGTCGTGACCCATCAAGGTGCGGCCAGTCAACATCAAGTCTGGGCGTGCTGCATAGAGGCTTTCGTCTACCAGGAAGTACTCCTGTTCCCAACCGAGATTAGAGATTACTTTCTTTACATCTGGGTTAAAGTAGTGGCAAACGTCTGTAGCTGCTACGTTGACAGCGTGCAATGCACGGAGCAATGGAGCCTTGTAGTCGAGTGCTTCACCTGTGTATGAGATGAATACGGTAGGGATGCAGAGTGTATCGTCAATGATGAATACAGGCGATGTAGGATCCCATGCAGAGTAACCGCGAGCCTCGAAGGTAGAGCGAATACCGCCTGATGGGAAAGAAGATGCATCTGGCTCCTGCTGTACGAGCAACTTACCTGAAAATTCCTCTATCATACCACCCTTGCCGTCGTGCTCGATGAAGCTGTCGTGCTTCTCGGCGGTACCTTCTGTCAAAGGCTGGAACCAGTGAGTGTAGTGGGTTACGCCATTTTCGTCTGCCCACTGCTTGATGCCTTTCGCTACAGCATTGGCAATGTTGCGGTCGAGACGTGCGCCATTGTCGATTACGTCTACGAGTTTCTCGTAAACATCAGCAGGAAGATACTTGTACATCTTCTGGCGGTTGAATACTTTCTTACCAAAGAATTCACTTGGTCGCTCGCTAGGAGCGGTTACCTCAACAGGCTTTCTCTTGGAAGCCTCTGAAACAGCTTCAAATCTTAAGTTGCTCATACCTT
>CAVCRI010000314.1:0-2369 GCA_963604545.1 Lachnospiraceae bacterium | reverse complement strand
TTAACATTGCTATCGAGAACAAGATGGAGCACAAGGATGAGGACAAGCACGAGCACTATCTGCGCCGTGAGTTCTCTTACAGCAACTATCAGCAGAGTTACACTTTGCCAGAGGATGCTGACCACGAGAAGATTTCCGCAAAGGTTGCCGATGGTGTCTTGACCGTTGAGATTCCAAAGTTGGCTCCAAAGGAAGAGGCTAAGGCCACAAAGAATATCAAAGTCAAATAATAATCTCCCATGGAGGCGATGCAGAAGTAGCCTTCATCCATTGATTCCCATAAGATAGATTGGTTCATTTCTGAAAGGCAGATTCCATGTTTCATTTGGAGTCTGCCTTTTTGTTTTTCATCAGATAACAGTTTGGCGACCAGCTGAAGGATAAATTCCCTCAAATGGCCGCCATGAATATTATATACCCTTACTTCTGCTTGAAGAGGAACCTAGCCAAGCCATAGACATATCTTCTGAATCCTGGTTGATAAGACAAGATGCGGTCGAACCATCCTAGATGCTTGCCAACCATTCTCACCACCATGCCCACATAAACCATGGCGAAGAGGGTGCCGATGCCCACAATATACCATTGCCAAGCACCAAAGAAAACATAGCAAAAGATAACCGCCAAGATAACCAAGGTGCAATCTACCCATATCTTAACCTTAGGGAACTCTATGCCCGTCACTTGACTGATGGCCACAGGGAATCCCTCACCAGGCATCGTGACCGAACCGCAACGTACCTCCAAGGCAATACCGATACCCAGTATCGTGCAGCCCAATACCTGCGAAACTATCTTTTGCCACAAGTCTACAGGCTCTAGCCAAGCCGTAAGCAGCATATTCAGGTCGATAAGCGAACCAAAGACGAAACCTACCAACAGCTGGAACAACTGCACTGGCTCGAATCTCTTTCTCAGCACAGCGATTTGTCCCAATACCAAGATGGCATTCATAATATAAGTATATTGTCCGATGGTAAGCCTTGGCACACCCAGCCCCTGCTTACCCGCCGTCTCAAACACATACGGCAAGGTGGAAATCACACTCGACCCCAGCATACTTCTCACGCAAACAGCGACACCGAGGGTCATCACACACAACGAAATAAGCAGCAAGACGTGCTGCCACAAAAATGATACAATCTCTTCTTTCTTAGTCATATTCTCCTATTAATTCGTTGCAAAAGTACAAAAAATCGAGCATATATGCAAGTAATTGCGATATTTTCCTTACTTTTGCACTCAGAATGATGCCTTTGCACATCAAATTATCAACAATAGCATATCAGTTTAAACTATAATAACATGAATAAGATTCTATTATCATCGGTCTTGGCGATGTCGGCAATGACCATGATGGGACAAAACCTGAAGTATCCTACCGCCCCAAAGGACAACACGGTGGATGAGTACTTCGGAGTGAAAGTGGCAGACCCATTCCGCCCTTTGGAGAACGACACAAGTGCAGCTACTGCCGCTTGGGTAAAGGCTGAGAACGCCGTAACAGATGCCTACATGGCAAAGATT
The DNA here is from genome assembly GCA_963604545.1 of Lachnospiraceae bacterium. Taxonomy (GTDB): domain Bacteria; phylum Bacteroidota; class Bacteroidia; order Bacteroidales; family Bacteroidaceae; genus Prevotella. Next base: position 842 of record CAVCRI010000314.1, on the reverse strand, counting down.
TCACAACGCAGCAAGTATCTGAAACGACTCAAGCAGGTTGCCAACTACGAGAAGGTCTATACGCCTTTCGAGAAGAATGGCAAGTGGTATGTCTATAAGAATAACGGACTCCAGAACCAAGCCGTGCTCTACCAGATGGACAAGCTCGGAGGTGAGGCTCGTGTCTTCCTCGACCCAAACAAGCTCAGCGATGATGGTACCGTTGCCCTCAAAGGCATCTCTTTCTCCAATGACGGCAAGTATCTTGCTTATACCATCTCTCGCAGTGGAAGCGACTGGGAGGAAATCTATGTGATGGACGTGAAGACCCAGCAACTCCTTGACGACCATATCGTCTGGGCGAAGTTTACGGGAGCCGACTGGTATGGAGACGGTTTCTACTACAGTGCCTACGATGCTCCAGAGAAGGGCAAGGAGACTTCGGCTAAGAACGAAATCCAGAAGGTTTATTATCACAAGATGGGTACTCCTCAGAGCGAGGATGTCCTCTTCTATCAGAACCCAGCCAATCCACTCCGCTTCTATGGCGTTGGCGTGAACAAGGAGGAGACAATGATGTTCCTCACAGAATCAGGCATGGACCAAGGCATCAACCTCTATGTGCGTGACCTTCGCCAACCAAACTCCCAGTTTATCCAGATGACTGGCGATTGCTCCAAGACATACTCGCCTGTGGAGATCATAGGCGATGACATCTATATGCTCACCAATGCCGGTGCTGCCAAGTATCGCCTGATGGTTGCCAATCTGAAGAAGCCTGGCTATCAAGACTGGAAGGAACTCATCCCCGAGGCTGATGCCGTATTGGAGGATGTCAACTTCGTGGATGGCGACAAGATGGT
>CAVCRI010000313.1:0-2370 GCA_963604545.1 Lachnospiraceae bacterium | reverse complement strand
ACTCGCCGTTCTCTCCCTCCAGAGGCTTGCGGAAGTAGAGATCTACCAACTCCAGGCGGAGGAGTAGAGAAGTGAAGAGTGATGAGTGGAGAGTGAAGAATTCTCTTGTTCCTCAGATGGTAGTTCGAATCGGTAGATGACACGCAGCCCATTTCCGCTCATCGTGATGTAGCAGAGCAGGGTATGAGGATCTTTGCAAATCTTCCGCTTCAGCTCCCTTAAAGCTTCCATAATAGAAGAATCCGTGAGATCCGTGGAATCCGTGTGCGACTCAAATACATGGTCGAAATCAACAAGGCTCAATCCCGTGAGTCCTTTGATATTCGCCTGTCCCTTACCATCCTCGAAGATGACGGCCACGGCGAAGAGGGGAGCCTCTTGCTTAAAGTCCTTGTTGCCCGTGAGTCGATAAGACTGTGTGAAGGATGCCAGCTTAGGGTCTTCACGGATGGTCTGCACCACGCTCTCGATAGAGCCACTGATGGGACGCTTGCTGGTCATGCCGTCGAATAAACTTATTTCCATTGGCTTATATAGTTGATTGTTATTTGTTTATAGATGTGGAATGTTAGTTCCTTTATCTTCTGCAAATATAGTGAAAAAAGTGATAATCAGCAGTTCCCACTATGGGAACTCTGCTCAATATATTAACTAATTTTAAAACAAAATTTTATGTTCAAATCAAATTACGTGGCAGACCACAGCCTTTTTGGTGAGGTCTTGCATGAAGAGATGGAGCGTCATGGCATCAAGGGCGATGCCTTGGCATTCTGCGCTGAGATGCACAAGAAGCGCATTTATGACATCTAAAAAGGTGAGGGCGACTTTCGCCTGAGTTTTTACAATCGCATCGTTGATACCCTACGAGAGTTCTTTGAGGATGAGGGAGAGTATGAGCGAGTAAGAAAGCGGCTCGTGGAGGCTGCTTTCGTGAATGGTAAGAATGGAGGAAAGTAATCCTGCCCAAAGAAAGGGTGGGTGGGAAGGAAATGATATGAAAATGCTCAAAAACTATATGATTATTGATGGTCAAGTCCTGCCGTATTATTCTGCACAATGTCATCGAACATAGCAAGAAGCTCGGGGTGTTGCCTTCAGTTCATGGATACCTCTATAAGATGCCATGCAGATGCTGAAACTGTTTGAGGCAATCTTCCATGAGGACAAGTTGATAAAGGCTTCGTTCTCAACCCCTGAGGACATCAAGCGTGAGCGTGTGCTCCGCATCGGTCCGATGTTTAATGACATGAAATCATATTTGGATAAGTTGGCAAAGAACCTTGAGTAGTTACAAATCAAATGACTTTTTCTTAAAAGATAATAAATGTGTGTTCACTTTAAGGCTTAACGTGCCTAAAGTGACCGCTTACATTTAATGAAGTTTTTTTCTTTTTTCTTGGTAGTTTCAAAATAAAGTCGTATCTTTGCCCTTGTGTTAAAAACTTATGATTATGACAACAAACATCAAATATCTCGACCCAAAGGCAGACTTGACATTCAAGAAGATATTCGCAGGTCATCCTGACTTACTGATAAGCCTTCTCAATGCTCTTCTCCCTCTGACGAAAAAGCAGAGAATCCAAAGCATTGAATATCTCCCTACAGAGTTAGTTCCTGTTGACCCACTTCACAAAGATACAATAGTGGATGTAAGATGCAAGGACATTGAGGGCAGACAATTTGTTGTGGAGATGCAAATGGCGTGGACAAATGCCTTTAAGCAGCGAGTGTTGTTCAATGCATCCAAGGCATACGTGAGCCAAGCTGAGATGGGCTACAAATATGAAGATTTGCAGCCTGTATATTCTTTGAATTTGGTGAATGAAATATTCGAGAAAGATGTAGAAGAATGCATTCATAACTATCGCATTGTGCATGATAAACATAGCAAGAAAGTTATCGAAGGCTTGCGTTTTACCTTCATAGAGTTGCCAAAGTTCCAACCACATACGATGAAGGAAAAGCGTATGACCGTGCTTTGGCTTCGCTTCTTGACAGAGATAAATGACAAGACCCAAGATGTGCCAGCGGAACTTCTGGAGAATCCGGAGATTAGCAAGGCATTGGAAGAAGTGAAGATTTCTGCTTTTACAGAGGAAGAACTCAGAGCCTACGACAAGTTCTGGGATAGGGTGAGCAGTGAGAAGACTTTGATGGAAGGCAGATATGATGAAGGGAAACAAGCCAAGGCTTTTGAAATTGCTAAAAAGATGAAGGGAGCTGGTATGGATATGGCAATGATTAGTGAGATGACAGGACTTGATGCTGACGTGATAAAGGGGATATAAAAATGATATGAAAAAGCAACACGGACAAATTCAATTTGTCCGTGCTGTATTATCCCTTAATGTAGGCTTACCAAATGAAAAG
>CAVCRI010000312.1:0-2402 GCA_963604545.1 Lachnospiraceae bacterium | reverse complement strand
TAGATTATTAAGCCTGAACCACCTCGGAATCGTGCACTTCTATTGAGAACTTGCCCATTTTCTCATAATACTTCTGATAGTCACCGCTCGTAACGTTGTCCATCCATTCCTGGTTCTCCAGATACCACTTCACGGTCTTCTCAATACCTTCCTCAAACTGTAGACTTGGCTCCCAACCAAGCTCCTTCTGCAACTTGCGAGAGTCGATGGCATAACGCATATCATGTCCCTTGCGGTCAGTAACGTAAGTAATGAGGTCAAGGTCTTCACCTTCCTTTCTGCCGAGCAAGTGGTCTACGGTCTTGATGACCACCTTGATGATGTCGATGTTCTTCCACTCGTTGAAACCACCGATGTTGTATGTCTCGGCTATCTTGCCCTTGTGGAAAATCAGGTCGATGGCACGGGCATGGTCTACCACATAGAGCCAATCCCTCACGTTCTCACCTTTTCCGTATACTGGCAATGGCTTGCGATGACGGATGTTGTTGATGAAGAGAGGAATCAACTTCTCTGGGAACTGGTATGGACCATAGTTGTTAGAGCAGTTGGTTACGATGGTAGGCATACCGTATGTATCGTGGAAGGCACGGACGAAGTGGTCTGAGCTTGCCTTGGATGCAGAGTATGGAGAATGAGGGTTGTACTTGGTAGTTTCCACGAAGAACTCCTCACCGTATGCCTCGTGGTTCTTGTCGCTCGATGCCTTGGTGGTGAAAGGAGCTGGCACTCCCTCTGGATGAGTCATCTTCAATGCACCATACACCTCATCGGTGGAGATATGATAAAAGCGCTTGCCATCGTATCCCTCTGGCAGGCTCTCCCAGTAAGTCTTGGCAGCTTGGAGGAGAGACAAAGTACCCATCACGTTGGTGTGGGCGAAGGTGAATGGATCCTTGATGCTACGGTCTACGTGGCTCTCGGCAGCGAGATGGATGATGCCATCCACCTTATACTCCTGCATGAGTTTGAGCATAAGGTCGAAATCACAGATGTCACCCTTCACGAAGGTATAGTTTGGTTTGTCCTCGATGTCCTTGAGGTTGGCAAGATTGCCAGCATAGGTCAACTTATCGAGGTTGATGATATGATACTCTGGGTATTTATTCACGAAAAGTCTTACGACGTGTGAGCCGATGAAGCCAGCACCGCCAGTAATGATTATATTTTTCATTTTAATATTCTAGATTTTTCTTTAAAGTGTTGTCATTTTCCGTGAGAATCGACATCAGGTACTTCCCATAGTCATTTTTCATCATAGGCTTGGCATTCTCCTTCAGTTGCTCGGCAGAGATCCAGCCCTGTCGATAAGCGATGCCCTCCAAGCAAGCCACCTTCAATCCCTGTCGTTTCTCCAAGACCTCGATAAAGGTGGAAGCCTCTGATAGCGAATCGTGGGTGCCAGTATCGAGCCAAGCGAATCCACGAGCCATCGTCTGTACCTTCAGTTGCTTATCCTTCAAGAACTCTTGGTTCACGGTGGTAATCTCCAACTCACCACGAGCCGATGGTTTGATATGCTTTGCCACATCCACTACCTTGTTTGGATAGAAGTACAAGCCCACCACGGCATAGTTGCTCTTCGGATGCTCAGGCTTCTCCTCGATGCTCAGACAGTTACCCTGCTCATCAAACTCAGCCACTCCATATCGCTCTGGGTCGCTCACACGATACCCAAACACCGTGGCCTTGTCATGCTGCTCAGCATCTACCACAGCCTTGGCAAGCATCTGGTTCAGTCCTGCACCATAGAAGATGTTGTCACCGAGCACCAGACAAGCAGCATCATCACCAATGAACTTCTCACCGATAATGAAAGCCTGTGCTAGTCCATCAGGCGATGGTTGCTCAGCATACTCAAACTTCACGCCCAACTGACTGCCGTCACCAAGCAATCGTTTAAAACCAGGCAAGTCAAACGGTGTGGAGATAATCAATATCTCACGGATACCTGCCAACATCAATACCGAGATAGGATAATATATCATCGGCTTGTCAAAGATTGGAATCAGCTGCTTGCTGATACCCTTGGTGATAGGATACAAACGTGTACCGCTACCACCAGCCAATACGATTCCCTTCATAAAAATAAAGATTATAGAATAACAAGGTTAGCTAGCATTCCTACATTGCAAAGAATGCTAGGTAACCTTTTAATATTAAGACTAAAATGTTTCGATATTTACAAATTATTTGAAGTCAACTTCTTCAAATCATAATACATCAATCTTGTATGTTTTTACATACCTGTCTTTCTCAAGATAGCACGTGCCTCTGCCACCTTAGCAGAAAAGTCAATGCGATGATTACTACTCATTACTTTCTCTGCATTCTTGACAAAGCGAGTTGCCTCTGCACCATGAAGAGTTGGAATTACCTTTATATCTATTGCCATAATTTAC
>CAVCRI010000311.1:0-2442 GCA_963604545.1 Lachnospiraceae bacterium | reverse complement strand
TCGTTATGATGAAGACACTATCGATTTTTTGCTTAAAGCAAAATGGTGGAATAATAATTTGAAATGGTTTTCTGAAAACTGTGAGTTGCTTTGTAATATAAACAAATTGAAAGATCATTATGGAAAATCTTAAAGTCCTTGCTTATGCCTACCAGTTTCAGGAGATGTTCCTTTCGAAGGACATCTTCCTGATCCCTTACTACATTGCTAAGGAATTAGGGGGGGCATGTAAGTATCTTTATACCCAAAACCTGGGTAATACGGAAATTCCGACCGAGTATCGGGGAGTAACCATTAAGCGCACGAGGAGCAGCAACCAATGGAAGGTGTTTCTGCGGGAAATCGTCGGTCATGCCCATGACATCGACGTGCTTTTCTTGACAGGCAGCAGTGCCGTCCATATGTTGGCAACGTTCCTTTATCAGAAACGCAATCCGAGGGGAAAGGTAGTGGTTTTTGGCGATATGGAGGAACCTCAGGCGAAGGAACTCAACCAGAACGGCTTCCATTATTCGGGAGGCTTGGCAGGATGGGTGAAGGACAGGCTGGCGAATTACTTCTTCCGCCATGTCACTTACCTTGTTGCTAACACCGCAGCTTATCATCTGATGGATGACCTCTGTCAGCGCAAGCATTGGGGGGGATTGCTCCACTTCTATCCTTGCCTGGATGACGAGAAGTTTGAATCGTACGGAATGAGCCGCAAGTATTTCTCGGAGAAAGAGGATATTATGGTATGTGTGGGGCGAATCGGGTGCTATCAGAAGAATACCGAGATGCTTTTGGAGGCTTTGCGGAAGGTCGATTTGAAGGACTGGAAGATCTATATGCTGGGACCGCTTACGAGTAGCTTCGATCTGAAGGAGGGGGATGGATTCCAGAAGGCGATAGACCAGTTCTTCAAGGAATGTCCAAGGTACAAGGGAAAGCTCGTGTTCACAGGGATGATTTACGACCAAAAGCTGGTGTTCGATTATTACAATCGGGCGAAGGTGTTGCTTGCCACGGCAAGGCATGAGGGGTTTGCCAATGTCTATAGTCAGGCAGCGGCCTTTGGTTGCTATGTGGTGAGTACGGATGTCGGAGGAGCAGACGTATGCTCCAATGATTGGAAGTTTGGAGTGAGATTGGAACAGAATGATAGCGAAGGGTTGGCAAAAGTTCTGCAAGATATAGTAGATGGTTCTCTGAAAATTCCTGTGGAACAAGCTCTGTCGCTTGACGAGATGAGCTATAGCTATCGTGTCAATACCGTGTTGTTGCCAAAGATGGGATTTGTGCCTTTGGCGATGAAGTGTAACTTTGAAAGATAATATATCATTGATTCTTATGAAGATAAATTGTAAAAAGAAAATAAAGTTATTTGTAATTCTTTTTGTATATTCTTTTTTCTTGTTGCTCATTTTGTCACCAGACTCTTATCTACGTGATGTATATCACCGATGTGATACGGCATGGTTCTTTATGTGTGGCAAGGCATGGATGAATGGGATGGTGCCATACGTGGATTTTGCGGATTCCAAGGGACCTTTGCTGTGGCTTATCTATGGTTGTGGGTATCTGATAAATCATTGTTCGTATGTAGGTGTCTTCTGGATGAGTTGTATCTTCTATACGATAAGTTTTTGGTTCGCCTTGAAATTGAGTCGGATGTTTGTAGGAAGAAACGGCTCTGTCGTGGTATTGGCGTTATTGTCCATAGCCTTGTTTTGGTGCCATTATCATAATGAGGTGAGGGCGGAAGACTTTTGTTATCCATTTGTCTTCGGAGGTTTGTATTGTGTTTGCCGAGTCTTGCGTGGCGTTGATAGGGATGCCTTGTTTCGTCTTTCGTTTCTTTTAGGCGTATGTATGATGTGCTGCTTACTTATCAAGTGGAGTGTGACGTTGATGATGGGTGGAATGGCTCTTGTTGTGCTATGCGGTTCATTGAGGAAGAATAGGCTTGAGGCACTATATGGGGGGTAATAGGAATGTTTGCAATGTTTCTTCCTTTCCTTATTTATTTCCTGCTAAAAGGTAACTTGGGAGCATTTATGACAGAATATTTTTGCAATACTTATTCCACGGTGAGTAAGCCTTTCGGAGAAATGCTTGCATCTTATCTTCAAGGATGGATACACATGAAGAAGCCTTTTGTGTTATTCTTGATAGGCTTGGTTTGGTTCTGTTGGAAATTCAAGTATTCTTATTGGCTATTGTTTGGATATTTTACTTTCTTGTCACTTGCCGTTATTGCCCCTTATCCCCATTACTGGTCAATATTGTTGCCTTTTAGCATATTCTTGTTTATCCTATTGATGAAATATGCGGAAAGCAAGATAGAGTTTGGTACGTATAGTACACTGACTGTTAGTATGGTAATTGTATGTTTGGGCTTGTTTTTTAACTAAAGAGGTCTTCGTGTGACCTTTAGGTCATATGAAGACCGAGTTGTACGGA
>CAVCRI010000310.1:0-2470 GCA_963604545.1 Lachnospiraceae bacterium | reverse complement strand
CGCCTTCATCCACAGCCACAAGTCCTTGTTCCTGCAAGTCATCATAAAACTTGATGAAGGCAGGATGCTCCACGATAGATAAGGTATCAATGAATGTCTTTGGTGGCTTATGCAGTCGAAGCACTCGCTGGCGGTCCTCATACTTGATGCTAGTATAATCAGACTCTCGCCACATCAGGCGCAAGCCTCTACCCACCAACTGCTCCAACAAGATAGGTGCCTGGGATGAGCGGAGCGGAACGAGCACGCAGATGTTGTTCACATCAAATCCCTCACGGAGCATCAATACGGAGATGACAACTTTCGGACTCTTGTAATGGTCGATGTCGAAGAGCTTTGCCTTGATTTCTTTCCACTCCTCGTCCTTTACTTCTCCCTGCTTGTTGCTGTCGATGGTCACGATGTCCTCGTCTTGCAGCCCTTCCGTTTTTAAAAATTCCTCTACAAATGGCGAGACGGTCGTGTCTTGGCAAACGATGAGCATCTTTGGATTCTTCGAAGAGTCTTGTTGCAAGAACTGCTCTTCGAGCTTATTCAGTTTTGTCAAACCGGCACGGAGCATCATGCGCTGGCCTTCGCTCAGTCCCACCACCTTGCCTTGTTCGTCTCGCTCGGCATTATAGTCAAGATTCTCCAGGTCTGTTAACTCTTGTCGGCGGTCGAGCAGAAGCAGTTTTACCAGTCCTTGTTTCATCGCCTTTGGCAAGTCGAAATCTACGATGATATGAGGGAAGAAGAATTTCACTTGCTTCTCTCCCGTTCCCTTGGTATCGAAAGGAGTGGCAGAGAAATCAACCTGTATGAATCGAGACTCCTTGCCATCGCTGATGGCATTCAGTCCTCGTTGCCATTCCACCTCTTCCGTCTCACCATTTCGCTTGATTTCATGGATATGATGAGCCTCATCATTGATAACCATCAGATCTTTCAGGCTAGCGAGATATTCCAGTTCGGTTCCTCCCAAGGCTCGGCGGTCGAGCATTCCGAGGTCATTGCCTGCCGACTTGCCGGGGCGAACAGGCAAGAGGTCGCTCACGATCTCTTGTGGAGTAACCGTATTGCTATCATCCACCTCCTCGTCCGTATCCTTTTCTTCCATCTGGTTCTCAAAGAGATGCCAGTTGGTAAGGGCTATCAATCCCTCACCCGTCGTCTTTCTGCCGATGCCATCTTCCTTGGTCACCACATTATTTTGGATGAACGAGAACACCTCATCCCTGTAACGCTCAGGGATGAAGACATCTTGGTTCATGTAATAATCGTTGGTCTGAGGGTCACGATATTCCTCGTCTCTCTTCTTCCTGCCACAAAAAGCATCCAGCAGACGGTCGTAAACAATCAAGCCTGGTGCCACTATCAAGAACTTTTGGGTGAATCGTCCGCTCACCACTTCCTCGTGTCTGGCATTCAGCATCTGCCAGATCAAGAGAGCATGCATCACCCAAGTCTTTCCTGTACCCGTAGCCATCTTCACGGCATATTTCGGGAACTGGTACTTAGGCTTAGCCAGTTGTGCCAAGTCTGACCTATCCATCAGTTCGGGGATGATACCTTGGTAAGCATCCAGCACACAGTTCTCCCCCAACACCTCATGGAGGTAGATGATGTTGAGGATGGCTTGTCGCTGACCCTCATGAAAGTTTCTCTCACGAGTACTGCAAAAGCCTTGACGCAAACCTTTCTGTTCTCCTTGTGAGGCATGGTGAGACGAGTGGAATAGACGCAATGCAATGGGTCGCTGTCATTATCCACGTTCTCCCGATAATCTTGCCAAGTGCTGCGGAAAGTTTCTCCGTCATAATCAGGGTCAATGCTCCAATACTCGATGAGCGACAATGGGTCTTGCTCCATTACCTTTTGTAGTTTTTCCTTGTCCTTATCATCCAGAGGAATATTGTCTGGAGAAAGGAGCACATAGTTGCTGAGACTGATGTCAAGTTCATCCTCCCCATTACCATTTATGGTTACTACAACAGGATTTACTACCAGATATTGCAGAGAGGAGAAGCGAACGGTCTTGTCGGCGATGAGTTTCTTAAAGCCTTTCTTCGATAGCTTATCGAGCAAGTCAGGTGGAATCACCAAGACCTCAACGTTACTGTTCTTATATTTCTCGATGGCTTGGGAGGTGTCGAAAGCGAAATTCCAACCGAGCACGATGACCTTATCCCAGTCGCCACCCAACAAGGATGCTGGCTTGCCTATGTCGCAGGTTATCCAGCGACGGCCAAGACGCTCCGCAACAGCCGCCGTTGTTCCACTGCCTCCGAAGAAATCGCATACGAGGTCACCCTCGTTGGAAGAGGCTTTAATGATTCGTTCGAGGAGGGCTTCAGGCTTTTGGGTATCATAGTTTACACTTTCAGAACTTGTTGGTGAAATTAAATTTATATCATCCCAATAATCACTAACTACATATGATTTATTCTTCCACCTTCAGCTACACCTCATCCATCCGATACAGTTTCCA
>CAVCRI010000309.1:0-2488 GCA_963604545.1 Lachnospiraceae bacterium | reverse complement strand
ACTCCCAGGGACAAAGGTCCTGTCGAGGGACTCGTCCAAAAGACCTACAATGCAGTCTATGCCTTGCTTCATGACGAGGTGTTTAACAACCTTCTGAGCCTGAACGCCCGTATCAATGAGTTAATGGACGGGCTCAATGAGAAGCCGTCTAGAACGACAGGGAGAAGCAGACGTGACATCTTTGAGGCGGAAGAGCAACCAACGTTGGGTAAACTACCCATGGTGCCATACCGCTTCAGATACCGCAAGGAGGTAAAGCTGTCTGGGAGTTATCACATCATGGTAGACAAGCACAACTATAGCGTGCCATACCAATATGTCGGGCAAAAAGTGAGAGTACTGTGGGACTTGGACACTGTGGAGGTTTACTCCGGGAACTCTCGCATAGCCATCCATCAGCGCCGCCAAGGACCAGGATACAGCACACTTGACGAGCATTACCTTTGCAAATTGAAAGGCAGAACTGAAATCTTGGTACCGTTTGCAGCGATACAAGCGGTACCGATTGCAGTGATAGCATGGTACCGATTACAACGCTACGCGTGGTACCGATACAGCGCTATCGTCAACTATCCACCCTTTAGTCGTACAACCATCCACTCTATAGTCGTACGTCTATAATTTTATAGTCGTACAAATTATAGGGATAAGCAAGAATTATCGAGAAATTTATAAGTAAAAGTTTGGCGATTACGAATAAAAGCCTTATTTTTGCAGAAAGAAATAAACCTAAAGAGGTCTTCGGATATTTTAGATATTAGATGTAAGACAATGAAGAAACTAGCAATCTTGCTGCTCTTAGCAGCCCAATCATTCGTGGCGCAAGCCCAAGAGAAGCTTGTGGCCCTCAGTTTTGATGATGGTCCCAACACCACGACCACCATCCACATGCTCGATGTGCTGAAGAAGCATGGCGTGAAGGCATCCTTCTTTGTGATAGGAAAGAACATCACCGAGGAGAGTGCCAAGAGTATGGTGCGTGCCCATCCATCAAGTAAAGAGAATATAGGCTGAACACTTGCGAAAAGTGTTCAGCCTATATTCTATAGTACAGCGGCACAAACTTTGCGGAACCAATCAAGCTTCTTGCCACTCATTTCCGCCAAAGATAAGTTTTCCTTGTTAATATCTTCAGGCTCAAATTCGTAATAAGAATCTTCTTCAGGAAGGTAATCCACAGGAAGGTCTTCTATAGAATGGGCTTGGAAGTTGTGATGTCTTCCTTCTTCATCTATATCCACGGTATATACGATGTCGTCCAATGGCGAACTCAGCACATTACGCAAAGTTTCTTTATGTTTGGTGTATTTTCGGATGTTTTCGTAATCGGTTCTGATAAACATCCAGCGATTGCTCGTCTCGTCTTGGTCTATCCAATAGAAAAGGTAGTTGTCACCCTTGTTGGTAACATAGTGTGACAACAAGGGGCCGTCGAAATATATGAGGTCAGCCACCTTCTTGAATTTATCGAAGTTTCTGTTCTTGAGGCAAATACCTTTTATCTGTTTCATAACACGTCCTCCTCTAGTTTGAATGTCTTTGATAAGTCGCATGATGGAAACTCAAAGAGATTGTAATGTCCGTTGTTGGCTGGGAGCGTGATGTTTCCATCGCTGTTGGTTATGGTTCCTGAAGAGATACTGTCACCTATAGCTTTTGAAATGTTTCTCATGTTCTTTGCCAATAGTTGATAGAACTTGATTGCTTTGTCTTTTTGTGTAAAACAAGACAAGGCATAGCCGCCAATGTCAACTTTTCTCTGCCCATTCATAATAGCTCGTTGAGGCTTCATGATATAGTTTGGCAGATAACTTTTAGCCATATTTGTCCTAAAAACGAATCTGAATCCCTTCAAATCGTTTGGCTTGACAACTTCGGGCATTTTTAGTCCTTGCTGTATCAATGCGTCTATTTCTGTTTGATACTTATAAGTTTCCATACTAAATCTATTATCTAGTGCGCAAAGTTACGCTAAAATATTGAAAGGCGCAAATATTTCGCCGACTTTTTATGTTTTTAGGAATCTTTTTCCATGAGCCCTAGGCTGACCCCTTGCTCTTAGGGTTCAGCATTCAGCAGAGGGTGACAGATGACACTTGTGACACTTGTTTTATAAATATTCCCTCGCGCAGGCGGGCAGGAAAGATTCAAAATTATTCTTTCCTGCCTGCGCACGTAAGAGAAAAGTTTTAATTTTATGTGTCACCAGTGTCACCTGTCACCCTTTCCTAGATAAAGACTCTAAAGAGTCGTTATCTTATAGGGAGTCCTTGGCATTGCATGAAAAGAAGGGCTTTTGCAACTTTTCTCATTCGAAATGGAAAAAATGCGAAAATTGTCTATATCCTATCAAGGCTGATACTGACATCTGCGACTATCTGGAAGAACTCGCTATCCCTGGCTATTCCGAGACGATGGTGGAGAAATATGGCGAGGGCAAGGCTGGCTATGCTTATCTGGCACTGCCTCCTAACATGAGCATCCTTGC
>CAVCRI010000308.1:0-2498 GCA_963604545.1 Lachnospiraceae bacterium | reverse complement strand
AAATGAATATAAGATGAAAAGTTATTTCAAATTTCTCTCTCGCAACAAGCTTTATACGGCTATTGAGGCTTTCGGGCTCTCAATAGCCTTGGCTTTTGTGATGATTCTGGTGTCGTATGCCAGCATGGAGTATCGAGTGGGTGATAACCATAAGCTGTCGAAGGAGCTCTATGCAGTAGGTTCGGGCGATTACCTCGGTATGACGGCAGGAACAGCTAAGGCTTTCTTTCCTTCCATCCCAGAGATAAAAGAATGGACCCGCTATGGTGTCTATTATGCAGCTCAAGGAGCGATGGTGGATGATAAGTTCTTTGAGACCAGAATACTTGCGGTAGACCCAAACTTCTTCCAACTCTTCGATTATCACTTGACAGGTTGTTCTTCCCAAAGAGTCCTAACCGACATTCACCAAGCCATCGTGTCGGAGAGTTTTGCCAAGAAGGCTTTTGGCAATAAAAATCCGATAGGACAGACCATCTTGTGCGATACTTTGCACCTAAAAGTGATGGGAGTCATGAAAGATATGGGGGAGGAAGATGTCTTTAAGTCTTATGGAATCTTGGTTTCCATGAAACTAAAGGATGCCGTACTACAACCAATGGACCAATTCGGAGAGGTTGTTCCTGTTGTGCGTTTGGCAAATGATGCCAATCCACAAAAGGTTGCAGATGAATTGCTCGATAAGTATATGGGCTATTGGCCAAAATTCTATAGTCGAAATAAAGACGAAAATAGTACAGTTCTCATTTGGGGCTCAACCTTGACACGTTGGGATAAGTTGTATTTTTCTGAATTGTCTTCGGCTGGTATGCGTCAAGGTGATAGAACCTTGGTTAATATCCTGTTGGTGGTGGCTTTTGTGCTGTTACTTTCTGCCATCTTCAATTATATCAATCTGACAGTGGCACAAATCGGAAATCGTGCCAAGGAGATGGCTACCCGAAGGCTTTTGGGCGAGTCTGTCTTTGGTGTAATGATGCGCTATTTCCAGGAGTCGGCACTCTTTACGGCAGTTTGCTTCTTGTTGGGCGGTTTTATATCGTGGGCATTTTTACCTTTGTTTAATAGTGTCTTAAAGACTAAGATTACATTGCTTGGCTCTGCTGATATTTGGCTTTACTTGGTTGTGGCATATTTGGTTATTACTTTGCTGTCAGGATTTCTGCCTGCCATCGTGGTGTCTCGCCTCAATCCAATTGATGTGGTAAAGGGTACCATCCGCTTGCGTAGCAAGATGTGGTTCAGCAAGATTTTCATTGTTGCCCAAAATGTTATCAGTATGACTTTGGTAGTGATGGCAATGACGATGATGCTCCAGATGCACCATCTCGCCACGATGCCGATGGGCTACACCACCAAAGACATAGTTTGCATCTTTACTTCCCTAGACCATACCTATGAGCAACATTCCATTTTGGTCAATCGCCTGAAGACTCTTCCTGAGGTAGTGGATGCAACCTATTGTCAAGGCACACCACTAGAGTGTGGAGCTAATGGCGTACACAACGAAAAGGACGATTGTATAGGATATGTTCGTATGTGTACCCTCGATTCTGTAGCGATGAAGATGTTGGGCATCAAAGTGTTGGAACAGTATGCCGAACCTACTGCAGGTAAGATGTGGGTAACAGAACAAGCTAAACACGCCTTTGGTGTATCGAGCAAGAAACCTTGGTTCGGCCAGAAACGAGAGGATGGATATGAGTATGAGGTATGTGGCGTGATAGCGGATTATCATAGTGGTAGTGCTCTTTCGGAAATAATGACTAATGAGTATAATGGCATTCGAGTGTTAGACCATCACAATGGATTCTTTTATACAGTGCTCGTCAAAACTCGTGGCGACCATGCCCAGGCTTTGCAAGCTATCCGAGAAACCACAAAACAGGTAACAAAGGAACTGACAGGTGTACCTGTTGATACAGATGCAAATTATCTGGACGATACACTGAGCGACAGTTTGAAGGACAAGCATAACATGATGGTGCTCATTATCACCTTTATGGGAATATCTATCCTCATCTCTGCCCTTGGGCTCTTCGGAATGTCGGTATATTATGGTAATCAACAGAAGCGACAGATTGCTTTGAGAAAGGTGATGGGTGCATCGGTAGGTGATGCGACTTGGCAGTTGGCTCGTCGCTTCCTTATTTCTTCGATAGTGGCTGTGATCATTGTCATCCCGATATGCGTCAAGCTGATGCAGAATTATCTGATGGACTTCGTATATCGCATCGACTTCCCATGGTGGTTGTTGGTGGTAGGAGCGGTCTTCACCTTGCTCATCGCCTTCGTCTCGGTCATCGGTTGCACCCTGCGTACAGCCTTGTCCAATCCGATAGATAGCATCAAGACGGAATAAAATAAGGGCGCATGCCCAATTCAACATTCAACACTTAACATTTAACATTGAAAAAAATGATACGTACAGAAAATCTTACAAGAATATTCCACACCGACGAGGTGGATACCATCGCCTTGGGTGGAGTCAATATAGA
>CAVCRI010000307.1:0-2546 GCA_963604545.1 Lachnospiraceae bacterium | reverse complement strand
ATAACAGTTATTCTGCCGTGGGTGATATTATTGCTGATGGCAAGGATGGCATCATGATACCTTATCATAAAGATGGATATAAGGCGGAAGAAGCTGCCGATTTGCTTGCAGGTATCATGACAGATAGTGGTAAGTGTGAGCAAATGGCTTTGGCTGCGATAGAGAAGAGTAAGGAGTATTCTGTGGAGAAAATATATGGGGAATGGATGAAGACGTTTAATTTGTTGTCAACGAAAGATTTACGTTAAAATAAGACAAGAAGTTTGGTGGTGTGAGGGGGGGAAATGTATCTTTGCATAATCAATTTGATTTTAAACGTTTAAAAGGAGAAGATTATGGAACAGACTGTATTTAATCCTGCCCAGATGAGGATACTTCACATGATGTCTTTTATAAAGACACCAGAAGAACTTGACAACCTCGAAAATGCCATATCACAATACTTTGCCAAGAAAGTTGATGCTGGCATGGATGCTTTGTGTAATAGTGGTGCTATTACGCTTGATACCATTGAAGGTTGGGGTGATATGAACATTTGCGCACTTCCTACAAATGAGAAAGATTGTCCTTGATACAAATTGCCTGTTGATGAGCCTTCCAAAGATAAAGGAGTTTATTGATTTATTGTTGCGTGAGAGTAATAATCCCAATCTGTAAGTTGATTGGCTTACGGATTGGGGTTACAAATTATGGCTGAACTTATATAGATTTCTATTCTAAATGTGGAAGTTTATATCTTTCAACCATTTCTTAACATCAAAGCAGGGACAGCTTTTCTTGACCCAAGGGAGGTCTCGATGACCGATGATGTCTGCATCGGGATAGTCGAGGCAGAGGCTCTTCAAGAGTTCTGACATGCTGCGCTTCTGGGCCTCGGTTCTGGTGTCGGCAGGATTGCCATTGGCATCCAAACCTCCTTCATAACAGATTCCCAATGAATGTGCGTTGTAATGTTTGGCATGAGCACCTATCATTTCTTCAGGACGGCATGGGTAGATTTCCCCATCCTTGGTGATGTAGTAGTGATAGCCGATTGTACGGAAACCACGAGCCTTGTGACAGGCTTCAAGGTCTTCAACCGTGAAGTTACGGTTGGCTCTGGTGGCAGAGCAATGAATGATGATTAAGTCAATTTTTCTCACTTTGCTTAATGTTTTGTGTTAAGTGTTTAATGTTAAGTTATCATCTACAGCTTTGTACACAGAAAGCGCTGGCGATTGCTGTTAGTACCGTGATGATAAACTGAATGACTGTTGACCACTTGGATTTATTCATATCTTTTGAATTTAATGTTTAACAATAGCACACGGAATGACATGTTATATATTTTTGCACGCGGATTAACACGGACAGACACGGAATTTCAGATGCAGACTAACTAAATCCGTGAGATCGGTGAAATCCGTATGGAAAAAGAGGAAAGGCAGGATGAACAAGTACCCGTACATGGCAGTGTTTCAATGTCGTTTGCTGATGTCAGCCTTAGGTGTCATCGGAATACTCCTGACTGCATCCTGCCTATCCCTCATAGCCTAATCTACATCAAATGCCAATGGTATTTTCATCCGTATCTGGGCTTACAGAACTTCCACTGTCAGGACTACTTGGTGTCGAACTGCCGCTGTCGTTATTGTTGTCCTTGCTGGTTGTGCCAGAACTGCTTGACTTCTTGGCGGCTGCATCCACTCGCTTGATGGTGGTGTCAAGGTTGGCAGAACTTAGCTCGCCAGTGGCTCTGGCACGGAGCTTCAAACCGAGAATGTTCTTTGCTACTGTGAAGTCGTCCTTGGTGTCAGCTCCGCATTTCACCTTCAAACCGATGGAGAAGATGGCAAGGTCGGGGAACTTGACGGTCTTGCCGAGAAGGAGAAGTTCCTTGGTGCAGACCACGGCATCGGTTAAGATGCCCTTGATGGCTCCCTTGCTGAATGGGGTGTTGTGGCTCGCCATGTGCTCAGCCAACTCGTCCAGTCCGATGGTCTCTTCTGCTACTACTCGTGGGTACCATTTCTCGTAAGCCTCACTGTTCTTGTTGTTGTTTTGATACAATGTAATTCTTATCATACTTTAGGAATTTAAGAATTAGGAATTAGGAATTAGGTCTTGTCGTTCGCGCTGAATGACAATGCAAAGGTACTACATCGGGGAGGCCCCGCTTATGACTTTCTATGACTTATGATGACTTATTGAGACATTCTATGGGATTTTCTCCCACTGACTATGTGTTTTCTCCCACAGATCTCACAGATCTCACGGATTAGCTTCGCCGAAGCTGCTTAAAGTCAGAACAGAAAATTATCTGTGAATTCTGTGAGATCCGTGGGAGAATAGAAAAGTGTGAGATCTGTGGGAGGCTTACGGGTCGCCGAGGTGGTCGAGGATGGCGCATACTTGGCGCGTGGTGAAGTACTTGCTGTGGCTGTAGTAGCCGGAGGACCTTAGCTCCCGTTGGAGAGCCGGGTTGCGGTTTATCCATCGCATCAGGTGGTTGGTTGCCGTGCGAGGGTCGCTGTCGGGGAAGTAGAGCATGGCAAGCTCCTGTTTGC
>CAVCRI010000306.1:0-2629 GCA_963604545.1 Lachnospiraceae bacterium | reverse complement strand
AAAAGCGAGAAACAGTCATTGCCCATATCGTCTCACTCACGTGCTGGGCCCGACGTACAATTACTCCTTATCTATTCTTTTTAAAGTATATTCATCGTAAACATAACATAAGAAGATAATTGTAACAATATGAAATCATTCAATCGAATTCAACAAGTATTGAGTCTTGTGATTTGCATGCTCATCGTCGCATCGCTTGCCATCGTGAAGAATGGCGAGTTGTGGGGGCATGACTTCAAGCCCGACCGAGCGAATCCGCAGGTCATGGGCAATGATACCTTGCGTACGCTCGATGATGGAGCGGTAGTAATCAACACGTCGTCTTTGGCATCCGACATCACGGGATATGGCGGCAAAGTGCCCCTTGAGATTACGATAAAAGATGGTGTCGTGGTGAACGTGAAGGCAAAGGAGAATGCCGAGACCAAGGACTTCTTCGACCGAGCTTCCGTCTTGCTCGACAAGTGGAATGGCAAGACGATAGATGAGGCTGCCAGCATGCAGGTGGATGCCGTTTCGGGGGCTACCTTTTCGTCAAAGGCGATTATCGGCAATATGCAAAGGGGATTGCAGTATGCCAAAGCTAACTTGGAAAATTCCTCGTCGGGACAGGGGAGGAATGCTACTTCTTCTTCTGGAAATGCAGCGGATTCCTTGTGGACTTTGAAGAACGTCATGGGACTCTTGGTTGTGCTCATGGCGGCAATTCTCCCATTGTTTATCAAAAACAAGAAGTATCATCTTTGTCAGTTGGCGCTCAATGTGGTCGTGCTTGGATTCTGGTGCGGTGCATTCCTGTCCTACACATCCTTGTTGGGCTACGTTTCTCATGGCGTAAATGTACTTGCCTTGTTGGTGCCAATGGTCATGGTCGTGACAGCCTTTGTCTATCCGCTGTTTGGCAAGAAATCCTACTATTGTAGCCATGTTTGTCCTTTCGGTTCGTTGCAGCAGATAGTGGGCAAATGCTTTACATATAAGATAAAAATATCGCCTAAGACGCTGAGACGATTGGACACATTCCGCCAACTGTTGTGGGCTGCATTGATGCTCTGCATTTGGGGAGGCGTGTGGAGCGACTGGACGGACTTCGAGCCTTTCTCTGCATTCATCTTCCAGTCAGCCTCTTGGGTTGTCATCGTGATAGCCCTTGTCTTCATCGCATTGTCCTTTGTGGTGACACGCCCATACTGTCGCTTCGTTTGCCCGATGGGAACATTGTTGAAACTCAGTCAAAATTCAAAAGTATAAATCCGTAAGAATCTTCAAAATCATAAATTCAAAATAAACTTCAAAATCATTAAGATAAGATATGAAACCAGCAACATTATTAAACATCGTATTAGCCATCGCCCTCGTGGTGGTATCCATCAGATTGGCGATGAATAGCAACTCCTTGAAAGCCAACTCTGCCAAGGAAAGCAATGACACGGCGGATGCCGTATATGACAACATCATGACTCGTACCTCTGTACGTTCCTATCAAGAAAAGCCTGTGGAGGATGAGAAGATTGACAAACTGCTACATGCAGGAATGGCAGCACCATCCGCCGTCAATATCCAACCGTGGCATTTCGTGGTGGTAAGAGACAAGGCGACCTTGGAAAAAATAGCCGAGGTTACTCCTAATGCAGGAATGGCGAAGGACGCGCCTTTGGCGATTGTCGTATGTGGCGACATGAGCAATGAGAAGGAAGGCTTGGTGAGAGAGTTTTGGAGCCAGGATGTTTCCGCCGCAACCGAGAACATCCTGCTTGCCGCACATGGAATGGGGCTTGGAGCCGTATGGACAGGCACTTATCCCGACCCGAAGCGATGCGAAGCCATCTCAAAGCTCCTCGACCTTCCAAAGCATCTCATTCCGTTCAATACGATTGTCATCGGCTATCCTAAGGGAGAGACAACGCCTAAGGATAAGTGGAAGCCTGAGAACGTATCTTACGAGAAGTTTGGGCAAGGGATTGCTGCTTGCCGTTGGCGACAAATCCAATTTCAATGAAATGACTATTGGTTGGGGAGCACTCGGCAACATTTGGGAGAAAGGTATGTCTATGATGACGGTCTATGTGGCAAAGGGAAGATATACCTTTGGTTATATGGAGAAAGCCAAGTATTTCACCGTGATGGAGTTTGATGATGCTCACAAGGATATACTGAGTTATATGGGAACCCACAGCGGACGAGACGGCAACAAGGCTAAGGCTCTGGGCTTGCACACAAGATTCACGGAGCATGGCACGCCATACTTTGAGGAGGCAAAGACGGTATTTGAGTGTGAGATGATCTATCATGCTCCTTTCGACCCGAAGGGCTTTGGCAAGATGCCTAAGGACTTCTATTCAGATTTCCCTGCTGGCATACATTCCATGTATATGGGAAAGATTGTGAAAGCAATGAGGAAATAGAGGTAATAAAAAATAGAGATAACAAAAAGGGATAGGCAAGTCGTGAGGACTCGTCTATCCCTTTTGAGTTAGATGCTCGTCGTGCCGAGCATTAGATAGCTGTGCAACTCGTTGTGTCGAGCGTTAGATTGCCGTGCAACTCGTTACGCCAAGCGTGGTGGCGATGGCCGTGAGAATGCTGATGGCAATCTGAATGATGGTTTTCCAAGTTTCTTTCTTCATAG
>CAVCRI010000305.1:0-2640 GCA_963604545.1 Lachnospiraceae bacterium | reverse complement strand
TTTCGGGTGTGGTTCCAGGTCTTTCTTCAGTTCAGTATTCTGGTGAGCCTGGTGCTGATGCCGCTACCATCTTGGTGCGTGGTCAGGCTACTACCAACAATTCTGCTCCATTGATTCAGGTGGATGGTGTGGAGCGTGATTTTAATGACATCGATCCTAGTGAAATCGAGAGCATCACCGTATTGAAGGATGCTTCTGCCACGGCCGTATTCGGTGTGCGTGGTGCCAATGGTGTTATCCTTGTTACTACCAAGCGTGGTAAGGAAGGTAAGGCTAAGATTTCTGCCTCTACTTCTATGAGCATTATTGTGCCTACAAAGTCAGTAGAGCTTGCCAATGCTTACGAATATGCTACATATTATAATATGCAGAAGGTGAATGACGGTGCTGCCGCTCCATTCTCCGACCAAGTACTTCAGAAACTGAAGGATCATTCAGATCCTCTCCGTTTCCCTGATACCGACTGGATTGATTATTGCTTCAAGGACCATGCCATCCAGACACAGCATAATGTGAATATCTCTGGTGGTACAGAGCGTATGCGCTATTTCGTATCTGTGGGTGCATTCACTCAGGATGGTCTTTTCAAGCAGTTGGATTTGCCATACGACTTCGATTTCAAGTACAAGCGTTTCAATTATCGTGCCAACTTGGACTTCGATGTAACCAAGACAACGACAATCTCAGTCAACTTGGGGGGACGTGTTGACACCAAGAACACTCCTTATTCTGGTGAGGACAACAACCAGTTGTTCCGTAAGTTGTATTGGGCTTCTCCATTCTCAAGCCCTGGTGTCGTAAACGGCAAGTATCTCTTGGCAGGTACAGATTATACGGATTGTGATAATCTGCCTTTTACAGGAGTATCTGGTATAGCCTCTTATTATGGCAAGGGTTATATGTCTAAGAACACGAACACCTTGAATGCCGATGTTGTGTTAAACCAGAAACTCGATATGATAACCAAAGGTTTGTCTTTCAAACTGAAAGGTTCTTATAACAGCTGGTATTCTGTTACGAAGCAACGTGGTGCAGAAGCAGCTTACTATACTCCTGTGATGATGGAAGATGGTACTGTAGAATACCGTAAGAATGGTACTGATAGCCAGTTGGGATATAGTGAAGGCTTTGGAAAAGGTCGTGATTGGTACTTTGAGACAAGCTTGAACTACAATCGAAACTTTGGCTTGCACCATGTAGGTGGTCTGGTACTTTATAACCAGTCAAAGTACTATTATCCAAGTACCTATTCTTCTATTCCAAGAGGTTATGTGGGTATGGTAGGTCGTGTAACATACGATTGGAACAATCGCTATATGGCAGAGTTCAACGTAGGTTACAATGGTTCTGAGAACTTTG
This sequence comes from Lachnospiraceae bacterium, assembly GCA_963604545.1. GTDB lineage: Bacteria > Bacteroidota > Bacteroidia > Bacteroidales > Bacteroidaceae > Prevotella. The sequence continues at coordinate 1,281 of CAVCRI010000305.1, read as the reverse complement.
CCAAGGGCAAGCGTTACGGTTTCTTCCCCGCAGGTTCTGCAGGATGGATTATCAGTGAGGAGCCTTTGTTCAAGCCATTGAAGAAGGTGATAGACTATTTCAAGATTCGTGCATCTTGGGGTCTTGTAGGTAACGACCAGATTGGTGGTAGCCGATTCATGTATCTTGCCGACCCATACAGTACAGGTTCTGGCTATAACTTTGGTGTAAATACTGGTAACTTTGTGGCTGGTGCTTGGGAGTCATCCAAAAACAATGCAGATGTAACTTGGGAGAAATCTTTCAAGCAAGACTATGGTGTGGACTTGAATGTCTTGGGCAATCGCTTGAAGGCAACATTTGATTACTATAAGGAGAATCGTAAGGATATCCTTGTGCGCAGTGGTATGGCTCCTGGTTTGTTGGGCTTTACTTTGCCAGCAGCCAACCTTGGTAAGGTAGACAGCTGGGGATATGAGATTTCATTGAAATGGAATGACAAGATAGGAAAGAACTTTAACTATTGGGTAGAGGGTAATCTCTCTTACAACCAGAATGAAATCAAGGAGCTTTATGAGGCACCTCAGAACTATTCTTGGATGGAGCAGAAGGGACATCGTATCGGATCTCGTAGCATCCGCAAGTTCTGGGGATTCTATGAGAAAGATTCTGATGAGAAATACTACTCTGAGTTTGGAGTGCATCTCCCAGATCAAGGCCAGACCTTGCAGTATGGTGATGCTATCTATGTGGACTTGGACAAGGACGGTAAGATAGATGCCAACGATGCGTCTTATGAGTTGGGACATACTGATGACCCTGAGTATGTAATTGGTTTTAACATCGGTTTCCGTTGGAAGAACCTGGAGTTCAGCACTCAGTGGACTGGTGCGTGGAACGTGAGCCGTATGCTCGACGAGACATTCCGTCAGCCATTGGGTGATACAGGTCAGAAGGGCTTGTTGAAATATCAGTATGAGCATACTTGGCAAGAGGGAGCAGACAATTCTGATGCCATGTACCCACGTGCAACGATGACGAATGCTAGTAACAACTATGCGGCTTCTACCTTGTATGAGGTGAATTCTTCCTACTTGCGTCTGAAGAACGCACAGATAGCTTACCACTTCGACTTCCCGTTCATGGAGAAGATTGGTATGAACAACTTGACTTTGGCATTGAGCGGTTACAACCTCTTTACCATCACAGACTTCAAGTGGGGTGACCCGGAGTCTCGTACAAGCTCTCGTCCATCTTATCCATTGACAAGATCATTCTCTTTGAGTTTGAAAGTTGGATTCT
>CAVCRI010000304.1:0-2662 GCA_963604545.1 Lachnospiraceae bacterium | reverse complement strand
TTTCTATTTAGCACTGCAAAGATATGCATTTTCTGTGAAACCACCAAGGAAAGAGGGAGAAAACTGAATATCAAGGGGAAAATTAGCATTGTACACTTTGGCTGGAAGCCTACAATTATTCTTTGCCAAAAGCATGCAGATACACCTCTCCTACTTCATCCGCAATCTTATCCCAGTCATACTTGCTCATATCATAATCCACATGTTCTAACGGTTCATCTATAATCTTCTCCAGCTTACCAGCCAGCTCATCCACATCACCACAATGGAAGTAATCATCCGTTGGCAAGCCGACCTCTAGGTTGGCAGGAATATCGCTAACCAATACCTTAACACCATAGCTCATTGCCTCCAATAGAGCGATAGGTAAGCCCTCGTGGCTCGATGGCAAGCAATAGCAACGACAATTCGTTAAGAGCGAGTGAAGCTTTCTGCCTTTGATGAAACCAGTAAGCACCACACCATTCTCCCTTGCCATCTTCTTCAATCCCAACGAATAGTCATCCTCAAAGTCAGTATCACCAGCCAGCACCAACTTAACACCAGAATTTCTTAATTCTTCATTCTTCATTATTAATTGCCTATAGGCTTCCACCAGATGATGAAGGTTCTTCTCAGGCACAAATCGGCACATACCGAGGATATACTTACCCTTCTCGATACCTAGTTCCTCGAAGTATTCAGGATAATCGCAAATCTCAGGCTCAGACACACCATTATATATAAGGTGGACATTCTTCGTCCTGCCATATTTCTTGGCGATGAGATTCTTGATGACATTCGAGATGACGATGACATCATCCGCAAACATACATCCCATTCTCTCGCCTATCTTCAAGATGGTCTTGGCAGCAAATCCCCATTTATCCCTGTCATAATCTGGACCATGATGCGTAAACACCACTTTCATGCCTAGCAGTTTAGCGTATGGTACAAGCAAGGCTGGACCAATGGCATGGATGTGCAGAATATCCGCCCCCAATCGCTTGGCCTCATTGATGGCACGGAACGTATGGATAATCGCCTCAAAAGACTTTTTCTTTGGCGAAGGTATCGTCACTAGCTTCACGCCCTTCCATTCCTTCAAGTCCTTGGCAGGAACGCCATCCACCTCACCCTTCACATAGTTAGAGCGACGAATCAAGGTAACATCAAAACCTCGCTCTACCATCCTAGGGAACAATTCCTCACAATGCGTCTCCACACCACCCATGATATTCGGGATACCACGAGTACCTGTTACAACTATTTTCATAAAAACAAGAGATTTTCGAATAAATTCATTACCTTTGCAGGCATGAATAAGATTTTATCATATATCAAAGAAGCATTTGCATACATCGGCATCTTCATCCTGTCGATGCTCTCTGCCCTTTGGCTTCTTATCAAGGGAAAGAGAATCAAGTAAGCCCTCATTCTATAAGAGCCTACTCGATTCTCCGTATATCAAGCAATTACTTGATTTCGATATTTCTATCCGTTTCCTTCACGGTCTTCTCATAACCCTGGTTTGCTACATCAGCGTTCACAATGTCCTCACCACGCTTGCCCTTCAATGCCTCCTTTGAGTCTGCTGAAAGACCATTGTTTACTACCGCATTCATATCACAAGTAGAGAGTTTGTCGAGCTGTTCCTTTGTCACCTTGCCATCACGATACTCGCAGCAGATAGGATTCTCATACATGGAGTACTTCAAGCCGAGCAATGACTTCAGCTTATGCTTTGCCACCCATAGGGCTGGAGTCTTGATGTACTTGTGCATCGCAGGAGATACCGAACCTATCATCCAACAGTTTCTGTCGCAATGTCTTACCTTCTTGCGAACAGCCTCTGCCTCAGGACTACTCCATAGCTCATCCCAACTTTGGCGATTCAAGTTACCCATCACCTCCTTATCCTTGGTACCATTGCAAGGCATCACGTCGCCGTATGGGTCGATGAAGAATGTATCAAAGCTCATGTCACAAGGCAGCAAACGCTTCTGACCATAGATATAGTTGATAAGTCCATGGTTAAAGTAAGCACGGAACCACTTCTTAGGCGAGTTCGACTTCAATAGTTCGTTCACCAGATTCTCGAAGTTCTTCGCCACCATCGGACGGTCGTGGATGATATTCTTTGCCTCCACGAAATAGAAAGAGTTGTGGAGGGAAGCAGTTGCAAACTCCATGCCCATCTCATTACTCAACTGATAGAGAGGCACAAGGTCAGGCGCATTCTTGTCCTGTACGGTCATACCGAAGCCCACATCCTTCAAGCCCATCTCACGGAGCTTCTTCAAGGTCGTATAACCACGGTTGAAACCATTGTTCAGTCCACGAATCTCATTGTTGGTCTTCTCCAAGCCCTCGATAGAGATACGGATACCAATCTGAGGGAACTCCTTTGCAAGGTCGATGATGCGGTCTGTAAAGAAACCATTGGTAGAGATGACGATGCGGTCACTCTTCTTGTAGAGTTCACGCACGATGTCTTTCAAGTCCGTACGGATGAAAGGTTCACCACCCGTGATGTTGGTAAAATACATCTTAGGGAGTTTCTTGATGGTCTCTATAGAGATTTCCTCCTCTGGTTTAGAAGGAGCCTTATAACGATTACACATAGAGCAACGAGCGTTGCAGCGGTAAGTCACGATGACTGTACCATTCAATTTCTTTTCTG
>CAVCRI010000303.1:0-2771 GCA_963604545.1 Lachnospiraceae bacterium | reverse complement strand
GTTTTTGATTTCATTCTCCAGATTCTCCAAGAAGCGCAAGTCCTCCTCATCTGCATTTTGGGCATCTATCTTCTTACGTTTCTCATTGAAGCGGTTGTAGATTTCCTTTGCATACGCCTCCATTTCGTCATTGGACACATGCCCAGTCCCTGACAATATGGCTTGACCTTGGAAAGTAAGCAAAGCATCCACGTTGTTTCTCCAATAATCAAGGGTAAGATCTTTGCGCTCCTTCACACGAAGTTCTGCCGACTCCAAGAAGAGCATGACGAGGCGATTCAGCTTATCTATCTCATCCTTCTCCAAATAGTTCTTGGCAATGATGACATCGCCCTTTCTCACGATGTTTCCCTTCCAAGTCGTAAGTCCCATGTTAGGCAGTGTCTCATCGGCTCGTTGCATGAATATCTCGGCTGCGTTGCAGTAACTCATCGAAATAGTCTGGGCGACCATCTGGATTTTTCGTTACTCATTATTATATTAATGTATATATGTTTTCTTTTTGAAAGCAAAAATACAAAGAAAAAAGGAGAACAACAAAATGAAGGAAAGTTTGAATTATCCCTAAAAATTTGGGAGTTATCGAAAAAATGCTTATTTTTGCAGATGGATAGATAAAACGAAATGTTATGAGCAAAATCAAGGCAATACCATACAGCATCTCCAACTTTGTTGAGATAGTTCGTTCCAACTCATATTATGTGGACAAAACCATGTACATACCAAAGTTGGAAGACCAACCACGTAACCTATTTTTCATTCGCCCTCGCCGATTCGGCAAGAGCCTCTTGCTGAGTATGCTCCGTGCCTACTATGACATCAATATGAAAGACAGGTTCCAAGAGTTGTTTGGCAATCTATGGATTGGCTCTCATCCTACAGAAGAACAAGGCATCTACCAGGTTATGTTCTTCGACTTTTCCAAGATAGGTGGCAATATCGAACAGCTATCCGACAATTTCAACAGCTACTGTAATCTTTGCCTAGATAATTTCATCACAAGATACAGCAGATTTTATACTCCCGAATTTGTCAACAAGGTGCTAAGCATCAAGCGCTCAGTAGAGAAATTGAACGCCATCAGTATGGAAGCGTTGGATAGAGGCTATCTGCTCTACCTCATCATCGACGAATACGATAACTTCACCAACGTAGTGCTCAACGAGCATGGCGAGAAGGTATATTGGGCTTTGACGCATGCCAGTGGTTTCTACCGTGAGGTGTTCAAAGTCTTCAAAGGCATGTTCAATCGCATCTTCATGACAGGCGTAAGTCCTGTAACCCTCGATGACTTGACTAGCGGTTTCAATGTAGGTTGGCACATCTCAACCAACCCAGCCTTCAACCAGATGCTTGGTTTCTCGACAGAGGATGTGAGGGAAATGTTTGAATACTACAAGTCTGTAGGTGTAATACGACAAGACTGTGATGTAGAAGCAGTCATCTCGGATATGAAGCCATGGTACGACAACTATTGCTTCTCAGAAGATGCCTTGCGCACCCAAAGCAAAGTTTTCAACTGCGATATGGTACTCTACTATCTTCGCAATTACGCTGAGACTGGCGAAGCTCCAAAACAAATGATAGATCCAAATACCAAGACCGACTATAATAAGATGAAGAAGCTTCTTCAGTTGGACACCTTGGATGGTGACCGCAAGGGAGTTATCTTCAAGATTGCGGAAAAGGGAGAAATCATCTCTAATCTAGAGACCAGCTTCCCAGCTAGTGCATTGACCGACCCAGAGATATTTGTCAGCTTACTATTCTATTACGGTATGCTGACTATCAAGGGCATTCGTGGCGACCAGTTAATATTAGGTATCCCAAACAACAATGTACGCAAACAATACTACGAATACTTAAAAGAACAATATGAGAACATAGCCCCTTTGAGTATAGGAAAACTCCGCGGATATTTTTACGATATGGCGTTTGAGGGTAAATGGAGAGAAGGACTTCAGTTCTTGGCTGATGCTTATACCAAAGTATCTTCCGTCAGGGATGGCATAGAAGCCGAGCGCAACCTGCAAGGATTCTTCATGGCTTACCTCAATCTCAATGCTTATTACACTACAGCCCCTGAGCTAGAGTTGAACCATGGCTATTGTGATTTCTTCCTTTTGCCAAACCTCACCCACTACGCTTCTAAGCATAGTTACATCATAGAGTTGAAGGTTTTATCGAAGAAGGATTTCAACACTATTCCCGAAGGCGAGAAGAAAACAAAGGCAGAGCTACAATGGGATGAAGCGGTAAAACAAATCAATAGCTATGGCGTAGCACCAAGGGTAGAAGTTCAACGACAAGGCACCCAACTGCATAAGATTATTATGCAATTCGAAGGCTGGAATCTGAAGAGAATGGAAGAAATTAAATAAACAGATAGGACGAGTATGCTATAATACAAAAGCATACTCGCCATTTTTATGTTTCTCATCACCCCTCATACAGCTTCATCGTATCCTGTCTCGTAAATGCCAGTTCTCGATAGAAATCACGGAGATAGGCAGAGACTTCCGCCTTGTCATCAGAAGAGACGAAGAGATTATCCCCCAACTGACGCTCCAATGATGTCAAACCATCAGACAACGTTTCTATTTCACCCTCATAATCCCTGCCATCTTCAGGATTCTTGCGAATGCGATGATACTTGATGTCCTCGGCAAGGGCATTTTTCATATTCACTAGCTGTGAAGCAAATGGAGCAAAGAGTGAACGGATTACTATCTGGCGGATGGCATCACGCTCCTCAGGCTCTTGCCAAAGAC
>CAVCRI010000302.1:0-2781 GCA_963604545.1 Lachnospiraceae bacterium | reverse complement strand
AATCCCTCATTGAGGGATAAAAATCATCAAATTCCTCCCTCATTGAGGGACGTTTTCCTATAAATTCCTCCCTCAATGAGGGATTTTCTTGATAAAACTGACCTCATACAAGATTTTTGTTGTAATTTTGCAGCCGTTTAAAAGAAAACAAAATGGTATTGAATTATATATGGATAGCGTTTTTCGTGATTGCGTTTATCTTCGCACTCATCGGACTGGCAATGGGAGACACCACGGTCTTCCAGAAGATAGTGGATTCCACCTTCGATTCCTCGAAAAACGCCTTTGAGATTTCGCTCGGACTGACGGGCGTGTTGGCTCTTTGGCTCGGCATCATGAAGATTGGCGAGAAGGCAGGCGTGGTCAATGTGTTGGCTCGTGCGCTCAGTCCTGTATTCACCAAACTCTTCCCTGACATTCCGAAGAACCATCCGGTGATGGGAAGTATCTTTATGAACATTGCCTCCAACATGCTCGGACTTGACAATGCGGCGACACCGACAGGACTGAAGGCGATGCAACAGATGCAGGAGTTGAACCCTAAGAAGGACACGGCAACCAACCCGATGATCATGTTCCTCGTACTCAACACTTCGGGCTTGACCATCATCCCTACCACCATCCTCGCCTTCCGTGCATCGTATGGTGCGGCTCAGCCTACGGATGTCTTCATCCCTATCCTCCTTGCCACTGCCGTTGCTACCCTGGCAGGTATCATCATCACCTCGCTCTGGCAACGCATCAATATCTTGCAACCAGTCTTGCTAGCCACACTCGTAGGACTCTGCACCTTCGTGGGCATCGTGATTTGGGGATTCGGACAGATGGACAAGGACACGATGAACACCGTGACCACCATCGCCTCCAACATGATTCTCCTAGGCATTATCCTCTGCTTTATCTTGGCAGGCTTCTGGAAGAAGGTGAACGTATATGACGCTTTCATCGAGGGAGCGAAGGAAGGTTTTACTACCGCAGTAAAGATTATCCCTTATCTCGTGGCTATCCTCGTAGGCATCGGTGTGTTCCGTGCTTCGGGGGCGATGGACATGCTCATCCAGGGCATATCCTGGAGCGTAGAGCAATGTGGCATGAATGCCGACTTCGTGGGTGCCCTGCCTACCGCCATCATGAAACCACTGTCGGGAAGCGGTGCCCGAGGCATGATGCTGGAGGCGATGAAGAACTATGGTCCAGACTCATTCGTGGGCAGACTGAGCTGCATCTTCCAAGGTTCCACTGATACCACCTTTTATATATTGGCAGTGTATTTCGGAAGCGTAAGCATCAAGAACACCCGCCACGCCGTGGCTTGCGGTTTACTCGCAGACTTAGCGGGAGTCATCGCAGCAATAGCCATCGCTTATTTGTTCTTCGGATAAGAATCTATCGCAGATTACGCAGATTCTCCTCTGCCTAATTATTAATTGTAAATTATAAATTATTCATTGAGATAATGGCAAGTTTAAAATCACTCGCAAAGGATACCGCCATCTATGGTATGAGCAGTATCATCGGCAGATTCTTGAACTATCTGCTCGTGCCACTCTACACGGCTAAGATTAGCGCAGCCAGTGGCGGTTATGGTGTCATCACCAACATGTATGCCTACACGGCATTGATTCTCGTCATCTTGACATACGGTATGGAGACTACCTTCTTCCGCTTTGTCAATAAGGAAGGAGAGGATGCGCATAAAGTCTATACCACGGTTTTAAGCATGGTGGGATGTACATCCCTTCTGTTCATTGCCCTTGTATTTATTTTCATTCATCCATTGAGCGCAGCGATGGGGTATGCGGATCATCCAGCTTACGTTTGGACCATGTTTGTCACTGTGGCAATCGATGCCTTCCAGTGCATTCCTTTCGCTTACTTGAGATATAAGAAGCGACCATTGAAGTTTGCTGCCTTGAAGATGCTCTTCATACTTGTCTGCATGACCATGAACATCATCTATTTCGCTTTCATGGGCGGTACCGATGTGGTTTACGTATTCTATATCAATATCATCTGTACCTCCACGATGACCCTTTTCTTCTACAAGGAGTTGAAAGATGGTTTCTCTGGTCCATACGCTTCTTGGGCTGAGACCAAGGTACTCGTCAAGAAGATGTTGGGCTACAGTTGGCCAATCCTTGTGCTCGGTATCGCTGGCATCTTGAACCAGACGGCAGACAAGATTCTCTTCCCTTATATCTATGAGAAGAGTGATGCCCATGCCCAGCTCGGAATCTATGGTGCAGCCAGCAAGATTGCGATGATTATGGCGATGATTACTCAGGCTTTCCGCTATGCTTACGAGCCATTCGTATTTGGCAAGGCAAAGGACAAGGACAACCGACAGACTTACGCTTCGGCGATGAAGTTCTTCGTCATCTTTACGCTCCTCGCCTTCCTCGTAGTGGTAGGTTACCTTGACATCTTACGCCACATCATCGGCCATGACTATTGGGATGGCTTGAAGGTAGTGCCAATCGTGATGGCTGCTGAAATCATGATGGGTGTCTATTTCAACCTCAGTTTCTGGTACAAACTCATCGACAAGACCATCTGGGGCGCTTACTTCTCTGGCATCGGATGTGCAGTATTGATAGCCATCAACGTTATTTTCGTGCCAATATATGGTTATATGGCTTGTGCCTGGGCTGGTTTCGCAGGATACGGAACGGCGATGCTCCTCTCCTATTTCGTGGGTCAGAAGAAGTATCCTATCAACTATCCTGTGAAGGAGATTATGACCTACGTGGTTCTCGCCCTCATCCTCTTCGTGGGAATGAC
>CAVCRI010000301.1:0-2820 GCA_963604545.1 Lachnospiraceae bacterium | reverse complement strand
CTCAAAGCTCTGTATTCCTATAGGATATTTCATATTTGCTGCCGTTTTGAATGTTTGGGGCAAAGTTACAAAAAATATCGGAAAGCACAAAGGATAAACTAAGAAACTTTTATTTGTCTGAGAAATATCGCTCTCATTCCTACTTCATTTTTGATTTCATTTTTCAAAACCCTTTCAGTTTTTCACCTAATAGCCGTATTATCAACGACTTCCACTGAAGGGGCTACGAGACTATCCGTTCTGCGTCTACCCAATCTGTAAGAAACCAGAGAACCAGTCCTTATAAGGCATAAAAGAGACGGCGAAGGGAGAAAGAACCTTAACTTAAGGGACGGATAACCAAGGTTTTAGGGAGAAAGGAGCAGGTTTTGAGGTTTTTGCTCGGTAGTCGCAAGACCTTTTGACGGTAGTCAAAAGGTCTTGTCACTCCAGTCAAAAGGTCTTTCGACGGTAGTCAAAAGCCCGCAAAGCTTACTCACCTCTCCCCCAAGTCAAGGTCTCTTATCCCGCAAGTTGCACTCCTTTCTCCCACCTTCTTTTTTGATAACATTTCTCGCCCTGCCTCTTGCAAATGGGGGGCTTCATGTATTATCTTTGCACTCAGCTAAACAGAAATTTATTACCATTATGAACATTAAAAGTACAATCAAGCGACTGATAGATGATACCCAGTACATCGCAGCCATCGAAAAGCAGAACGCTCTGCTCCAGAAGAATCTCCAGCAAGAGAAGGACAACCTTCAGCAGGAGAAGTGTAAGAAAAGCATCGACGAGGAAGCGCAATACCACAAGCGCAGCCGTAACTACCTCCGCCCTATCGACGATATGCAGAAGTGGTTGCTCGCCCATTACGACTTCCGATACAACGTCATCACCGATGTCTTCGAATATCGCAAGAAGATGGAATCCATCGAAGAGACTCCACAGCCCCTTCAAGAGAATATCTTCGAGATAATCGACAAGTATGCCATCAACACCATCGCCATCGAGGTGCAGGAGGCAGGCATCTTCGTGCGAGACCATTTCGTGGAACGACTCATCAAGTCGAAGTACGCCCAGCCTTACCACCCTATCCGTTCCTATATTAATAAGGTAAGGGGCACATGGGACGGCAAGGACCGCGTCCACGACTTCCTGGCTCGCATCAACCATACCGACTATTGCCAGAAGATGGGCAGGATATGGCTGCGTGCGATGGTGGCACAAATGGCAGGCATCGACAGCAACCATGCCAACAGCGTAATGCTCACCCTCGTCTCCACCACACAGGGCCTGCACAAGAGCACCTTTCTCAGAAATTTGCTACCACCAGAGTTGAGAGATTACTACACCGACGATTTCTCGCTCAACCAGAAGGGCAACGCTCAAAGAAAGATTGTGGAGTTTGCCATCATCAACGACGATGAGCTGGACAAGGAAAATCCGAAGAAAATGCCGATGATGAAGACCTTGATGCAGACCATGAAGCCAAGCTTCATCGGTGCCTACAAGAAGAACTTCAACCGCTTGCCTCGCTCCGCCTCCTTCACGGGCACCAGCAACAAGCTCGAACTCTTGACCGACCGCACTGGTTCTCGCCGTTTCCTCATCCTGGAGCCAGAGGGTATGATAGATGTAGAGAATATTGAGCACAACCAGATTTATGCCCAACTCATCGATGAGATAGAGCATGGCGAGGCTTACTACTTCTCGAAGGCTGACGAGCAAGAGATGCAACAGCGCAACCAGCGATACTATGTGAAGAACGAGTTGGAGACGCTCATCACCCGATACTTCCACAAGATGGCGAACGCAGAAAAGGGTTTGAGACTGAGTGCCGACAGCATCATGGAGAGACTGAAAAACAAGCATGCGAAAGGCATCGAAAAAGTAACGAGATATGCATTGAGCTGTTCGCTCACCCGACTCTTCGGTCCACCTACCCACACACAATACGGCAACCTCTATGCCGTGGAAGAAGTATAAAGAAGCCCCTTCAGTAGAACTCCGTGATTATCAATCACATTGGAGAAATACTGAAGGGGCTTTTTACTTACATATCGACTCCGATTCGGCGATAGACATAAGCAGAACCAGCCTTCTCACGTGTCATCTTCGGAAACTCGCCCTCGCAATAGCCGTCCAACACCTTGCGGGCATGATAATCGGTGGTATTGGTCATGTAGCGAAAATCCTTGATGGTAATAAAGCCATGCTCACGACAATAGTTGGTTATCATCACCAGTTCCTTGGCGGCATCCCCTGCTGGTGCCGAGACCTTGAACATATTGCGACTGCAACGGTGGTCGTAATTTAGGAAAAACTCCTTGTCAAACTCCTTGGTCGTTCTCACCTCAAACCCAGCGCATCTCACCTCGTCGGCAGGGATGCGGTCGCCCTCATGGTAAACCTTGTGATAGACCTTGCCATCGGCATCCTTATGGTCTACCAGTTTCAGTTTAGGCTTTATCACGAACATATCACCTATCTTCACTTCCATTCCAGCGGTCAGAGCCCAGTAAGTCTCGTTCTTGATAGACTCGATGGCAGCCAAAAACTGGGCGGGAGCCATCTGGTGATGGTTTCTCATACCCTTAGTCATATCCTTGAAATCGAAAACATCCTTGCTCACGAATTGAGGATGAATCAAATACTCGCCAGTCTCGTCTTTCATCGGAGATCGGTGCTCAATGTAACCTATCGGTCCTGTTGCTCTCGGCATAGTTATTATCTGTTTTAGTGAAACAATACGGCAAAGTTACAAAAAATATCTATACTTCCAAAGGATAAACAACCAAAAACTTTGCCTTTTCGAGAATTATTCGTAATTTTGCACCCAAA
>CAVCRI010000300.1:0-2836 GCA_963604545.1 Lachnospiraceae bacterium | reverse complement strand
CTTATCCATTCTTAATTATAATGTATAGTTCTTAATTATATAATGTATAGTTCTAAGACCGAACAGGTCTAAAAAATCCGTGAATTCAGTGAGAACCGTATGAAAAATCATCATCAAGAAATCGCCCCGATAATCTCCTTCACGCTCTTGCACCCATGAGCATCCAACCATTCATTGATGCCATCCTTCACCTTCTTGGTAACGGCAGGGTCGATGAAATTGGCTGTACCTATTTCGATGGCTGTAGCGCCACACATCAAGAACTCGATGGCATCCTTGGCGTTCTGGATGCCGCCCAGTCCCACCACCGGAATCTTCACTGCATGAGCCACATCCCATACCATGCGCAATGCCACAGGCTTTACGCAAGGGCCGCTCAGTCCACCCGTGCGGATACTCAGCATCGGCTGGCGTTTCTCGATGTCCACCGCCATACCCATCAATGTGTTGATGAGCGATACGGAATCTGCACCCTCCGCCTCCACGGCGCGTGCGATGTCGGCGATATTGGTAACGTTAGGCGAGAGCTTCACGATGAGCGTTTTGTGATAAGCCTTTCTCACCGCCTTCACTACGCTGGCAGCACCCTCGCAGGTTACGCCAAACGCCATACCACCATCCTTCACGTTAGGACAAGAGATGTTCAGTTCGATGGCTGGAATCTTGTCCAACTCGTCGATGCGAGCCGCACACTCCGCATAGCTCTCAGGCGAATGGCCGCTCACGTTTACTATCATATTAGTGTCGATGTCCTTAATCTGAGGATAGATATGCTCACAGAAGTACTCCACGCCCTTGTTCTGCAAGCCCACGCAGTTGAGCATGCCCTGAGGGGTCTCTGCCATGCGGGGATAGTCGTTGCCCTGGCGAGGCTCAAGGGTAGTTCCCTTCACGATAATGCCGCCAATCTCCTCCAGAGGAACGAAATCAGCGAATTCCAAACCATAACCGAACGTACCCGATGCCGTCATCACAGGGTTCTTCAGTTGCAAGTCCTTTATATTTACACTTAAATCAGCCATAATCTTTTTCTTTTATTTAAAAAGTTTTTACAAACTAGAATTTCATTGAAAGGTTAGAGAAGCTAATATAGCCTACGTAGTGAAACGCTACGTAGGGTCTTTGAGGAACGTTGATATAGAGTTTTACTACATCAACGTTGATGCACTAAAACAATACATCAACCCTTATGTCCCATTTCTAGACATCAACCTTTCGAAAACTTCTAAATCTCCCAAATAAGTTTCTTGATGTTGATGACAGGCCCGTCCTTGCAGACGCACTGGTTGCCCTCGGTGGTTTTCTCTACGCAGCAGAGGCAAGCACCCACGCCGCACGCCATCTTGTTCTCCAGCGACACCTCGCACTCCACGCCAGCCTTCTTGGCGAAGCGAGCCACGCTCACCATCATCGGCTTAGGACCGCAAGTGGAAATCATGTCAAACTGCTCATTCTCCAGAATAGAGTGGTTGGTGACGAAACCCGCCTCGCCAGCCGAACCATCCTCGGTGGTGATGCATACCTTGCCAATCTTGGCAAACTCGTCGAGCTCCAGCAAGTCCTTCGCCGAGCGTGCACCCAGGAGGAACGTAACCTGCGCCCCGAATTCCTTGATGAGCTTTCCGAAGTAGAGGAGTGGAGCCACACCTACGCCTCCACCCACGAGCAGGAACTTCTGCCCTTTCTGGGTAGGCATCGTGAAACCATTGCCCAAAGGCAGCATGCAGTTGAGCATATCGCCAGCCTGGAGCTTGCCCAGTTGCTTGGTACCATCGCCCACCATCGCTACGAGCAGCCAGAGCTGGTTGTTCTCACGGTCCACAAAGTTGATGGAGATAGGACGGCGGAGCATCGTGGTAGGCGAATGGTCTACCCTTACTTCCACAAACTGGCCAGGCAGGATTTCTGGCAAAGGTTTCACGTCGGTGAGCTTGATGAGCACGTGTTTGTCGCTCAAAGCCTCTACGGAGACGACCTGAAGGTCTAGAACATATTTTTTCATCTCTTGTATTTTTATTTTATATCAAATATGTACGTTACTATATCTACCAAATATGTGCTATAACTATATCTAATATGTACGTAACTATTTTATTCTTATATAATTGGGAGATATTATTTTTTTATTTACTTATGTACGTGCAAAGGTACATCAAATTTTCGAGTTAACGAAGGGAATAGCCAAGTTTTTATCCAAGAAAATTTAGAATTCGATGTTCCTAGACACGCTTTTTACTTCTTCGGCACAAACGTTTCCCAAGTCTGGTCATCGTAGAATATGCGAATCTCAGTGATCTTTCTTTGCGGTTTGTCAATTATTTTCACCGCTGCCTGGGCAATATTTTTAGGTGTACGACTTACACCGTGCACCTGCGAGGCATCGAGAGCTGAGGAGGGGGTAGGGATGCCAGGAGCCTCGTCTGCCCCAAAATCGAGCATAGCCTCTCCCAGGGCTGAGTTACTGCCACTTGCAACCATTTCGCCCTGCTTGGCAGCCAAGCCATCAGCACCTTGCCCAACCTCAGGCGATGTGGCAGCGGCATCACCTTCCACCTTACTTATATACATAGGGAGGGTTCCGTCGAGCAACCATTCCAGTCTGACGCGAGGAAATTTCTTGTGGATGGCATCCACTATATCAAGCGATGGTTTGGTACGATCATTGAAAATTCCGCTCACTGTAGCGGTTGATTTTCCTATCATTTTTGCGAAGTCCTGCTGGGTGAGTCCGAGGTCTTCCATGAGCTGTCTGATTCTCTCTTTCATGCTATTTTCGTTTTGCTAAATTTCTACTCTAGATTGATAATTTTGTTCCGAACAGGGGCGTTTTTACCCC
>CAVCRI010000299.1:0-2869 GCA_963604545.1 Lachnospiraceae bacterium | reverse complement strand
GGGATGGCGAATGGTTCCTCCGTGCCTACGACTTCTTCGGCAATAAGATTGGTAGCGATGAGAATGAGGAAGGCAAGATTTTCATCGAGAGCCAGGGCTGGTGTACCATGGCGGGCATCGGACTGAAGGAAGGTCTTTGCGACAAGGCTTTGGATAGTGCCAAGGAGCGTTTGGAGTGCGAGCATGGTATGGTGCTCAACAATCCAGCCTACACCGTTTACCATGTAGAGATGGGTGAGATTTCATCTTATCCAGAGGGCTACAAGGAGAATGCAGGTATCTTCTGCCACAACAACCCTTGGGTCATCATCGGCGAGACCGTAGCCGGACGTGGTAACGATGCGTGGAAGCACTACACCAAGATTCTTCCTAGCTATGTAGAGGAGAAATACCAGACCTTGCACAAGGTGGAGCCATACGTCAACTGCCAGATGGTAGCAGGTAAGGATGCCGCCAAGCCTGGTGAGGGCAAGAACTCTTGGTTGACAGGTACAGCCGCTTGGATGTGGTACACCATATCTGAGTTCATTCTTGGTATCAAGCCAGATTATGAAGGCTTGAACATCGACCCATGTCTGCCAAGCACAGCCAAGGAATACGAGGTTAACCGCAAGTTCCGTGGTGGCGAGTATCACATCATCGTGAAGAACCCAGAGGGCAAGGAGAAGGGCGTTAAGAAGATTACCGTGGATGGCAAGCCTATCGAAGGTACCATCATCCCTTGCGCAACAGGCAAGCACGAGGTTATCGTAGAGATGTAATTTTCGACACATTATTTATATAAGAGAAGCCCGACAAGGTAGAGCACTACGCTCTTGCCTTGTCGGGCTTCTTACATATCGTAAGCATAATATATAAATATAATGTATAGAAAAAGATAATTTTATCTAAGGGAAGAGGTTTATTCCAATAATTTGTTGTATATTTGCAGCAAAATTAATTATAGCTATGGCAATAAGAGAAAGAAGAAAGCGAATCTATCGCAAGCGCATACCTTACGGCATGCAAAACTTTGAGGATGTGATGCTGGAAGACTGCTACTATGTAGATAAGACTCCATTCATCGAGGATATAGAAGAGTCCAACAAATACTTCTTCTATATTAGGCCTCACCGTTTTGGCAAGACCCTTACTCTATCTATGCTCGAAAATTACTACGACATCAATAAGGCGGACAAGTTTGAGCAGATATTTGGCAAGTTATATATTGGTGAAAATCCGACCCCTGAGCACAACAAATACCTCATTGTTCACTTGAACTTTGCAGAGGTAAATGGCACCCTAGACAATTACCAAGACGGACTCGACACCCATTGTCGCCTCTGCTTTGGTGATTACTGCGATCGTTATGCATCCTTGCTTCCATCGGGAACTAAAGAAGGTATGTATACTGAGAAAGGAGCCATTGCACAATTACGATTTCTCTGTCAAAAGACGGCGGAAATAGGTCATAAGATGTACCTGTTCATCGACGAGTATGATAACTTTACCAATATGATTCTTGCGAACGAAGACCACATCAATCGCTACCGTGAACAGACACATGGCGAGGGATACTTGCGACGTTTCTTCAATACTATCAAGGGAGCTGCGGGAGGTGGCCTTGGCAGAGTATTCGTAACGGGTGTAAGCCCTGTAACTATGGACGACTTGACCAGTGGCTTCAACATCGGCACCAACTATTCGCTCAAACCAACGTTTAACGAAATGACTGGTTTCACTGAAGAAGAGGTAAAAGATATGCTGGGCTATTATGCCAGCGTATTACCGTTTAACCATACCGTGGATGAGCTAATCAAAGAAATCAAACCTTGGTACGACAACTATTGTTTTGCGGAGGAAGAATATGGCAAGACCACCATGTACAATTCGGTAATGGTGCTCAATTTCTTGGACAATTACATCAACAGTGGCTATCAGATACCTAAGAATATGGTAGAGACCAACGTGCGTATCGACTATGAGAAGATACGTATGCTTATCCGCCACGACAAGTCTTTCAGCCATGATGCCAGCATCATCCAGGAGTTGGTAACCAAAGGTTTTGTGATAGGCTCACTCAACGAGAACTTCCCTGCCGAGAAGATTAACGACCCTGACAATTTCTTGAGTTTGCTATTCTACTTCGGTATGGTGACGATAGACGGCACTTACAAGGGAGCTACCAAGTTTATCATCCCTAACGAAGTGGTGCGCGACCAGATGTATACCTACCTTTTGGACACTTATGGAGAGAATGACTTGACATTCGAGAGATATGAGAAGAACAAGCTGGAGAGCCAATTGGCATACGAAGGTGATTTCAAGCCATACTTCGAGTATATCGCGGATTGTCTCAAACGATTCTCCTCACAACGAGATAAGCAGAAAGGTGAGGCTTTCGTCCATGGCTTTACCTTGGCGATGACGAGTCAATGCAAGTTCTATCGCCCTATCTCAGAGCTAGATAATGACGGAGGTTATGCAGACATTTTCCTCTTACCACTCTGTGACATCTACAAGGACATGACGGACTCTTATATCATCGAATTGAAGTATTGCAAGTCGAACACGACAGATGAACAAGTAAAGGAACTCTTCAAGGAAGCCTCTGCTCAGATTTGCCGATATGCTGACAGCGACATCGTGCGAGAAGCCGTGAAGACCACAACCCTTCACAAACTCGTCGTGATATATCGTGGTGCAGAGATGGTAGCTTGCGGCTATGCGGAAGAAAAGTAAAAGGGTAAAAATACAAGATAGGAAGAAGGCTAGCGCATCATTTGTGCGCTAGCCTTCTTCCTTGCTGTATTCGCCTTCTTCACAGTTATCATCTCATCATTCACAGCGATGATGTTCTGCATCTTCTTCACGTATGGCGGTATGATTC
>CAVCRI010000298.1:0-2890 GCA_963604545.1 Lachnospiraceae bacterium | reverse complement strand
ACTTCTGTGATACTTCTGTGATACTTTTCACCACTTTTTCAAAAAGTATCACACTTATATATAACTATATATCAATTACTTACAGTTTATTTTCGCTTAAAAATGATACTTTGATACTTTTTTTCAAGAAAAAACTTATTGCGTGCGTAATATTCTCCCTTGCCACTTCAGGCTTCATCGCCTCTTGCAACGGCATATCCTTTGGAGTAACGGCTATCACTCGGTCGAAGCCAGCATCCAGAAGAGCCTGTTGATTGCTCACACCTCCCGAAACAAGCCAAATAAGGGGGAACGAATGTTCCGGGGATTTGCAATCCTCGGCAAGCAACGAGGAAGGAGCATTATTAGCGTCTCTGTATTTCAACACATGCTCCAATATTCTCTGTGGCAACTTGCCCATGAGCGTCTGCTCATCGCTATGCCCCTCGCCCGTAATCACAAGAGCAGCTTCTTTCAAGAGCTCGTCAAAATGCAATGCCTCCAAGAGCACCTCGGCACCAGGGCGAAACTCAGCCTGAAAATATTCAAGGAAAGCATAGCCAAGGCCTCCTGCAGCACCAGCTCCAGGAGTACAACTCTTATCCTCCCCAAAATGCCTAGCACTCACCTCGGCAAATCGCTTGGCACGGGCATCCAAAGCCTCAACCATCTCCTCGCTTGCTCCCTTCTGAGGCGCAAACACATGGGCGGCACCTTGAGGCCCACACAATGGGTTGGTTACATCCGAAGCCAAGACAAAGGAACAGTCCTTGCGAATCTTCTTCCAGTCATCTCCCATCGCCTTGAGCATGCCAATGCCACAATCAGAGGTGGCACTTCCGCCCAAACCCACAATAAACTTGCGAATGCCATGTCGGTAGGCATGGAGTATCATCTCACCCACACCCCATGAGGTAGCCTTCATCGGATTACGCTGCTCAGGTTCGATAAGAGCCAAACCTGCCGTCTGGGCAATTTCCACGATGGCAATTTCATCAAGAGAAGCATCGTTAGCATCACCAGCCTTTCCTACGATTCCATAATCAGCCTCTATCCATCGCATCAAGGCATCATGGGCATGAATCGTCACTCGCTCTCCATGCATCGCAGAGAGGAAAGCATCGAGCATTCCCTCTCCACCATCGCTCATTTCGAGTTGAAGGACATCAAAAGGAGCATCCGAAGAGGCAAGAGAATTCTTCACTCTTCGTTCTTCACTCTTCACTCCCATCGCCATCGCCTCATTCACCTCCCTGCTCGTCAGGCATCCCTTATAGGAGTCGCAAGCCACTATTATCTTCTTCATCTATCTTGAAATCTTTGAAATCATTATTATCCAAAACTTCCTCTACTCCATCCATTCCTCAAACTCAATCTCCAGTTCCCGATATTCAGGCTTGCCGATGCTCCCCTCCCTATCTTCTCGTTTCGCCTCCTCTTTAGTGGCATTGCTCACCGAGAGACCGAGCAAACGGATAGGGTGCTGGGCAGAGTAATCCACGAGTTTCAAGAGACGCTTGGCAAGCGGAAGGATGTCGTCCTTCTTCGTCAAGATTTTCTCTTGAGAGATACTTCGCGTAATCTGCGTAAAATCGGCGAACTTCACCTTCAAGGTCAGCGTCCTGCCCTCAAAGCCACTCTTGGCGATGCGCTCCAGAAGTTCAAGAACAGTATGGTAAAGTTCGATGATGACCGCCGACTTGAGACTGATGTCCTCCAGAAAAGTCTGTTCGCATCCCACCGACTTCCTCTCACGATACACCACCACTGGGCGCTCGTCGATGCCTCTGGCAAAATCATAGAAAATGTGTCCAGCCTTGCCAAACACCTCTACGAGATGCTCTTCCGACACCTTTCTCAAATCCTCGCCGTTGAATATTCCCATGAAATGCATCTTTTGCAAAGTCTTCCTGCCTACTCCCCAAAAATCTTCCACGGGCAACTTAGCGATGAAATCCAAAGCCTTGTCGGGATGGATGGTACAGATGCCATCAGGCTTGCGATAATCCGATGCCACCTTGGCTAGAAACTTGCAATAGCTGATGCCAGCCGAGGCGGTGAGTTGAGTTTCCTCCTTGATGCGTTGCTTGATTTCTTTAGCAATATCTACGGCTAGCTCTATACCTCTTTTATTATAGGTAACATCGAGAAAAGCCTCATCAATGGAGATAGGTTCGATGAGGTCGGTATATTCCTGAAAGATGCGATGTATCTGACGAGATACCTCTTGGTAATAGGCATGACGACAAGGCACGATGATAAGGTTTGGGCAGAGTCGCTTTGCCTGCGCTATCGACTGTGCTGAATGTACGCCAAACTTGCGAGCCTCGTAACTGGCAGTAGACACCACGCCACGAGGCCCGTCGAAGCCCACGGCTATCGGCTTACCTCGCAAGTCCGGATTGTCCCTCTGCTCTACCGAGGCAAAGAAGGCATCCATGTCTATGTGGATTATCTTTCTGTCTGTCGTCATACCAACCTATTGTTACCGTACATCTTTATACATTATTTATATTAATGGAATGCAAAAGTACACAATATTCTCGACATCTCTCAATTTTTAAAAGAAAAATAACGTTCGTTCATATTTTAGATGAATTCCAGCATACTTTAGGGAAAATCATACGCAGTTGTATGGTTTTCCCTTTGCTTTTTTCAGCAAAAGCCACTACCTTTGCAACATCAAAAGAAAAATAGTAATAACCCTTTAAAAGATTTGGATTATGAAACGTACATTATTAGCAATCGTAGCCGCATTCATGATGATTACATCAGCAAATGCTCAGAGACTGACCGACATCGTTGCCGAGGCTCGCTTTATCACTGACAAGATGGTAGTGGAACTTGGATTGACCAACGTTCAGCGCAATAATATCCTCAACGTCAACCTCACATACCTCGATGGCATCAA
>CAVCRI010000297.1:0-2906 GCA_963604545.1 Lachnospiraceae bacterium | reverse complement strand
TAAACACATTTAATTTATTTCCCATAAATGTGTCTATCTATACCAGTATAAGTCAAAATGACTGTTCGAAATGATATTTTTGACTTTTCAGAATGATACTTCTATGATACTTTAGTGATACTTCTCGGCTCTACAGCCAAGAAGTATCATTCTTTTATCTCACTATTTATCAACTAATTACGCTACTTTTTAACACAAAAATGATACTTTGATACTTTTTTCGCAAAAAAGTTTTTATGTACGTGCGATAAATAGCCTTATTATTATCTTACGAACTAATCGTTATAAGCTAACCTTTACTGCCTTGCCGCTGTAAGCTACAGTCTTGTTAGCCTTCATCGGCTGATTGCCAGCGCCACTATCTGCACCAACAAGCACGATATTGAACTTGCGGTTCTGAAGCATTCCCTTGAAGTTGCCCTTGCGAGGAGCAATGGTCAAGGTATGGCTGGCATCATCCCAAGAGAACTTTATCTCTGAGAACTTACCCTTCTCGTAATTATAGTTATCGCCCTCGTCCTCATAGAGTGCAAACTCACCGTTGGCTCCAGAATAAACACGAATTTCCAACTCATCCCATGGCTTCTCTGAGCTATACTGTACATCAGGACCGAATGGCAAGATGGTACCTGCCTTCACGAATACTGGCATGATGTCGATAGGGCAAAGACGCTGGATGCTTTGACCACCCTCATACTGGGCGTTGCTCCAGAAATCAAACCACTTGTTGCCCTGTGGCAGATAGACATCTACAGGAGCCGCAGCCTTCTTTACATCAGGATAGATGGTGTGCCCTTTCTTCTCTTTGTCCTTATAGGTATAGAGCGGATCGGTAACTGGCTTCACCAAGAGATTGCGACCAAACATATACTCATCGTTCAGACGAGATGCCTTCTTGTCGGCAGCATAGTCCATCACCAAGGCACGCATCATCGTACCGCTGTTCTGGGTGCAATCGCCAGCCATGCTATAGATGTAAGGCAAGAGGCGATAACGCAACTTCACGGCATCCACCAAGGCATCATAGCACCAGTCTCCCTGTTTGCCAAACTCATAAAATTCGCTCAGCATTGGTGAAGAACAGTGGTTGCGCATCAATGGCATGAAGGTACCCCACTGCATCCAACGAGTTTGCAACTCCTGTACGGCAGGATTGGTTGCTTTTTGCTCATACTCCCAATAGAAGAAACCACCGATGTCGGTGTTCCAGAATGGGATGCCACAGAGCGAGAAGTTCAAGCCCGATGGTATCTGCTGCTTCATCTCCTGCCAAGAAGCAATGATGTCGCCACTCCATGAGAGGGTACCATAGTGCTGGATACCGAAGGCACCACTACGGGTCATCTGTACAGAGCGCTTCTCGTTGCCCTTCATCTGGCGCTGATACTCATAGATACTCTTATTGTGAACCAGAGGATAAGCGTTCTTCACGCTGAGCCAAGAACCATCGTAGGTCTGGTAGTCTTGGTCGCCCTCCTTCTCGAAATGATCAGGTTCTGTCGAGTCTGTCCACCAAGCATCAAAGCCCATATTATAGAGATGAGTGAGATACTTCCAATAGATTGCACGAGCCTTAGGATTATAGACATCATATGGTTTGGCATCGCAATTTTGTGGCCATGTATTGAAAGGTAGGAGGGCATTGATTTTCTCTAATTCCTTATATTGTGCAGTCCAAGGACCGAAGATAGGCCAGATGGTTATCATGAGATGTGCATCATTTTTATGTACATACTTCACCATCTCCTCTGGTGTCTTCAGGCGAGGTTCACCCTGCAACTTCATGTTGCGCATATCTGCAGGCAGATACTTGTCGTAAGCTGGGTCGCCCACCTTATTTATATAGTAAGGGTTCTGGAATTTCATCGCATTCCAGTTGGAGTCGCATCCCCAGTACTGCCAGTCTTGCACGATGGCATCTGTAGGAATCTTCAACTCACGATACTTGTCGAGCACACCAGCCAACTCGTCGCTGGTCTTATATCGCTCACGGCACTGCCAAAAGCCCATCGCCCACTTAGGGAACATGGTTGCCTGACCAGTCAACTCTCGGATGCTTGCGATAACGCCATCCTGCGAACCATCCTTATACATGAAATAATAGTCGGCACAAGTGCCCACCTCGCTGGTAAAGGAAGTGGCAGTCTTATCATCATCGAAATAAGTCTTTCCGGCATTATCCCAGTAGAGACCATATCCCTTCTCGCTTGTGAAATAAGGGATGGCGATATAAGTATTGTGGTTCCAGAGTTCCACATGGCGACCACGCTGGCTCATGTGGTTATCACGAAGCTGTCCCAAACCATAGATAGCCTCATCATCGGCAAGACGGAAGCTCTGCTTGATGCGATACTTGCCCTTGTTGGCTGCATCCTGACGAGCGTCGAGGGTGGTCTTGGTATCAGAGAGGAGCTGTTTGCCATCGTTGGAGAGGAAAACAATCTCACCAGTCTTCTGATTGAAGTTGACGGTGATGTAGGCTGATTTCAAGCTTACGATGTCGCCATTCTCCTGCATGTTGACACCCTTCACCTGATGAGGCTTCAAGATGACAGAATAGCTCTTCTTCTGCTTGGCTGCATCAGGAGTAGCCGACTTGACGATGCGAACGATGGAAGGAGAATAGAACTCGACGGTAACTGTTTGGTCAGCCACCTGGCGAGTGATGGAAGGAAACAACATAGCTGCTGCAACCTTGGCGTTAGCTTCACTTGGAACACCAGCCGCAGCAATACCCATGAGGGCAATCATTGATAAATTCTTTAGCATACCTTAATTATATTATTAGGATTAATAATTCCGTTTAAGATTTTAATTTGAGCCATACGAAAAGCTCTATAATATCGGTTAAGGTCGAGTAAGGGATGGGAATTTCACCCACCCTTCTCTCAGAACCGTGCTTGAAA
>CAVCRI010000296.1:0-2926 GCA_963604545.1 Lachnospiraceae bacterium | reverse complement strand
AACTCGGATCAAAGGTTTAGGAAACCTCCGTTCTATCCGTTAAACTATGGGACCAACGTAAAACTGACTGCAAAGATACATCAAATCATTGACTTAACAAAATTATTGGCTATGTTTTTAACGCTTATCCTATCAAGTTTGCTCACTTTTATGGAGTTGAACTGTGAAAACCTCTTCGATACACGTCATGATTCGCTAAAAAACGACTTGGAGTTCCTATCCGAAGGCAATTATCATTGGACACCTAATCGCTACTGGGCGAAGCTGAATCATCTGGGGCAGGAAATCATTGCGCAAGGGGCAATTGATGGATTTCCCGATAATCCCAGTCAGTCATCTCCTCTGCTCCCAGATTTTGTTGCGATGTGCGAGGTGGAGAATGATAGCGTGATGTTTGACTTAACGAAGCGTTCTCTTCTTCGAGGTGCTGGATATGAATATGTGATGACTAGCTCGCCCGATGAGCGAGGCATAGATGTGGCATTGATGTACCAGCCATTGTCATTCCAGTTGCTGCGATCTTATCCCCTACGTATCACGCCTCTTCCAGAAATGCGCCCCACTCGTGATATACTCTATGTCTCTGGTAAGGTTATTTCGGGAGACACATTGCATATCTTTGTGATTCATGCGCCTAGTAGGCGAGGGGGCGAACAGGCGTCACGACCTTATCGCTTGCATGTGGCTCAACGGTTGGCTGCGTCGGTAGATTCTATCTATGCGTTGCAGTCTGACGCCAAGATTGTGATAGCAGGCGATTTCAACGACTATCACGATTCACCAGCCCTTAAACTTCTTTATGAGCATCATCTTATTAATATATCGGCAGAGGCTAAGGGCACGCATGGAGCAGAGGGTACCTATCGCTGGCATGGGGAATGGAGAAGCATTGACCAGATGCTTTGCAGTCCTTCTATGGCGGCGAAAAAGACGGAATGCGTTGTTGGCGACAAGCCTTTCTTGCTAGAGGATGACGAAAAGTATGGCGGCAAGAAGCCATATCGCACCTATTTAGGTCCAAGGTATCTGGGCGG
This sequence comes from Lachnospiraceae bacterium, assembly GCA_963604545.1. Taxonomy (GTDB): domain Bacteria; phylum Bacteroidota; class Bacteroidia; order Bacteroidales; family Bacteroidaceae; genus Prevotella. The sequence continues at coordinate 1,892 of CAVCRI010000296.1, read as the reverse complement.
TTACAGCGACCATTTGCCACTTGTGGCAAGGTTTAAGCTGGAATAGCGTGCAATATTCGCCTTGCTTTCTCGTTTATAAGATGTTTATATATATAATAAGGTATAAAATAAGACAGAAATGAAGAAGATAACGAAAAGAAACTTTTTAATAGCTATGCTGTTGATGCTAACTTGCTGTATGGCGAAGGCACAAGAAAGCCTTGTGGGTAAGTTCTCGGTGATACCACGTATCGGTGTGTGCATTGCCAATATGAGTGGTAATAGCGTGCTCAATGATGGCAATGAGTTGAAGTCTAAGAGCAAGGCGGGTTTTATGGGTGGTATTGATGTGGAATACCGAGCATCTAAGGATTTGGCTGTTGGTGTGGGTGCTTACTATAGTCAGCAGGGTTATCGCTATGCGGATTTCATGACCTTGGAAAAGGAAGAGAATGGAATTAAGACCTATTCAGGCTATCACGACAATCATGCCAATTTGCATTACATCAATGTGCCCCTTACCGTAAAAGGCTATCTCTTTGACGGCTTTGCGGTAACGGCAGGTTTGCAGGTTGGCTTTTTCTTGAGTGGAAAAATCGAAGGCGAGGTGGCTGAGGTAAAGAAGGACAAGAATGGCTCTACTACCTATCAGGAATCCAAGCCTATGGAGTCTGTAGATTTCCCAGGCAAGAGCATCGAGTGGTCTATTCCTGTCGGTGTTTCATACGAATATATGAATGTTATCCTTGATGCCCGCTACCATTTCGGCCTGAGTCATGCCAGCAAGGAGGATGATGAGGTAAAGAATAAGGCTATCACAATCTCTGTGGGCTATCGCTTTACCTTATAATGTAAAATGTAATAAGGATAATAATAAAACAGAAAAAAGGCAGCATGCTACTCTTAAGCATGTGCTGCCATCGAGAGGGAAAGAAGTCCGAAGACTAGGGTTAATAATACTTTATTCATAGGAGAAATTGTTTGTGGAGTTAATTGAAAGTTCCGTTCCAAACTTCGGAACGGCCATTCCGAACAACGGAATGTACGTTCCGTACTTTGGAATGCACGTTCCGTTGTACGGAACGGAACTTTTATCTAGGTCTAAGGAAAACTTTCCTTAGGCTTCTTGCTATTTTCTGTTATATTCCTTGCCTTCTTTTTACCAGCCTGGGTTCTGCTTCAACTGAGGGTTCAAGCGAATCTGCTGCAATGGGTGGTTGTCTGGGTCGTAGCAAGGTTTGCCAAAGTACTCCATGTCTTCTTCGTTTTATCGAGTGCTACTAATATTGGGCAAAGATAGTGGAAATAATTGAGAATGGCAAGGCTTTTTCAAAAACTTCCTTAAATGATACTCTTAGTTTCGATAAAAAACATTATCTTTGAGGCTATTAATGATTAAAGGTATTGACAATGAAGATAATAGAGAGCAATATAATAGGCAAGAAGAGCCAAGAGGCTTGCGAGGATGGACTGGTAGTAACCGATGATTTCATTGCAGTGATTGACGGCAGCACGAGCAAGACCCCTCATCATCTCAATCCCAATATGAAGAATGGGCGATACGCCATGATGCTCATCTCGGAATACATTCGAGAGAAACTGAAGGCGGAAGCATCGGTAGATGACTTCTGCCAGGGCGTTACTGCCTATATATATAATAAGGTGTATGAAAAGCTAGGGGTTGGTGAGCAAATGGAACTGCATCCAGAGGAAAGGCTTACCGCCTCGGCTATCCTTTACAGCAAGGCTAGGCGAGAGGTGTGGATGGTGGGCGATTGCCAAGCCATCATAGACGGAAGACTCTATGAGAATGGCAAACCTTACGAGCAAGAGATTGCGGAGAAGCGAGCTGCCTTGATTAAGGAAGGGATGGCTCCTGCTGAGGCTCGCAAGCAAATAGAGCCTTTGCTCAT
>CAVCRI010000295.1:0-2983 GCA_963604545.1 Lachnospiraceae bacterium | reverse complement strand
AGACCAATCCGCAAGGTCAAACCTTGCACGGCGACCATGTCTATGTGTCTTATCAGATACCGGCAGTCTCGCACCCCTATCCCATGATGTTTTTGCATGGAGCAGGACAATCGGGCAAGACCTGGGAAACGACACCCGATGGACGTGAAGGTTTCGGGACTCTCTTCCTGCGCCGAGGATTCAGCACTTACATCATAGACCAGCCTCGACGTGGCAGAGCAGGAAATTCCACCGTGTCTACTTCCATATCTGCCAATCCTCATGACTAATATTGGTTTGAGAATTTTAGAATGGGCCATTGGCCAAATCTTTTTACAGGCAGTCTGTTTCCTAATGATTCTGCTAGCTTAGAACAATTTTTCAGACAAATCACCCCTAACACAGGCGATTACGATCCAGAGGTGATAGCCAATGCTGTTTCGGCTGTATTCGACAAAGCAGGAGACGGCATCCTCGTCACTCATTCACAAGGTGGTGAACCTGGTTGGCTAACTGCCATCAAGAATAGCCATGTAAAGGCAGTAGCTTCTTACGAGCCGGGCGATTTCGTATTCCCGGAAGGCGAGGTTCCCACACCTATTAAATGCAACGACTCGTATGGAGTATTGGAAGCAAAATCCATCTCTGCAAAAGATTTCAAACATCTCACCCTTATACCTATTATTATATATTATGGCGACAACATTCCCGACTCTCAGAGCCAGGACTGGGCGTTGGACCATTGGCGAGTAAGAGTGGATATGGCAAAGATGTTCGTAGATTGCATCAACCGTCATGGCGGCAAAGCACAGCTCGTGGAATTGCCGAAGATAGGTATCGGAGGAAACAGCTACTTCCTCTTTGCCGAGAAGAACAATGTGGTTCTTGCCGACCTGCTGCAGAAGTGGATTCATGAGAATGTAACTAAGTAAAATCATTAAGTGGTACAACAAATAAATAACACAATAATCAAATGATTATGAACAAGATAAAGTTAAGCAATGGCGTAGAAATGCCACAGATGGGATATGGAGTTTATCAGGTGTCGCCTGATGAGTGTGAACGTTGTGTGATGGATGCCATCAGCGTGGGCTATCGGATGATAGACACCGCACAGGCTTACAAGAACGAGGAAGCCGTGGGCAGCGCATGGCAGAAAAGCGGTGTCAGTCGTGATGAGCTATTCCTCGTGTCAAAGGTGTGGATTTCTAACTATGGCGACGGACAGACAATGAAGAGTATCGACGAAAGCCTGCGCAAGCTGCAGACCGACCACATCGACCTGATGCTCCTCCACCAGCCTTTCTGCGACCGCTATGGAGCCTACCGAGACTTGGAAAAAGCTTACAAGGCAGGAAAACTGCGTGCCATCGGTGTGAGCAACTTCTACCCAGATCATCTTATAGACCTTGCTTCAAACATGGAGATTGCGCCAATGGTAAACCAGGTGGAGACACATGTGTTCGACCAGCAACTTAAGGCACGCAAATTCATGGTTGAGTTCGGCACACATATCATGGCGTGGGCACCTCTGGCAGAAGGTCTCAATGGACTATTTGCGAATCCTACCCTCACACAGATTGGCGAGAAGCACGACAAGACTGCAGCACAAGTTGCATTACGATGGCTGTTGCAGAGCGATGTAATCATAATTCCAAAGACCGTCCACAAGGAGCGTATGAAAGAGAATTTGAACCTCTTCGATTTCGATCTCGATGCCGATGACATGAAGGCTATTGCAGCACTTGATACAACCCACAGCCTATTCTTCGACCACCACGACGGACAGGTTGCCAAGCAGTTTATGGAGTGGAGAGCTTTGGTTAAGCCTACGGAATAAACCCAAAAGGAGAAATTATGAAATATCCATGAGCTAAAAAATCACGCCAAAGCGAATGTAAATTAGAAATAAAGTGCTATCCTTGTTGCGTATAACCAACATTGAGCAATTATGACTAACGTAACATTCCCTCAGTTGATCCAGCGAGGCTGTGGTATCGACGTCCATTTGAAGGTGGTGGTGGCAACAATTGACGGTGTGGGTATCCAAAAGGAGACTCGCTCTTTTAACACCTTCACGAGTTGTTTGACAGAAATGAAAGAATGGCTGTTAGCTAATGGTGTTACCCATGTTGCAATGGAGAGCACAGGTGTTTATTGGAAACCAGTGATGCGTGTTCTGGAGACAGATATTCCAAATGTCTGGATAGTGAATGCCCGACACATCAAGAATGTGCCAGGTCACAAGACAGACAAGATGGATAGCGAATGGATTTGCAAGTTGCTCCTTGCGGGTCTATTGAAGCCAAGTTACATACCTCCAAAGGAACAGCGTCAACTACGTGACCTTACTCGCTATCGCAATAAGCTGATTCAGACAATTGCTGCTGAAAAGAATCGCATGATGCGTGTTCTTGAAGATTGCAATATCAAACTTTCCAGTGTGGTAGCCAACACCTCTGGTGTAACTGCGACTGCTTTGATTGATATGCTTTGTGATGGTCGCAAGTTGACATTGGAAGACATTGAAAGTGTCTACCACAAGAAATTGTCGGCTAGTCCGCAGGAATTGTTGGAGGCTTGCACTGGCTTTGTCGAGGAGCACCATGTATATATGCTTCAGATGATTCGCAAGAGTATCGCCCAAACGCAGGAACTCGTTGATGAATTGTCCAAGCGTATCAAGGACATACTTATCAAGTATGACAATGTGCTAGAACTACTGAAGGAGATACCTGGTTTCAATACCAAGGTAGTCGAAGACCTGGTTTCAGAGATAGGTCTTGATATGTCTGCTTTCCCATCAGAGAAACATTTGGCATCTTGGGCAGGCATCTGCCCTGGCAACAATGAGAGTAACCATTCAGCAATAGCAAATGGGCAAGTCTCATTCGCTATTGCTGAATGGTTACCAAGGATGCGAAGTTACAAAGAAACTATTAAAGGATGGTTCTATAAATTAGTTCCTTCTCTTATGAGAAATCTCCGTTCCGTTGTTTGGAAC
>CAVCRI010000294.1:0-2997 GCA_963604545.1 Lachnospiraceae bacterium | reverse complement strand
GAGGAAGAGATTCGTGCATTCTGCAAGGAGAAGGGCATGGACGTAGATGAGACCATGGGCAAGGGTAAGTTGATCGACGAGCTCTTCGGTGAGTTCTGCGAGGGTACCTTCATCCAGCCTACTTTCATCACCGACTATCCAGTGGAGATGTCTCCATTGACCAAGATGCACCGTTCTAAGCCAGGCTTGACCGAGCGTTTCGAGTTGATGGTAAACGGTAAGGAGCTTGCCAACGCTTACTCTGAGCTGAATGACCCTATCGACCAGGAGGAGCGTTTCATCGACCAGATGAAGCTTGCTGACAAGGGTGACGATGAAGCAATGATCATCGACCAGGACTTCCTCCGTGCCCTCCAGTACGGTATGCCTCCTACATCAGGTATCGGTATCGGTATCGACCGCTTGACCATGCTCATGACTGGCAAGACTTACATCCAGGAAGTATTGCTCTTCCCTCAGATGAAGCCAGAGAAGAAGATGCCTCAGAGCAGCATCAAGGAGTGGGCAGAGATTGGTGTGCCAGAGGATTGGGCTTACGTGCTCCGCAAGGCTGGTTTCAACCTCATCTCTGACATTAAGGGTGAGAAGGCACAAGGCTTGCAGCAGAAGATTGGGGAAATCAATAAGAAGTACAAGCTCGGCTACGAGAAGCCTTCTGTTGATGACATCCAGGCATGGATTGACAAAGCTAATGCTTAAATAATAATATAATGTATAGTTGCGGTAAAATAGCGATAATCGGTGGCGGTAGCTGGGCTACAGCCATTGCCAAGATTGTGGTGAGCCATACTCATCACATCGGCTGGTATATGCGTCGCGACGACCGCATCGAGGACTTCAAGCGCATGGGGCACAATCCTGCCTATCTCATGTCGGCACGATTTGATGTGGACGAGATTTTCTTCTCGTCCGACATCAACAAGATTGTGGAGAACTATGACACGCTCGTGTTCGTGACCCCATCGCCTTACCTGAAGAATCATCTCAAGAAGCTCAAGACGCGCATCAGCGACAAGTTTATCATCACAGCCATCAAGGGTATCGTGCCAGACGAGAACTTGGTTTGCTCCGAGTACTTCCACCAGGTGTACGACGTGCCATACGAGAACTTGGCTTGCATCGGCGGTCCGTCCCATGCCGAGGAGGTGGCGCTCGAAAGATTGAGCTATCTCACCGTGGGCTGTTCTGATACCGACAAGGCTCGTGCCTTTGCCGAGGAATGCTTGGCGAGCGAATACATCAAGACCAAGACTTCGAGTGATGTCATCGGCATCGAATACTCATCGGTCTTGAAGAACGTGTATGCCATTGCCGCAGGTATCTGTGGCGGACTGAAGTATGGCGACAACTTCCAGGCGGTGCTCATGTCAAATGCCGTACAGGAGATGTCTCGCTTCCTGACTGCCGTCCACCCTATCGAGCGAAGCATGTACGACTCGGTATATCTTGGCGACTTGCTCGTAACGGGTTACAGCAACTTTTCAAGAAACCGCACCTTCGGTACGATGATAGGAAAAGGCTACAGCGTGAAGAGTGCCCAGATAGAGATGGAGATGATAGCCGAGGGATATTTCGGTACGAAGTGTATGAAGGAAATCAATCGCCACATGCACGTCAACATGCCGATTCTCGATGCCGTATATAATATATTGTACGAGCGCATCAGTCCGCAAATAGAAATAAAACTATTAACAGATTCATTTAGATAAAAGAAAAAATGAAAAGTATCAGCTTAAACATTACTAAGGCTGCATCATTCCTCGCAGAGGGTGCAGTAAAGGCTTACGAGCCAAAAGTTAAGGCCGCTCAGGAAGCTCTTGAGAACGGCACTTGTGAAGGTAACGATTTCTTGGGATGGTTGCATTTGCCATCTTCTATCACTCCTGAGTTCTTGGATGAGATTGAGGCTGTTGCCAACACATTGCGTGAGAAGTGTGAGGTTGTCGTAGTGGCAGGTATCGGTGGTAGCTACCTCGGTGCTCGTGCCGTCATCGAAGGTCTCGGCAACTCTTTCGCTTGGCTCGTTAACGACAAGAAGAACCCTACCATCCTCTTCGCAGGTAACAACATCGGTGAGGATTATCTCTATGAGTTGACATCTTACTTGAAGGACAAGAAGTTTGGTGTCATCAATATCTCTAAGTCTGGTACCACTACTGAGACCGCTCTCGCTTTCCGTCTCTTGAAGAAGCAGTGCGAGGACCAGCGTGGCAAGGAAGAGGCTAAGGATGTAATCGTAGCCGTAACAGACGCTAAGAAGGGTGCTGCCCGTACTTGCGCTGACAAGGAGGGTTACAAGAGCTTCATCATCCCTGACAACGTAGGTGGTCGTTTCTCTGTATTGACTCCAGTAGGTTTGTTGCCTATCGCAGTAGCAGGCTTCGATGTGAAGCAGCTCGTAGCAGGTGCCGTTGAGATGGAGAAGGCTTGCGGCAAGGACGTAGCTTTCGAGGAGAACCCAGCAGCTATCTATGCAGCAACACGTCAGGCTCTCTATACCCAGGCTGGCAAGAAGATTGAGATTGTTTGCAACTTCCAGCCTAAGCTTCACTACTTCGCTGAGTGGTGGAAGCAGCTCTATGGTGAGAGCGAGGGTAAGGACAACAAGGGTATCTTCCCAGCAGCTTGCGACTTCACTACCGACCTTCACTCTATGGGTCAGTGGATTCAGCAGGGCGAGCGCAGCATCTTCGAGACTGTTATCAGCGTAGAGACTCCTAACGAGAAGTTGCTCTTCCCTCACGATGACGAGAACCTCGATGGTTTGAACTTCTTGGAGGGCAAGCGTGTTGACGAGGTCAACAAGATGGCAGAGCTTGGTACTCGTTTGGCTCACGTAGATGGTGGTGTTCCTAACATCTTGGTCAACGTACCAGAGTTGAACGCTTACTACCTCGGTCAGTTGATCTACTTCTTCGAGAAGGCTTGCGGTATCAGCGGTCTCTTGGAAGAGGTGAACCCATTCAACCAGCCAGGTGTTGAGGCTTACAAGAAGAA
>CAVCRI010000293.1:0-3017 GCA_963604545.1 Lachnospiraceae bacterium | reverse complement strand
TTCTCCATGCCACCCACGGCACGGTCGATGCTCATGTCGTTGTCGTTGAGGATGATGAGCATGTCGTTGGGGGTACTGGAAACATTGTTCAGTCCTTCGAAAGCTAATCCTCCACTCATGGCGCCATCGCCGATGACTGCTACCACGTGACGGTCTTTGTGCCCAGTTCCACGTGCAGCCACAGCCATACCGAGGGCAGCCGAGATGGAGTTGCTGGCATGTCCGCAGGTAAAGGTGTCGTATTCGCTTTCCAATGGGGTAGGGAACGGGCGGATGCCGTGAAGTTTTCTGTTGGTACAGAAAACCTCACGTCTTCCCGTCAATATCTTGTGCCCGTATGCCTGGTGCCCCACATCCCATACGATTCGGTCGTTGGGAGTGTTGAAAACATAGTGCAGGGCTACGGTGATTTCTACTACGCCAAGTGAGGAGGCAAAATGACCAGGGTTTACACTTACCTCGTCGATAATGTCTTCTCTTAGCTCTTTGCAGACTTCGGGCAGTTGGTCTAGGCTCAACTGGCGCAAGTCTTCTGGATATTTTATCTTATTTAATAGACTAAACTTATTCTTATCCATGTTTTCTTCTACATTTCTTATGCAAAGATAATGCTTTTTTTCAATATATAACACTTTTAGGCTAATATTTTCGCTTTTTACGATTATTCTTTGTATTTTTGCACAAAAATGCGTAAGTTATTCTCCCAATATCGGGTAACATTGCGTGAAATAATACAAAACTATAGACAAGACAATAAGAATGAAAAAGAACCTATTATTAGTGGGAGCCATGCTGATGGCTTCTATGGCAATGATGGCGCAGACCAAGGCTGGCGGCATCAGTGAGTCTGCATTGCAGCAGATGGCTAAGGCCGAGAAGGGAAGCGTTGCCAACAAGGCACTCTTCAATGCCATTGCCAACAACAACATCGACGACCTCGTGAAGAACCATGCCAATGAGGCTCCAGTGGACACTCATTTCAGCATCGAGACTCCTTCGCAGAGCATCCATAACCAGAAAAGTTCTGGCAGATGCTGGATGTTCAGTGGCTTCAATGTGCTCCGTTCCAACTTTGCCAAGAACGACTCCCTGCATCGTGTGGTGGAGTACTCGCAGGATTATCTCTTCTTCTACGACCAGTTGGAGAAAGCAAACCTCATGCTCCAGGGTGTCATCGACCTCGGTAAGAAGAGCATTGAGGACCCTCAGGTGCAGTTCTTCTTTAAGAATCCGCTCAATGACGGTGGTACTTTCTGTGGCGTTGCCGACCTGGCTTCTAAGTATGGCTTGGTGCCAATGAGCGCACAGCCAGAGACTTACTCTAGCAATAACACAACGAAGATGAGTCGCCTTGTGAGCAGCAAGCTCCGTGAGTATGGCTTGGAACTTCGCAAGATGATAGCCCAGGGCAAGAAGCCTGCTGCCATCCAGGCTCGCAAGCAGGAGATGCTTGGCCAGGTTTATCACATGCTCTGCCTTACTCTTGGCGAGCCAGTGAAGGAGTTTACATACGCTTTCCGTGACAAGGATGGCAAGCAGGTAGGTGAGGCTAAGAAGTATACCCCAAAGAGTTTCTACGAGGAGACAGTGGGCAAGGACTTGAACGGTACCTTCCTGATGGTGATGAACGACCCTCGTCGCCCTTACCATAAGACATACGAGGTGGAGTACGACCGCCACAGCTACGATGGTCATAACTGGAAATATCTCAATCTGCCTATGGAGGAGATTGCCAATCTCGCCATCGCTTCCTTGAAGGATGGTCATAAGATGTACTCTAGCTATGACGTGGGCAAGCAGTTGGACCGCAAGCGTGGTTATCTCGCTGTGGATAATTTCGATTATGGCAGTCTTTTCGGAATCACATTCCCAATGAACAAGGCTGAGCGCATCTCTACCTTCGATAGTGGTTCTACCCATGCAATGACTCTTACCGCCGTAGACCTCGACGCCAATGGCAAGCCAGTGAAGTGGAAGGTGGAGAATAGCTGGGGTGCCGACAATGGCTTCAATGGCTGTTTCATCATGACCAATGATTGGTTCAACGAGTATATGTTCCGTTTGGTAGTAGATAAGAAGTATGCTTCAGACCAACTCCTCAAGGAGTTTGACCAGAAGCCAACGATGTTGACTCCTGACGATCCTTTGTTCCAACTCGAAGATTAATTTAAAAACATAGCCGTTCCTGTCCTTTTGGAGAGGGATGGCTATACTTATTTATTTAATATTATGTTAGAGAAAAGCAAACGTGAGCGCATCATTGCGCTCATCAACAAGGAGGTAGTGCCAGCCATCGGTTGTACTGAACCTATGGCGGTGGCTCTCTGTACAGCACAGGCTGCCACCACATTGGGTAAGCGACCTGAGCGCATCGAGGTACTCTTGAGCCCTAATATGCTTAAGAATGCCATGGGTGTCGGTATCCCTGGCACAGGAATGATAGGTCTGCCTATCGCCGTTTCGCTGGGTGCCCTCATCGGCAAACCTGAGTATGAGCTAGAGGTATTGAAGGATTTGACTCCCGATACCTTGGAGCAAGGCAAGCAATACATCAAGGATGCTGACATCGACATCAAACTGAAGCAGGGCAATGTGGATAAGCTCTATATCGAGGTAACTTGCCGTTGCGGCAACGACCAGGCTACAGCCATCATCTCTGGCGGACATACTCATTTCGTATATGTGGAGCGCAATGGCGAGGTAGTGATGGATAAGCGTGGTGCTGGCTCGGAAGATGAGGCAGATGATGACATCAAGCTCAATCTGCGTATGGTCTACGACTTTGCGACGACCGCACCGCTCGATGAGATTCGCTTCATCCTCAAGACCAAGGAATACAATATGAAGGCAGCCGAGGAGAGTATCAAGGGCAATTATGGTCATTGTCTGGGCAAGACGATGGACCGTCCTTTGAGCCACGGCATCTTCGGCAACAACATCTTCTCTCACATCCTCTCTCGCACCGCTTCGGCTTGCGATGCCCGTATGGGTGGAGCGATGATTCCTGTGATGAGCAA
>CAVCRI010000292.1:0-3067 GCA_963604545.1 Lachnospiraceae bacterium | reverse complement strand
TCGAATCCATCGGCGATAAGCTTTTTGTATCTTGGAATAGCTTGGTCATACCTGAGCTGTAAATAAAGCGAATAAGCCAATTCCTTGTTGATAAGAATATTGGTGGAGTCACGCTTTTCAACATACGACAAGGCGAAAGCCGATACATCTTCGGGCTTGCCTTGGTTGTTCCATTGTGAAAGGAGGGTAGCGAATACCTCGCTGTCGTATGGGTAATCACCAAAAATCTTCATGCCATAAAGGTCAACCCTGCCTCTGTCGCCAAGATTGAGGTAGGAATAGAACTTCATGCGCAAGTCCTCATGAGTGAGGCTGTCATTTGGAATGCTGTCCATGCAGGCGATACATTTCTTGTTGTCGCCTCTCTGTCGATAACAGGATGCAAGTTTTCTGAGAACCTCCAAGTCTTTAGGATGTTCATCAATATATTGTAGGTAATAGCCGATGGCATGGAACGAGTCATGCTCGTTCATGCAGCTGTCACCTTTCAGAATCAAGGGATGAGTTGTTGGCTTCTCTTCGTGTGGCTTGGCTTGCATGCTCATACCACTGCTTAATACAATAATGAGTAACATAAGGATGTGGCAGGTTATAGCCGTAGGTTTGTTGCTTTGTTTCATAAGACTTGATGTTTTATGTTGTTTTTATGTTCATAGGATTATTTGCAAGTTATTTCGTTTCATCTATAATCGCAAACAAGTCATCGAGCAATACTTCGTCATCCACTATGCCGGCATGCTTGTTCTTGAGTACACCGTATGTAGTGACCATGGTGATGCGAGTACTATTTCTTGTCTTTGTCTCGGCTTGGAAGATGGACATGCGTTCCCGAAGTTTTTGCTCGTAATCCTTGTCGATTGCATAGAGACTGTTGGCAAACTTCATCTCACATAAGTTGATGTTGTGGTCGGCTCTTTCTATCACCAAGTCTATCTGCGTATTGCCTCCTGCAGATTTACTGCGCCAAGCACTGGCATCGTTTAGAATTCGGTCGATACCCAAGGCTCGTTTTATCTCATCCAGATGGATAAGACAAAGCAACTCGAAACTGAATCCTTGCCAGCTCACTACTTGTTGACTGCTGGATAGGTGGGTCCATCGTTGTGCGTCCTTTGTGTCGATGCCATTCACATACTTATAATAGAATAAGGTATAAAAGTCCTTGATACGATAAATAGTGTTGTTCTTGCTGTTGCCATAGCGAGCGTATGGAAGGATGAAGTCGCATTGCTCCAAGTCTGATAATATCTTGGTTAATGTAGAACCGCCAAGTTTTGTCTTTTCTGAAATCTCTTTTCGATTGAAACCTTCTTTTCTCTCTGACAGAACCTTGATGACGCAAATATAATTCTCTGGTCGTTTGAAGAGCGTGGAGTATAGTTCGCTGTACTCGGTGCAGAGCATGGCATGGGTATCGGCAAAAAACAACTCGTCGATGTTGGAAAGCAAGGAGAGATGTGGATTCAGCAACGTAAGATAATAAGGAATACCACCCAATATCATATAGCATTGCGCTATCTGGTATCTGTTCCAGTTGAAATGATGTTCATCTAGGTATTGTTCCACTTCGCATAGATGGAATGGACGGAGGTATATCTTTTGGGTGATGCGATTGAACAAGCCTCCTTGGTTGTGCAGAATCTTGTCCACCATCCATGAGGTAGCTGAACCGCATGCAATAAAGAGAATATCGTCGCGCATAGCTGCCCATCCGTTCCAGAAGTTTTCCAGGGCGGCAACAAAGTCAGACTTGGGTGTATCCATCCAAGGCATCTCATCGAAGAACACAACTTTCTTTCCTTTCTTCTTAGATGAGTTCAATATTTGTTGTAGGCACGAGAATGCATCTCCCCAACTTTTTAGGGAAGGGAGAAAACTAGAATAGGAGTAAGATTGCAGGGCTTTGGCGAATTCTTGTAATTGCTCCTCCTTTGGCATGTCATGTTTGCCTACGAAAGAAAAGTCGTAGCAGTCCTTGAAAAAACGTCTCACCAAGAACGTCTTTCCTATTCTGCGGCGACCATACACAACAACAAATTCTGATCTTCCAGACTCCAAGCAAGCTTGAATCTTGGCCTGTTCCTTATGCCTTCCTATGAGCTTTTCCATATCTTTATCCATTAAATAACTCGCCAAAATTACAAAAAATATTCGGTTTTGGTGAGTTATTAGAATGGATAACCCACCAAAATTATGTTTTTTTATTAGTTTTGGTGAGTTATCGGCTGCTTTTTTGCTTGTCTTTTCAGAGAAAATACATACGTCAGCCCTATCGCTCTATCGGATTGAAGACGTGCTTTCTTGGCTTTGGCTTGATGGCTTTGCCATTTACATCTGTAACCTTGACGTCTCTCATCATATCCACATTTGCACTCTCTCGCAGTTTGATTTTGGTGAGGTCGGATTGGGATACGGTTTCTGCTTTGCTTTCGCTCTTGGCATATTTCAAAGGTTCTTTTCCCTTGAGGTCTTCCAGTCCGATGGCATCGAGATAGAATTGCTGCTGACTATCGTAGGCACGGAGGATAAGACCTGGCAAGCCGTAGAGCTTCCAAGGACCTTCCGATATAGGGATGTCTTCTGAATACCAAGCATACCATATTCTTCCCTTGAAATTCGCCTTGGCGAGTTGGCAAGAATAATCGATGATGTTGGCGGTGCTGTCTGGGATGATTTGCCAATCGGGAGTCTCTATGTCCTCAAGGCATTGATAATCCCCCATGGCAACGGTTTCTTTATACATAGTCTTGCCCTCTTTGGGGTAATTCTTGAAGAATTCCCAATTCATACATCTTACAGGCTCTGCCTTGCGAAGGTCAATGCCACCACCATTCAAAATCATTTGGGTTACTTGTTGGCGCACTTGTTGGGCAGACAAGTTGTAGAAATACGTCATCTTCTCTCCGATGTCGAGTCGCATCTGTGCTTGTCGATAGATGTAGGGAATCTGCGTGGTGTCATTCACTTGCTTTGCTTGGTAAGTGATGCGATAGTTCACCTTGTCGAGCGTAAGGGTGTCCACGCCCATTCTCATTTGTGCCTTTGCCGCCATGTTGCCTATGGCTAG
>CAVCRI010000291.1:0-3104 GCA_963604545.1 Lachnospiraceae bacterium | reverse complement strand
AAAGTTTGCTCTTGTAATATTCTAAAGGCTCTTTCATTTTGTAAAGAATTTTAATATTTGAAAAGAATATCCTGATATTAGTTCTATCATGAAATATTCATTTTTTGTGCAAAGATAGCAATTAAACTATAACGGTCGTTATAAAATTAGATATATTTTATTTGTTTATAGTATTTTTACATTTGTAAGGTCAAAAACTAATGTAACATCCATAGACATCTCTCATTAGAAATATTTGAGTATATACTAATCCAATCAGTATGGCAAAGTATTCTATTATTCCTTAAAAACTTTTATGTGATCGACATTATGTACGAACGTATTAATGAGCAAAGAGGCCTTGCCAGACATGCAACATGGTGTATAATTTTGCAAAATCTGAACTTGCTATTTCTGCTTCCTTGTAGTAGAGTGTGCGGATGGAATATAGGTGTTAGGTACAAAACACCTATATTTCCATCATGCCAGTTATCATTTGGAGAAATCGAGGTCTTTTTGATTGTTGATTGCGGAACTCTATAAAGTGCTTGGTGACATTGGTATAAGTTTTTTATAGTGAATTGCGTTTATTCTTTCTTAGTCATCAGTTGGATATTCTCAAATTTTAGAACAAAGTCTTTCCCTTATCAATAATAAGCACCATTTGATAGGCTCCAGAACTCTATTTTACGTATAGTGATAAATATCTCCTCAGATTAATATACTTAAATGTACTAGAATTTAAGATGATCCTTTTTCCTTTGGGAAAGATTTTGCAATTTTCGTCCAATAAATGATGGTTATTTATATTTCAATATAAAAAACATGAATTATTACCAGAAATGTCACTTTCTTGCAATATGTGTCTGATATAATAATAGCAGTTCTGTTTGCCTTCTCCTGCGTATAGAGGCCATCTTGCGCCTTTGGTATCTGCAAAAGTCCAGATATTCTTGTCTGATGTCTCTTCTCCCTTGCTCTATCATGTGTAAGAGACGGCTCTTCGGAAATCGTCTGTTCCCTAAAATCTTATAGGGTCCGACATTATAGGCAAGTACGGCAAGGAGCAATGAGTCCTTGCCGTACTTACGGAACATAGCGCATAACTTGGTGAGGTCAGAACGCAATAGCGAGTCTGCCTGTTGAAAGGTAAGGTTCTTCCTGTACTTCTCGTATGGCAATATCCGATGTCCCCACCCGATATAGGGATAGTTACGCTTGATGTAGTGCCACCCCTCATAATACTTGATGCACCGCACGGCTCGCTCAAAGGGTGGTAATGTGAAGATGCCCAAGTCCCTTTGGCTTGGGCTATCTGTTGTGGGTGTCTTGTTCTGTGCCATGATATTCTGGCACAGCACCAAGAGTGTTAGAATGATGTATGTCCGTATCTTTCCTGTCATGAATCTCATTTTGTTTAACTTTGATGTATTGTCACTTGGCATTCTTCTTGTTGAATATCTCCGCTATCATGGCTTTCACGTCCTCACCAACTTGCACGAAGTTCTTATAGAGGATGCGCTCTCGCTCGTCACGGCTCTTGAAGGTGTAGAACTTGGGCAGTGGCATGTACTCGCTTTCCTCCTTTTTGATGTCTGCCATATTGAAGTCGGTCTTGCAATAGAACTTGCTGGTCTTGAACTCATCGCTCTCCTGTATGTTCATACTGCCGTTCATGCCTGTCTTGGTTGCCACAAAGTCTCTTGCAGTCTGTCCGCAGATCCATCCTGTTGGCATATCAGAAATCTTAGAGGCTGGCACAAGACTGTCCATATTCTCATTCAGGTTGATGCTCGTCTTATCTCTGTCGATGGTCACACCTTTCTTCAGCTGTACCACCTTTCCAAAGATATCGGACGACAGCCATTCCAGCGTTTCCTTGCTTCGTGCCGAACCGCTCACCACATTGCCTACGGTGGTGATGATCTTCTGCATACCCACCTTTCCATAGTCTGCTTCCAACTGGGGCAACTCTTGGAATCCCAAGGCGACGCTCACCTTGTTGCTTCGGGCTGTACCTATCAGTCGGTCTATCTTATGGAAGTAGAGTGTAGGCAACTCGTCCACAATGATGCTCACAGGGATGTTCTTGCCTTGTCCTGTGTTCACTCGTGTCACCAGTCGGTTGAGGATTAGGGCGTTCAATGCTCCGATGATGCTCTCCATCTCTGGATCGTTGGCTATCAGCAGATAGCTCGGGTTCTTCGGGTCACTGACCTTCAGGTCGAAGTCATCACCGTCCTTATGAAATATCCAATAGCTTTCCTTGGTGGCAAGGCGTGAGGTATAGACACGCAGTGTACCTATCATACCCTCCAACTGCTCCATTGCCTTGTTCTTCAAGGCGGTTTGGAATGGTCCTAGCAACGGTGCTACCTCATTGTCGGTCTCCAGCACATTGAAGATGGTCTGGTAACTCTCATTCAGGAAACTCAGAATATGGGGCATATCGCTGTACTTACCCAACCAATAGGCTGGCTCCACTTCTTCTCCTGCATGGTTAAACACCTTTCCGGTCGGTTTCATCTGCATGGTTTTCGGATCAAGTACTTTCTCTGCTATCAGCATCTTGCCGTCTTTATCGTATGGCTCCTTGCCATAGTTGATGAAGAAGTAGATACAGGCGGCGAGGAAATTGACGGCTGAGGTCTGGAAGAACTGGTCGCTGCCGCCTCCGCCTTCCTTCTTGCCTTTTTGTAGGGATTCAAGCAGTGTTTCTGCGGTCTCACTCGCTGCTGCCAAGTTATTGATGTACTTCTGCTGTATCGGGTTTACTCGCTTGGAGTATTCCACATCCACGAAGTTGATGATATTGAACTTGCAACCTTCTGGCAGTTTGCCCAACTGTTGGTTCTTCTTGTAGTGGTAGTACAGTTTGGTTGCCAAGGTTGGAAACTTGTAGTCGTAAACGACCATGGCAAAGCCTTTTGCACAGTGCTGACGGATGAACGGATCGATGATGGAGAATGTCTTACCGCTACCAGGAGTACCCACAACCCATGTACCTCGGAAAGGGTTCACGATATTCACCCATCCCTTGCGGAATTTACCCTTATAGTAGTAGCGCATAGGGATATTCACGCTGTATTTGTTATATTCCTCCTTCTGGCACTGCTCGAAACTCT
>CAVCRI010000290.1:0-3114 GCA_963604545.1 Lachnospiraceae bacterium | reverse complement strand
TTACTTGATAAACTCAATCTTGCTCTCATCCCTTGGCTTTGCCTCTGGAGCCTCATCAGGATAACCAACGGCTAGGATATAGCAGATCTCATACCCTTCTGGGATGTTGAGCTTAGCGAGATATGGCTTGCAAGCCTCGTTGCTCTGAAGAAAGCGAACAGGACCACCCAAGCAACAAGTACCCAATCCCAAAGACTTGGCAGCAAGCATCATGTTCTCTCCCATCAAGCCAGCATCCACGGCACCCCTATCCTTCGGAGTGGCAACCACGATGATGTTAGGCGCATTGCGATACATATTCTTGAAGTTGGCATCACGCTTCACCTGCTCAGGATTCTCCTTCTTGAATATCTCGGTAGTACCCTTGATGAAATCTTGACTCTCCACCACTCGCACAGCCCAAGGTTGCTGGTTCATACCATTAGGTGCATGGATGCCACACTTGGCGATGAGCGCAAGTTTCTCGTGCTCCACAGGTTTGTCGAGATACTTGCGGATGGAACGGCGAGACATAATCGCATTGATTATCTCATTGTTCATCTGGCAATAAGCCTTCACCTCTTGTTGGTCACATTTCTTTTCACTTTTGCCCTGGCAACAACTCTGTGCCTGACCCAGCGATGGCAACAGCATCATGCCGCAAACCATCAAAGTTTTCATATTCATCATACCTTAATCTACTTATTTGAATACTATATTCACCATACTTATTTATGGTGCAAAGATAAACATTTCCGATGGAATAAACGCCCATTCTTAACATTTTTCTTTTATATGCGGAGATTATTCCATCTATTCTCCGCACATTTTGCGGAGAATAAGGCAAATAATCTCCGCAAAGCTTGCAGAATCAGAAGAAAAGTACTATATTTGCATCCAAATTGCAACTCCTATGGAAAGAGACAAGAAATATATTTGGCAACAAGAAGATTGGCCGCACATGAAATGGGACACCACAACATTCAGCCATACGCTGGCTGAGGTCAATATGCTCAGGGGAAAACTCCTGGGCAGAGTCTCTATGTTTGGATTCGAAGACCAAAACTCATCTATGCTTGATTCTTTGACGCAAGAAATCGTACACTCTGCAAAAATAGAGGGCGAGGAACTTAATAGAGACAGCGTCCGTTCTTCTGTAGCCCTACAACTAGGACTTCCTTACGAAGGTCTCCCTACCCCCGACCACTATACAGAAGGTGTGGTACAAGTGATGATGGATGCCGTGAAGCAATATGACAAACCGCTAGACGAAGAACGATTGTTTGCATGGCATGCTGCACTATTCCCAACAGGAAGAAGCGGACTGTATAAGATAACCGTAGGCAATTGGCGTAGAGGAGACGAACCGATGCAGGTGGTGTCAGGACCACTAGGACACCAAAAGGTACATTATGAAGCACCTAAGAGTTCGGATGTCCCTAACCAAATGAAGAATTTCATCAGTTGGATAAACACGGAGGAAGCAATAGACCCTTTGATCAAAGCGGCTATCGCCCACCTTTGGTTTGTCACGATCCACCCATTCGACGACGGCAATGGCCGTATCTGCAGAACTCTTACAGAAATGCTCTTATCTCGTGCCGATCAGACATCGCAACGCTACTACAGCCTTTCGTCAGAAATTCTCAATCACCGCAAGGCGTACTATGAGCATCTTGAACAAGCCCAAAAAGGGATACTAGACATCACGCCATGGATAGAATGGTTCTTGCTGACGATGAGAGAAGCCCTAGATGCTGCATTGACAAAAACCGAAAATGTAGTTCGCAAGGCTCACTTTTGGGAAGCCCATCGACTTACCCCACTCAACGAGCGTCAACGCAAGGTCATCAACATGCTTTTTGATGGTTTTGAGGGGAAACTAAATTCCTCAAAATGGTATAAGATTAATCATTGCTCACAAGACACCGCCAACAGAGACATCAATGATTTGATAGTCAAAGGTATCTTACGCCAAACAGAAGAAGGAGGAAGAAGTACTAATTATGAAATTATAAACGTATGACAAGGAAAGCGATAGTGATGGGTGCCACATCGGGCATCGGTTGGCAAAACACAGAACTTGATGAGGAAAAGGAGACAGACCTCGTCGCCCTTTGGAGATTGATTCCAAGATGGCTTTGGACGAGACTCTACATCAGAAAAGAAATCAACCAACAAGCATTGTTTCTATAAAAAGACAAGCAATAAACAAAAGAATAATAAAGAAGGACTTTATGAACAAAAACATATTATCCCCAGAAAAAGACCCAATGGGTGCTGCCATTCTCGACTACCAACAGATGGGGAAGGCAGGAAAGCTACGTGTACTCTCCTCCATGTTCGAGGAAGATGAGATGCCAGTGAAGCACCTCTTTCGTACATACCAAGAGATGCCGATGCTAGAGCAGAAGGCTCTGGACTTGGCACGAGGGAACGTACTCGATGTGGGGGCTGGAGCAGGATGCCATGCGCTCGCCTTGCAAGAGCATATCGGTGCTCAGGAAACTTCAGAGGTCAACTCTAAGACCAACAACATTTCATCCGTCAAGGCAATCGACATTTCCCCTCTGAGTTGCGAAGCTATGAGATTGAGAGGTGTAAAGGATGTGGAGTGCATCAATCTCTTCGACGAGCACCTTTCCGATTCCTACGATACCATCCTACTCTTGATGAACGGAACAGGTATTGCTGGCAAGATAGCCAACCTCCCTGCGCTCTTCCTACGCCTGAAGGCATTGCTCTGTCCTAATGGCCAGGTTCTCATAGACTCTTCCGACCTCAAGTATATCTACGAGAATGAGGATGGAAGTTTCGACATCAACTTGGCTGGAGCTTATTATGGCGAGGTGGATTACCAGATGGTATACGACGGCATCAAGAAGACAGCTGATAACGGAAAGCCACAAAAGGCTATCCCCATAAATGGCGAACCTTTCGACTGGCTCTATGTTGATTTTCCCTTGCTCAAGTCGATAGCAGAAAGTTGTGGTTTGCATTGCGAGCTCATCGCCGAAGGCGAGCACTACGATTATCTAGCGAGAATCACATTATAATATATAAAGGCGTATCATAAGCATCCTATTTCCACAAATTGACAGTGGAAAAGAGTACTTCTTATGCTACGTCTTCCTT
>CAVCRI010000289.1:0-3125 GCA_963604545.1 Lachnospiraceae bacterium | reverse complement strand
CCATCTTCGAAGGAATATTGCCCTGATAAGAAGCACCCCAGTTGCCCTTGCGAAAGTCGATGCCATACTTGAAAGGACTCCACCAATAGCAATGGCGACCATAGGAGTTGCTCACTACCTCCCGCTCAAAGCCACCGCCTACGTTCAGCCTCAGCACCTCATTCCTGAACGGTTTCAACTGGAGATAATAGCCCGTGCCATAACGCCAATAGAAACTTCCGTTCTCATAGGTCATCACGATGCTGCGCTTGTCGTTCACCGTCGTCCAATAATAATAAGGTGTGATGACCTTGTCGTTATAGATGCCATACAGTGCCACTTGCAGATAGAGCAGAGCATCGTTGTAGGTGTAGCGGAAGATGGGGCCCACTTCGGATGTCGCCTTCACGTTCGGGTTGCCCTGCTTCATCAGCCCGGGGATAATGATCGTCATGTTCTCGCTCAAGGTTGAGATGGCAGGATAATTGATGCCGCTTGACGTAAGCAACTGCAACGATCCGTTCTTCAACTTATAGGAGAAATACAGCAACGGGAGAATGTAGTTGCTGTTATAGGTGAGGTCTTGATAGCGCTGTTTTCTCCAAGTACTCTTCACGCCTATACGATATGTAAACTTGCCGATGCGGTTCTGGTACTGGGCATAGACGGTATTGATGTTGATGCACGACGAATACAGGGAAGGCTCATAACCCGAGAGGACATTGCGCACGTTGTAGTCGCTCCACTTGTTCCAAGAGTGCAGACCTACCTGCAGTTCCCCCTTCTCCCATTCCTTGGTATAGTCGGCTTCTCCTATCAAGGAATAGATATTGCTCCTGGAGTGCATGTCGTCATCGGTCAATGTACTGTCCTTACTGGCTGTCCATTGCCGGTTGAGCATCTGTTGCTTGGTATAGAAGTAAGAGCCGAGCACATCCACATCGAGGGTCTGCTTGTGCGCAAACTGCTTGCTGAGATAGAGGTCCAAGGCAGGCTTCACATAGTCCACTATATCCTTTGTATTTCCGACACCGTCTTGCCAGTCCTCGTTTCCCTGCGTAGAAATCTCATTGTTGCCCCGGTTGAACTTGTGCGACAATACGGGCGAGAAGGTAACCTGGAAGGTCACATCATCCGGCTTGCTGTAGGCATACTTCAGGTTGAACGTGTTGTCTGTATAACCAAAGCGCTTGTGCAGACGATAATCATAGACCGCCTGCCAGTCGTCGAACGTGAAGGTGTACCGGTTGTCCTCTATCCAGTCCTTGTAATTACGTACATTGAGGGAATAGTCAAAGGAGTACTGGTGGTTCCCCTTGTTGTACTTGAAATATACATTGTCATTACTGAACCCCGTGGTCAAGGCACTTGACACATCGAAGCCTGCGGCATAACCCGTGTCGAGCGGTCGCGTAATAATGTTCATCAGGATGCCCACGTCGCCATATCTTGCAGGTGGGTCTTCGTAGTATTCCACCTTCTTGATCTTGTTGGCGGCAATCGCCTTCAAGTCGTTCTCGCTCGTCATCGGCACGTTGTTGATAAGTATCTTGATGGTCTTGCCCACCATACTGGCAGTCTTGCCCGTCATGGGGTCGGTGTAAATGCCGGGGATAGCAGCCAAGAGGTCTTGCGAATGGCGGGCGTTCTTGATTTGCTCGTCAGAGAAGGCATAGGTGGCATGGTCGCCGTGGTCTGTGCGCAGACTGCCCTTCACCACCACCTTCTTGAGCTGATAACTGTCGGTCTGCATCCTCACATTGCCGATGCGGCCGATGTTCACGAGCCGACAGACGGTCTTATAGCCCACAAAGGAAACCTTCATGATAGCTTGCCTTTGGTCGCAAGGTATCACGAAATCGCCGTTGGCATTGCTCACGCCTCCACAGAGGAAGGTGGAGTCCTGGGGATGGAGCAACTGGATGTTGGCGAACTCCACGGGCAAACCGTGGTTGTCTGTCAATCTGCCTATCAGCTTGCGCTCGCTCTTGCGGGTACACTCCACGGTAATGAGGCTGTCGCCCACCGTCATCTTCATCGGATAATAGCTGATTACCTTGCGGATGGCATCGGGAACGTTGGTGGTATTCACGTTTTGTGTAACCGTGAAGTCCTCCAGTTCGTTATAGATAAAACTAATCTTATAGCGTGCCGAAGCCTTGCTGAGGTCGATGAGGACATCCGACATGCTGCGGTCGTGATAGTTGCGAACGATTTGCTGGGCAGCCATCGGCAGGACGAGAGCGCACAGCAAGAGTATGATTACAGAAAGTCTTTTCATAAGAGTCCTAAGTATTATTTGACAACAATAGTCTGTCCTTCCACTTCGATGTTCACATTCTCGAATTGGTTCAGTTCCCTTACGATGCTCTCCATGCCCGAACGACTATCCCACTCGTAATAGAGGCGGAGGCTCTTGACCCCGGCATTGTCAAACCTCAACTGCATGTCATAATAAGAAGCCATTTCTGCCAGCATCCTGTCGAAAGGCACGTTCTCGAAAGTCTTGTGGACGGCAGACTTCTCCGCCTTCGCCTGGATTTGTAGCGAATCCTTTGCGGCACATTGTTTAAGCGAATCCTTTGCCGCGACTTCCATGTCGCCATGAGCTATCAACATCGGCTCTTGGCTCCTCTTGATGAATGTGTGGATAGCGGCAAAGGCGATGCCCGAAACCAAGACGAAGCCAGCAATGGATGCTGCCATCTTGCGCCAAGAGAAAACCTGACGATTTCCCATCGGGTGCTGCTCGCAAAACTGCTTCCATTCACTGTCTATATCCACAGGTGGAGTGTCTTGCCCTGCAAGTGCCGAGTCCACCTCTTGCATCGTCTGGTAGAACTTGCGGCACTCCTCGTCCTGCAACAACTCACGAATCTCCTCATCAGAATACCTGTCCTGATGGTCTATCACATCCAATATCTTTTCTAACTTGTCCATAATCGTCTTTCTGCTAAGGGTTAAATCTTTCTTTTAGTTGCTTGATGCCTTGCGACAGGTGCTTATACACCGCCACCTCGCTGATGCCCAGTTCTGTGGCTATCTCCCGATACTTCAACTTCTGGTGAAACCGGAGGTCGAGCACCTTGCGGGTCTGTGGAGTAAGCGCTGCATCCATGTAAGCCAATATCGCCTCCCGCCTGTCC
>CAVCRI010000288.1:0-3162 GCA_963604545.1 Lachnospiraceae bacterium | reverse complement strand
TGCCAGGGTAAGCAAACTTATGACCACGGATAGCCCAATACAATCTCGTGAAGTTACCATTCTCTCCCTTACCAAAAACCACACCAGGGCGAACAATGGTAAGTTGACGATGGGCAGCATCACCATTCTGCCAAATCATGTGAATCTTCTCTGCCACCAACTTCGAGATACCGTATGCAGTATTAGGAGTAGGCAAAGTTGTTTCCTTCTTCAGTTCCTCTGCAGCACCGTATGGGGCAATGCTCGATGTGAAGACAATCTTCTTGATGCCCCACTTCTCGCGCGAAGGCGCTCTGAAGCGTCCTATTTATTTCTTGCCTTCATCATTATTATTGTAGGTCTAAAGATTGCATGAAGCAAACCGATGAGTCGATACGATATGAAATCTGGCAAAGTAAAGATACTCCTGATTACCTTATGCTCAAGTTTATCAAACCTTACTTCCTTTTTCGGAATGTCAGCCCAGGGACTCATCGCTTGGTATTTATCAAACTCTGTTGCCCATGGGTGCTTAGAACCTTTGCACCAAGGACGAATATTTAGCATACAAGTGGTGTAGTGAATAATGACAGGATTCTGTTGAGCATATTCCACCTCATCCTTAGAGTAGTAGAAGCTAGGACGACGATATTGCATTATCTGTTCGTAAGTATAAACACACATCTGCGTCATTACATCATATTCAGGCTGCAAAATGCCAAACTTACCTCTGAACATACCGTTCAATATATCTTGGTCAGCATAGCTTACCAATCCCTTATGACTATCCACAAAATCAGCCATCATCTTTCTGATGTCCAATTTGCGCATCTTATCCAAATCCATAAGGAGCACACCAGCATTCACATAACTATCCTCCTTAGCTACACCTATCTTCTTTTTATATTGCTTACTGACGCAATCCTTAACCGCTGACACGGCAAACGATTGGGTATCAAACTTATCAAGAGGCGCAATGCTGCCTTTTACGATGATATCACAATCCAGATACAATATTTTATGCACATCGCTAGGCATCAGCTCGCCAGCAAACATACGAGTAAATGCGCTCTTTGGCCACCTATTGCTAGTCAAGCTCTTAGGGATATTCAAGTCTGGAACATCCACAAAGTTGCAGCACCTATCATATTTCTCAGCAATGGAAGACAAAATTGTCTTATTTTCGTCACTTACATGGTCTCCAAGAAGAAACACGTTCAAGTACTTCAAATCCCTATTATTCTCAAAAAGAGAAATCATAGAGATTCCCATTATCCAGACAAAGTTATTGTCACAAGTGTAAACTACAGTCATAGCATTATGTTTTTTATTGAAGTCTAAGTCTTTTCAAATCCTCCATTGCGCCCTCAAAGCCTTTCCACTTCAAGTCCTTATCAGCAAATATCAGTTCCATGTCAGAAGGTATAGGCCAATCTATACCCACCTTCTCATCATCCCATTTGAATCCTATTTCATCTCCTGGGGTATAATGAGTGGAGACTTTCATATACACCATTGCATCTTCTAAAGTAAAGAAGCCATGGGCAACACCTTTCGGCAAATAAAGCTGCTTACAATTCTCGCCTGTAAGCAGCTCACCATGCCACTTACCAAAAGTAGGCGATGCCACTCGACAATCTACTGCCACATCAAATATGGAGCCTTGCAAACAGGCAACTATTTTAGATTGAGGATATTTAATTTGTGTATGCACACCCCTTAAAACACCTTTGACAGAAGTCGAGAGATTGTCTTGCACAAAATTATCGTTGATTCCAATTTTTGCCAACACCTTTTCATTCCACAGTTCCATGAAGGAGCCACGATTATCTGCAAAAGCGCAAGGGCAAAGCACCCTTACGCCTTCTATATTAGTCGCATTATATTCCATTATCTTTCCTATACTTACCAAAGTCCTTTAGTCTTATTGTATTCCACGCACCTACGGATACCTTCTTCCATAGTCACACTGCTAACAAAGCCTATATCACGCTTATTAGCAGTAAAATCATAAATACGGTCAGTTGTAGCGGCTATCACATTTCTTCGTGTTACAGGAGACTTCCTTCCAATCCATCCAAATGCCACTTCTATCATGTACGCCAATGAAGCCATTGCCCATCTTGGCACAGGTATCATCAACACACGCTTGTTCATCAGCTTTGCCACAAGTCGTACACTCTCGTAGAAGCCTATTCCCTTTTCGGTGGCACAGATATATGTCTCTCCTATCTTGCCTTTTGCCGTCAACATCACTAAAGTAGTTATCAAATCATCAACATAACAATGACTTACCTGTGTATCTTTCATGCCGACCTTAGGAAATACCCCCCCCTTGCACATTTTTATGATACTTTGATAAGAATCCTCTCCCCCTACACCATATACCTTAGCTGGACGTATAATAATAGCAGGGAAGCCCTCGTTCTTTACTTTGTCTAAAATGAGCAGTTCTCCCTCACGTTTAGACACTTGATAAGGCAGATATGGCTCGCACTTACTTTGAGAAGTAATGGGCATTTCTTTGACGATACCCATAGCCGCAATAGAACTAACTTGTATGAAACGGCTAACTTTTGCCTCTTGGGCTTCCTCCACTATATTACGAAGCCCCTCTACATTCACTTTTCGGAATCGTTTAAATTGTAAATCAGAGGGTAGTTCATTACCAGACAACCCAACCAACTGATAAACCATATCTATTCCGTCGCAACAACCACGTAATGACTCTCTTTCTGTAATGTCACCAATTATTACATGACATTCAGACGGCAGCAGTTTTTTAGCTTTCTCAAGGTTACGACATAAAACAGATATCTCATTGCCCTGTTTTAACAATTCTGGAATTAATTTACGGCCAATGAATCCCGTTCCACCAGTAATAAGAATTTTCATACTAAGATTTCTTTAAATTATTATTCGCATTAATCACCGGGTGCATCACACACAGGAAATCCTCTATCTGCAGTGCATCCAGCTGTTTCAACTCCTTCGGACGGTCGTCCCTATAAACCATATACTTGACGGGGCAACTCTTCTGCTGCCCCTTCACCCCGTCCACCACTCTGCGGTACATACACTCGTCATAGTTTCGCGAGCAGATGAAGTACTGCTCCATCCCCCTCGCCTCCAGTCGTGGCAGGAGCATCTGGAGATAACGCTCCACACCTCCTGCACACTCTG
>CAVCRI010000287.1:0-3222 GCA_963604545.1 Lachnospiraceae bacterium | reverse complement strand
TATTGAATAGAACGGACTCGGCTTTCGTAAAGGGAGCGGTGAGTGGAGAGGATGGTAGCTTTGCTATTGACTCGTCATGCAATGGTGGAATCATCAAGGTATCATCTGTAGGATACAAAACCATCTGCATGGATTGTAAGGGTGAGAATGTGGGAGTCATTACGATGACAGAGGATAGTAAGATGCTGAGCGATGTTATAGTTAAAGCTCATCGCCAACAATATAAGATGAAGGCAGATGGAATCCTTGCCCAAGTAGAAGGTACTGCTTTGGAAAAGTTGGGAAGTGCAGAGATGGTGCTAAAACACTTGCCAAGAGTGGTAGAGAGAAATGGGGCTTTGGAAGTCATGGGTAAAGGTACGCCACTGGTTTATATTGATAATAGAAAGGTACAGAGTGCCACGGAACTTGACCGTCTTAGCGCAGAAGACATCAAACATATAGAAGTTGTCACGGAACCTGGCTCAGAATACGATGCCACATACAATGCTGTCATCAAGATAAAGACTAAGAGAAAGAAGACAAATGGGTTTAGTGCCAATTATCGCCAAACTTATATCCGTAATCATCAGAATAGCCATCGTGAGATACTTGATATGAATTATCGCTATCATGGCTTGGATGTTTTTGGTACATTATACTATAGTTTGTTTCAAGGGCGACAAGAGCAGCGTAATGACAATACTGTGTATGCCAATACCTTGTTGAATGTAAAGGAGAATCTTCTTATCAATGATAAGAGCGAATACTTCAGTGGTAAGTTTGGGTTTAACTATGTTTTGAACGAGAAGCATTCTTTGGGTGCAACCTATGAGGGCAACATCAACCCTTATGGAAAAGGTGGATGGAATTCCTTGATGGAGGTATCTAAGAATGGTGAGCAAAGTGAAAAGATTCAGAATGTCTATGCTTCCATGTTCAAGAAAAGACCAACTCATGACATTAATGCTTACTATGCAGGACAAATAGGCAAAGTTAATATCAACTGGGATGGTGAGGTGTATATTCGCAAGAATGGACAAACTCAAACTTCTACCGAGGTAACAGAAGATAAGGAAAATAACCGTATCATCAATACAGACTATACCTCTGATAGTAAACTTTATGCAACAAAACTGGTCTTTTCGATTCCTGTTGGTCTTGGAACCATGAAATTTGGAGGCGAATATACCCATAGCAATCGAAGAAGTATTTACGAGATAGTTCCTGATGCCAACTATTCTTTGCACAATTCAGATGACGAGATAGATGAAAGCAACCTTGCCACTTTTGCCTCTTATTCGATGAAGCTGAACATGGTTGAACTGAATGGTGGCTTGCGTTATGAACATGTGGTATCTGACTATTACAACCAAGGGGTTTATGTGGCAGAGCAAAGCCGAAAGTACGGCAATTTGTTCCCTAATCTCTCTGTGATGTTCCCTATCAAGAATCTGAAAGCAAGCTTTAGCTATAAGATGACAATTAACCGCCCTAACTACAGTCAGTTGAGCGGCAATATACAGTACAATAATCGCTACTATTATCAGGGTGGCAACCCTTTGCTTCAACCTACATACTACCATACGGTAGGCTTAAACATGGGCTATAAGTGGTTGCAAGTGTTTGCAAATTGGCGTTATGTCAAAGACTCTGGCTATTTCTGTATAGAACCATACGATGAGAAAAAGCAGATAAGCATGTACACATACCGCAATCTAGCTCATAGCCAGAACTGCAATGTAGGAATCTCTGCTTCTCCAAAAATAGGCTTTTGGCAACCAACGATCAGTGCAAACATCTTCAAGCAGTTCGTAAACATCGATGGAGTTTCTTATAATCATCCTCTCTTTACTGGTTCTCTGAATAATACATTTGAACTTCCTAATGATTGGGTGCTTTATGTTGACATGAACTATACCTCTCGTGGTCATTCTGCTACAGTGTTTGAGTATGTTGCGCAAGGTGGTGTAGATGTTACCTTGAACAAAAGCTTTTTCAAGAATCGCTTGAACGTTACGATGGCTTGCTATGATATTTTTGCTTCCAACCGTTCTTCCAACAATTTGGTTTATGGCAATTTTGCCAACTCTATTTGGAAATATGCGGATACTCGCAAATTTATCGTCCAAGTTACTTACAAGTTCAATGCAATGAGAAGTAAGTACAAGGGAACTGGTGCTGGAAGCACAGAGAAATATAGATTGTAATTTTTTTATCTCTCTCTACAAATGCTCCATCAAATAAGAGTAATGATTGCAAGTGCAGATATGGGAGGCTTGATAGCCTCCTGTGCCTTGCGCTCTGATTTGACAATGTTATTCAAACTCAATATGCTCTTGTGATGGAATGCGGAAAGAAAACCATGTCTCTCCATCCTTGTTGGTTATGGCAAAATCACCTTTAGTAATAGTGTCCATGCCAATAATCATATCATTGTCTTCTAAATCGCAGGCAAGAACTTCTAAATCTCTAATCCAAGCTCCTTCTTTTGCAAAATACAAACTAATCTTATAGGTATAAGCTTCTACATTTCCACCAATTCCTGCTATAATAGCTTTTTTAATGGGTTCTAGCCCGAGAGCTTGAGCCATACTGTTTGATATGATGGTATTGGTTGCCCCTGTATCCCAAAGAACATCTTTGGCTTCACAGTATTCAAGCTTGTTGGTATTTGTAGGCTTGATTACAAAGCAATTTGACAGAACGCTTTCTACCCTATGAGTGTATTTTTGTGTGATGGATTTTTTCATTTTGCGTATGTTTGCTGAGACTTTAACAAGCGAATAGAGGCAAGTCGTGCAACATGCCCTTTGGGGAGAGGTGACATGGTAACCTCACTATAAGTAGGGAAATGCTTATCGATATCTTTAATATCGAGTGTATGTACTTGTATCTTTTTATTTTTTGTTTCCATATGATTCCTTTCTTTATTATATTGCTGTTGCAAAGATACGCTGAATTTCCGAAAGTACCAAACTTTTAGGAAGAAGAATATCAAAAAAGCCATTTTCATATACACAAAAGTGTAATATTTCTGCCACCTCCCTCAGAAATACACTTTTGTGTCAAAGCCTTTTGAATCATTTTCCTTACTTTTGCCCTCAGAAAAAACAAAAGTATTGAGATTATGAACAAGAAAATGATTGTTACAGTTTTGTGCCTCTCGGCTATGACTCCGATGATGGCACAGAGTATCACAGGTAAGGTGGTGGATGCGAAGGGTGAGCCTTTGGCTTTCGC
>CAVCRI010000286.1:0-3224 GCA_963604545.1 Lachnospiraceae bacterium | reverse complement strand
GCTCACGGCACCGTGATAGCGGTGAAGAGCGCCAGAGGAAGAGTGATATATACCGTAGTTTTTAGCGACGGCACGCAAGGAAGCGTGCTGGAGCCAGACCTGCGTGCTGATTTCGACCTAAGTGACCCCTTTGAGCGTTGCAAGAGCGGCATTTTCGGCAGCTATTCCGACTACT
Organism: Lachnospiraceae bacterium; assembly: GCA_963604545.1. GTDB lineage: Bacteria > Bacteroidota > Bacteroidia > Bacteroidales > Bacteroidaceae > Prevotella. Next base: position 3,049 of record CAVCRI010000286.1, on the reverse strand, counting down.
CGAAGAAGAACACCACAATCAAAATCAAAAACTCCAGCAACTCTACCATCTCGTCGCTCAAAGCTTCGAGAACCCTGTTTCGTGCCTATCAGTTCAAGCCGTTGCTGAAGTTCCTCAACTCGCCCAACCGTCGCTTACTGGTGGCCGATGAGGTGGGTCTCGGTAAGACTATCGAGGCCGGTCACATCATGCTCGAACTAAAGGCGCGCAAGGAACTGCGCAATGTGCTCATCGTATGCCCCAAGTCGCTTCAAGAAAAGTGGAAAGCCGAGCTATACGAGAAGTTTGGTCTGACATTCAAGATAGTAGATACCGCCAAGGAACTCATCAACGACCTCAATGCCAAGACGGGCACGGTGAGAGCCATCGTGAACTACGAAAAGATACGCGGACGCAGAAGCAAGGCTAAAGCCGGGGACACCAAGAAAGACAAAATGCCCAATACCCTTATAGAGTACTTAATGGAGCATCCGCAACGTTTCAGCATGGTGCTTTGCGATGAGGCGCACAAGATGCGCAACCGTGAGACACAGACGTACAAGGGTGCGGAAGTGCTGATGAACCTTGCCGACACGGCACTCTTTCTGACAGCTACCCCCGTGATGATCAGTCAGGAGAACCTGTACAATCTGTTGCACTTGCTGGACAACTCACGCTTCTTCCGTTATGACATTTTCGAGAACCGCATGGCGGAGAACCGTCCGTTCATAAAAGCCCTGTCGCAAGTAAACAACAATGTTCCGCTCAAAGAAATCAAGAATCAGCTATTGGTGTCTGAAGTAAAGCAACATTACTATTCTGACGAAAAAGAAATATTTTCCGAATATACTACCATTCAGGAGATATTTGCGAAAGACCCCATCTTCCAGGAAATAATGGAGCTGTGCGACGGTGAGGACAACACCAAGGTTAGGGCACGTCTGCAATACCTGTTTTCATCCATGAGCATGATGAACAGCGTGTTCTCCCGTACAAGAAAGCGTGAGGTGACTACAGACTTCTCCCAAACCGAGCGCAAACCACACCCCGTAAGGATAGACCTTACGCCCGAGGAGCAAGAAGACTTTGACGCATGCATAAACCAATATGCAGATGACAATTCCTATACGGATGACTGGGGCGATGAGCATCTTACACAAAGCGGTGCATTGGGATTGGTGCAAAAGAAACGCATGATAGCCAGCAGTGTATGGGCATATGCAAACGATGACAGCGATTTGGAGCGTGGCTATGATGCCTATGCCGACTGTCGTGATGCCAAGGTGGATAAACTTCTGGAAGTAATCAAGGAAGTGTTTGCCAATGGTACGCACAAGCTGATTGTTTTCGCCCTCTTTCGCAAGACACTCCGTTACTTGCAGATACGCCTGAAAAAAGCAGGCTACAACGCCGTCGTGATACACGGACAGATAAACAACCGTGACGAGATACTGCAACAGTTCAAGACAGACAGCAATATTCAGATTCTCTTGTCATCAGAGGTGGGTAGCGAAGGTCTTGACATGCAGTTCTGCAACTCCATGGTGAACTATGACCTGCCATGGAACCCCATGGTCGTGGAGCAACGCATCGGTCGTATTGACCGTTTCGGGCAGAAGAGTCCTGTCGTGAACATCTACAATTTTATCGTAGCCGGTTCTATTCAGGAAGAAATCTACATACGCCTCTTGGAGCGCATCGGAATATTCCAGGGCACTGTGGGGGACATGGAAGCCATACTCGATGCCGAAATACATTATGATGGTGAAGAGATGACCATACAAAAGGTTTATTCCAAGATGGAAAAGGAGTTCTTTACCAAGCAATTGACCCAGCAGGAAAGAGAAAAGAAGATAAAAGAGGTAGAACAAGCCATCGCCAATGAGAAAGAGCATTTGCAGCATTTGCAGGAGGGGCTGAGCAACACGCTGACCAACGATGCCTACTTCAGAGACGAGATACATCGCATACTCAACAACAACTCGTATGTTACCAAGGAAGAGTTGCAGAATTTCCTGCTGTCCGCCATCCGCCAAAAGCTCACTACCTGCAATATGGATCAGGTAGGGACAGACGTATGGGAATTTAAGATACCTGTAAGCCAACCTACTGTGCTCAAGAATTTCCTGACACAATACTGTCCGTTCAATGACGAGAACAGCATCAGCGTCAACCAGTTTAAGCGCAAGATAGATGACAAACTGAAGTTTCTTGTCACATTCAGCCAAGACGTGGCCTTCGACGACAGAAGTATTTTCTATCTGAACATCTATCACCCGATGATACAAGCTTGTCTGAAATACTTTGAGGAAAATGCCGACGAGACAAAAACCTCGTTCAGTTATTCTCTGCGTGCAGATGGAACACTTCAGAAAGGAAACCGTTATTATATGGGCCTTTACGAGATAGACTCTCAACGAATGGTACAAGGCGTAAAAAAGAAAAACTCAGTGCTGCTTCCTGTTGTATTCAATCTGCAAACGGGAAAAATGGAAGATGACCCCAATGTTGTTGACAGCATTTACCGCCGCTCGCAAGTGGAAGGAGCGGAACACAATGCCACCAACGAAGACATCAAGGCGGAGACCATCGATAACATGAGTTATGACTTCACCGAGTTTGTAAGCGGCGAAATACGCTCACGTCAGGAAGAAGAGAAACGTCAGACAGAAAGTGACCGCTTGCGAAACGAGCAGCAGACCAAGGAATACTATAGGTCACGCATTGCTGGATTTGAGGCAACAATAAAAGAAGAGTCTTGGAAACTGGACTGGGATTTTATCGATGACAAAGAACGGCTCGCCACGACCCGCCGTATACAGTTGGCAAAGAACCAGATAGGCATTCTGGAGCGTGAGCGTGACGAACGCCTTGCCCGCATCAACGAAGACAAACAGGTACAGATGCAAGACAAATTGATTTCGCTGAATCTGATAACAATCATATAAATGGCAACTTAACAAGATAGGCTATGATAACAGTAGGACTGGATTTCGGTACTCACCAAAGCAAAGTGTGCATCGAGCAAAAGGAAGGAGCAGAATTGAGCTATGAGTTCTTCATGTTCAAG
>CAVCRI010000285.1:0-3226 GCA_963604545.1 Lachnospiraceae bacterium | reverse complement strand
GCACGCACGTATAAATTATTTTTCGAAGAAAAAGTATCAAAGTATCATTCTTGACCAGAAAATACAACCTATCAATCTGATATATAATATATTATCAACTGTGATACTTCTCGAAAAACAGAGCGAAAAGTATCACAGAAATATCACAAAAAGTATCATTTTAGACAATAATTCTCCAAAATCCACGTTATTATCTATAGTTTTATTAATCTTTAATACAGATAATACAATGGACAAGAAAGAATTATTGAGAAAGGATTTTGAGTATGGCAACGTGCCTAGCATCATCAGCTACTGCTTCACCGAACAATGTCCGATGAAAAACGAATGTATCCATTACCTCTCGTCACTCTACAAGGGCGACGACATCAAGCAAGGTCATGCCATTTTTCCGAATGCCTTGCAAGACGGCAAGTGCCAGTTCTTCGCACCTCTGCGTGTCGTGAAGATGGCGTGGGGATTCGAGAAACTCTTCGCTGAGGTCAAGGTGAAGGATGCGCCACGCCTGCGCTCCGAGATGAGAGACTACCTGGGGAGCAAGGGGCAATACTACCGCTATAAGCTGGGGCAACTGAAACTTCTCCCAGAGCAGCAAGCATACATCAAGCAGATATTCGCTCGCTTCGGGTACAAGAATGTAGAGTTTGAGCACTTCGCTGACGAGATTGACTTCACTCACCTCTAGTTCCGAGATGTCTACTTATTCAGTTCGACCAAAAGCAATGTGTCTAGTTTTTTAGAATCAGCATTCCAATAACCTAGACCAAGCGGTGTTCACATTGTGAACAAGCCGTGGGCTATCAGTGCCCTCGCGTCGGGCATCGACTGAACAAGCGTTGGGCAACCATTGCCCAAGTATCGGGCATCGAGTGCCCAAATATCGTTCACGAATTTGGGCAATATATTAACCCTTTAAAAAGAAATACAATGAAAGTAACAATCGTACATAATGACAACAAGAAGCGAATCCTCGTCAGCACCAAGACAATAGAAAAGCTATTGGAGCGCATCGCCTGCGACGACAGCAAGCAGACCGTAACCCATTTCCGCCAGTTCGCCTCCTACGCTGAGGACGACTACAGATATTACAAGGACATGCCAACATGGATGCATATCTACCCTGCCGCTGAATTTACGAAGGATGAGAACGGCAACCTACAGATGAAAGCCTGCAACGGACTGCTGCTGTTCAAGTTTGGCGACATCACCGACCCCGATGGTGTGGAGGGCGTAAAGCGTTCCGTTGCCATCCTGCCTTCCACCTTTGCTGCACTGAATGGGGCTGACGGAAAGACTGTTATCGTCTTGGTAAGATTTTCAAACCAAGAGAACGAGCTGCCTACATCTGAAGCCGATGCCGAACAACTCTATCGCCTCGCCTACCAGCAAATCCACCCCATCTACCAAGCTATCGTGAAGGGCACGCTGAAGATAAGTGGTCCAAAGCCTTCCATCGAGATTTCCTCTACCCTCGCCGACGAGCCTTCGATGCACAACAGCTTTATGATGACCCTCGACGCTCACCCTTACTTCAATGCCAAGGCTGTGGCGATGAAAGTGAATGGCAACGTTCGACCAGAGGCTACCCAACAAAACGAGGCAGAGGCAATCATTGAGTCTGAAGGAAAAGGCAAGAGCGACAACAACGAAAAGGGCGAAGGCGAAGGCAAAAGCAACGACATCGTTAAGATGATGCAACTACTGAGAAGCCGTTACGAGTATCGCTACAACACGGTGCTGAAATACATCGAGTATCTGCCGAAAGAAAAGGGATGGTATGGTTTCCGCCCTGTGGAACCTAGGGTGATGAAGCGAATGACGCTCGAAGTGCAGCTCGCCGACATCCGAGTGAGCATCAAGGATGTAAGGAATTTTCTGGAGTCGGATTACATCCAGAATTATAACCCGATAGACGAATACCTCTACCAGTGCCACAACAAATGGGATGGCAAGGACCACATCCGAGCCTTGGCTCGCACCGTGCCGACCAAGAATCCGCATTGGGAAGACTGGTTTTATACCTGGTTCCTCGGAATGGTGGACCAGTGGCGCGGCTATAGTTATCGCCAGTATGGCAACTCGGTGGCTCCGCTCCTCATCTCGAAGCAGGGCTACAACAAGAGTACTTTCTGTCGTCGTCTCCTACCACCCGAATTGCAATGGGGCTATTGCGACAACCTAGTCTTGTCGGAAAAGCGTCAGGTCTACCAGGCGATGGCACAATTCATGGTCATCAACCTCGACGAATTCAACCAGATTTCGCCAAAGGTACAACAAGGATTTCTGAAAAATCTCATCCAGTTGCCTACCCTGAAATACAAGCCGCCGTATGGCAGTCATGTGGTGGAGTTTCCACGCCTCGCCTCGTTTATCGCCACGAGCAATATGACCGACATCCTCAGCGACCCATCTGGCAACCGCCGTTTCATCGGCATCGAACTGACGGGACCTATCGACGTAAGCGTTCGTCCTAACTATCAGCAACTTTTCGCCCAAGCATTAACCGCCCTCGACAATGGTGAGAAGAGTTATTTCGATGGCGAACAGGTGAAACTCATCATGCAGAGCAACAGCCAGTTTGAGGTGATTGAGCCTATCGAGCAATACTTCCGCCTCTACTTCGAATTGACAGAAGACGAAAAGGATGGCGAATATCTGACTGCCGCCGAGATATTCGATTACTTGAAAAAGAAGATAGGTTCGTCGCTCAAAGTGAACAGTTTGATGGGATTTGGAAGAAAATTGGCTAACATAAATGAGCTAAAACATAAGCGTTCAGCCATCGGCACGAAGTATCTCGTCATGAAAAAGTGATACTTCTGTGATACTTTAGTGATACTTCTCGGCTATTTAACCGAGAAGTATCACTATTTTTACATCCTATTAATCAATAGGTTACACCATTTTCTGCTTAAAAAGTGATACTATGATACTTTTTTCACAAAAAAATATTACGTGCGAAAGAATGTCCCACAGATAAGAGTGAAGAAGTTTACATCATCCCCTCCAACTTATCCTGCGCCTCACGCATCTCTGTCTCAAACCTCGTATGGTCGAGCAAGAAATCTGGGCGACCCTCCGATAGCAACTGGTAGAGCTGCGAATTCATCCCCTCCACATACTGGGCGATGGCATACTCGATGTCATCCCTCTGCGTGGGATTAGTGGAGAACTCGTAGACACGGAGTTTCTGGTGGATGAAGCAGTAAGCCGACTCAATGCAATC
>CAVCRI010000284.1:0-3226 GCA_963604545.1 Lachnospiraceae bacterium | reverse complement strand
ATCTCTCCAAGGAGACCAACACCTCCGTCATCTGTCCCTCCGCCATCATCCTTGACGACATCGAGTTGGACAGCAAGACGCCACGAATAGAGAAAGCTCCAGCCATCCCTTATCCATTGCAGCGATAAGATGAAAGGGCTTATCTTGAAGAACTTTTAAACATGACTTATAAATAACATAAAGTTCTCACAACGATTAAATGATTATAATAGATTTTTCTCGTACAACTAAATTTAATCAATAGAGAACATTCTCTCTCGACAAGAGGGCTGCCCGAGATGGGTAGCCCTCTTTTTTGTGCTTTAGATTTGGTATTAAGCACTAAAAATTGTATCTTTGCACTTATGAATCAAAACAACATATCCGCTACAGAACTTTTCCAACGAGTGAGGGAGCTGTTGATGCTCCCCGACCTAGAGCCAACGACTCGCAACAAGATGATGCACGACACGCTCATCCTCTGTTGCCATGAGGGAGTGAAGGACACGAAACAGGCTTTCGGCAACCTTTTCTCCCAGGTGGATTATCTCTGCAAGGCTCGTGGCATCAAGATTGCCGACAAGATTTCCATCCAGACAATGCGCCGACACAGCAATAAGCAGGAAGCCCTGTCAGACGAGGACTTGAGATACGACGCTCGTGCCCTCGCCATCTTCATTTCCGCAGTATTCAATGTAGATGTTCCACATGAACTGAACGTTCTCATCCCACATACCAATCGCCCTTACCAAAAGAGACTGGAAATCAACAAGCGATACATCCGTTGCATCGTCAAGAACTGGGACGGCGACTTTATCCACGTTGACATCGACCAAGATGCCGACGAGGAGGAATACCTCGTTTGCCTGAAGGACGAAGCCAACCACATCGACCATACCTATCTCTGCGAACTTCTTAAGGAAGGCATGCAACTCAACCTGCTCGACAACCAGGTACGCCAACCTATCGTGACTCCCCGACTCATCATCGTGGAGCCCGACTACCTTGTGGATATCAGTAGCATCGCTGCTTGCTTCACCGAGTTTGGTCATCATCCCCTGCTCCACCTTCTCAACCAGATGAAACCTCGTGCCAACACCCAAGCTACCTTGCTCGGTAACTTTGCTGGTGCCGCACTCGATGACATCATCAATAGCCATGGACGCTACCAAGTGAACGAGACCATCAAGAGCAATTTCCGGGAGAAAGCCTTGGAGTTTTGCACCTGCCCTTGGTTTGATGCCAAGAAGTTTTATACCGACGCCAACCTGCAAGCATTCAACTTGCAGCAAGTGGTCGATATTCTCTTTCCTCGCACCGCAGACCAAGCCAAGATGAATGCATTTCGGGGAGAAGGTATATACGACAGGAAGAAAGCCATCTTGGAACCCTCATTTGTTTGCGAAGCACTCGGCATACAAGGACGTGTCGATTTGATGACCACCGACTGCAAACTCCTTGTGGAGCAGAAATCGGGTCGCAATCTCAACATTGAGACTCATCAGGCAGACCCGAGCTATCATAGTTACCAACTGGTTCCTCACTATGTGCAGCTTTTACTCTACTACGGTGTCCTGCAACACAACTTCAAGCTAGGCAACAACCTCGTCAACATCCGATTGCTCTACTCCAAGTATCAGCCACAAGACGGATTGATGGTCGTGGCATATTACCAGAAACTCTTCAAGGAAGCCATCGAATACCGCAATCAACTCGTCGCTGCCTCTTTCGAGATAGCTCGAGAGGGATTCGAGCATACCCTCAATGAGTTCACTCCCGAAGTTCTCAATGTCGCTGGCGCCCAGGATTTCTTCTACAACAAATACCTAAAGCCTCAACTGGCGAGCATCACCGACCCACTCCATGCTCTTTCTCCATTGGAAAAGGCATACTTCTGTCGCATGATGACCTTTGTCCTCCGAGAGCAAATGATTTCCAAGGTGGGAGCACAAGAGGGAACCAACACGTCGAGTAGCGACCTCTGGACCATGCCGCTTGCCGAGAAGAAGGATGCAGGCAATATCTATACAGACCTTCACATTATCCGAAAGGAACAGAGTGGCGAAGGCAACGGTTATGACACCATCATTCTGAGCGTTCCCGACCAAGGCAAGGATTTCCTGCCCAACTTCCGCATCGGCGACATGGTGTATCTCTATGCCTACAAATTGAAGGAAGAACCAGACGTAAGGAAGGCTATATTATATAAAGGTGTATTACAAGAGATTCATACCCATGAAATCGTGGTACACCTGAACGATGGACAGCAGAATGCCGACATCTTCGAGATGAACCTTCCCTATGCCATCGAGCACGGCACCACCGATGCCTCCACGGGAGGAAGCATCCGCAACCTACACCAGTTTATCTGTGCGCCGCAAGAGAAGCGTGATTTGCTTTTAGGACAACGTGCCCCTCGTCGAGACACAACACTGACACTCACCAAGCACTATGACGATGTGCTTGATGACATCATCCTCCGTGCCAAGCAAGCACAAGACTACTTCCTGCTCGTGGGACCTCCAGGAACAGGAAAGACGAGTCGTGCCCTCAAGTTTATGGTGGAAGAAGCTCTGAATGATGGAACAGGAATGCCGAAAACCGAAAGTATCGGCTATACTTCGGGCGTAACTCAGCCTGCCTCCTCCATCCTCTTGATGAGCTACACCAACCGAGCCGTGGATGAAATCTGCGAAATGCTAGTGGATTCGGGCATTCCTTTCTTGCGACTAGGCAGTGAGTATTCCTGCGATGAGCGATTCCGTCCTTATCTGATAGAGAAAGCCATCGCCCAATGCCCGAAACTGGAAGCTATCAGACAATATATAATAGGTACGCGTGTTATCGTTGGCACAACCTCCATGATGACATCCAAGCCTTTCATCTTCAGCCTGAAGCACTTCAAGCTCGCCATCATCGACGAGTCCAGTCAGATATTGGAGCCGAATCTCATCGGGTTGCTTTCCGCCGTAGATAAGTTTATCTTGATTGGAGATTACAAGCAGTTGCCAGCCGTGGTACAGCAAAGCGAGCAAGACTCAGCCATCCCGACCATCCATGACAGTCAAAAGGATGGTGTCATCGACATGAGTATCTTGCAAGACATCTGCCTGACCAACTGCCGTAACTCTCTCTTCGAGCGACTCATCCACTGGGAAGACCATGAGGGCAGAACCGACTTCATCGGCATCTTGCGCAGACAGGGCAGAATGCACCCAGAGATAGCCGAGTTCCCTAACAAGATGTT
>CAVCRI010000283.1:0-3347 GCA_963604545.1 Lachnospiraceae bacterium | reverse complement strand
TTCTTCAATACTTCACGTGCTTTCTCCAATGAAAATTCATGACTGGTGACAACTGTTTCAATTACGCCACCGAAATTCATTTCTGCCATAATTTTAAATTTGTTTTGTGCGGCTTGCCGTTGTGGAGCCGCGGGTTATACTTGTCCATACGGATGCGAGCATGTTCTTATCCAAAGAGTGCCTGTTTGATCCGTCCACTGCCTCACGAGGTAGCGGCATTGGGTTTATTTTTTATTTCGAGTGCAAAGGTAATGATTTCTCATGAAACAACCAAATTTTTCTTTCATTTTTTTACAAAAATTACCCTACTTCTTACAACTTCCTTCTCTTCTTGACTTTTTTTGCTCATTTTTGTTATCTTTATGCAATATTCTTGCACATTTTCAGATTCGTTAACAGCCTCCATATAGAAATGAAGTTGGTCACCCTGGTGACTTTCTGCCACGTATGCGATTTCAAATCGCTGCAAAAAGTAAGCCTTGTAATAATCGAGGTCGAAGAGGTCAAGCACATGCTCTATGTACTTTATCGAATTGATATGCCCATTCACATCCACATCATTATAATAGGTGTCAATGGTGCGCACCAGCTTTGCCTCGCTACTCATCTTCACCCTTGAGCTGGCGGCTATCGGACAAGGCTTTTCTGCATCAATATATTCATTGATGAGTCCATCATGGATGGAGAAGATGTCCACGGGCTGACGGGTATCCGTATCTATCATCGCCCAAACACTCTTGCCGTAGCCATATACGTGCTCAGCTTTGTCCGAAGCCTGTTTTGTTTCTGAAGCCTGTTCTGCATTCGTAGTCTTACCGCAAATCTTGAAATCACGTGCCGTGAAATACTTCATGGCATTTTCCACCCAAGTCTCCACAAAGAACTTGTCGTACGACTTAGGCATATCGGTCATCTCGATGGCAAGACGGCTCAGCACCCAGGTGCGATGGCGAGGCATCAGGTAATTCATGCCATAGCCACGGTCGTTGCTATGAAAGTCGGCAGCATTCAGCAGGTGGTTTCCCAAGTGTCCCATAAAGAGGTGGCTGGAAAAATCACAGTGGAAGGGTTCTGCCAAGAACTCATATCTTCCTACTTTACTCAATATTTCTGGTTTCATATTTCTCGTACTAATTAAACTACAAAAAAAGCATCTGTTCGGTTATGGGATTAGGCAGGAATATTTGTTTATTCTTTTGCCCTTACAGGGCGACATTAACCACCTATCCTTATCCCCAGGGTTGTCGCTTCGCTTGCCCTGGGCTAAGTTCTCATTGGGCTTTCAGCCCGCTCCAACCGTAGAGATGAATTAAGCCTTTACATCCCCCTCCAAGAAGTGGATGCAAAGGCTCTCCTATGTTATTCTTCAGAATTTTGCTTGAGATAATCTGTAATAGGCTCGTCGAAACTTCTTGTAACGGCGATTCTACCACTTCGAGTATACTGCAAGAGACAGTCGAAGCTGTTGAGCTGGTGGAAGAGGTCGGCTATGTCCTCGGTCAGCCCTGCCAAGAGCACGGTGCTGTAGGTTGGGTTCACCTCCATCATGCGAGCGTCGTGCTTGCGGATGGTGCGGGAAACCTCAGGGTTGTCCAACAGCACAGGGGTGGAAATCTTGAAGAGTGCCACCTCGTGGATGAAAATCTGGTCGTCGGTGTAGTAATCGCTCTTCACCACATCAATCTTCTTCTCTATCGCCTTGTTGATTTTCTCTATCTGCTCTGGGTCGCTCCACACGGTGATGGTATACTTGTGGATGTTCTTGATACTGCTGGCAGATACGTTCAAGCTCTCGATATTCACCTGTCTACGAGTGAACACGGCGGTAATCTGGTTCAGGATACCTGCGATGTTCTCTGAGTAAACAAGCAATGTATATAATTTCTTTTCCATTTTTCCTTAATAATTGAGTTCCAACTGCATTTCGTCTACGCTCTTGCCTGGCAAGGTCATTGGCACGATGTCCTCGTTCTCCTTGATGGCGCACTCCAAGAGGTATGGACCCTTGGTGGCAATCATTTTCTCCACCTTCGCCTTCAGGTCTTTGCGGTCGATGACCACATCGTATGGGATACCGTATGCCTTGGCTATCTCAGCATAGTGAGGGTTCATCATGTGGGTGAAAGAATGACGACCCTCGAACATCAAGTCCTGCCACTGGCGCACATTGCCCAGGTAGTTGTTGTTGAGGAGAATCATCTTCACTGGTGCCTGCTGCTCCATGATGGTGCCCAGTTCCTGAATGTTCATCTGGAATCCGCCATCGCCGAAGAAACAGCAGATGGTGCGGTCTGGCGCTCCGAATGTGGCACCGATGGCAGCTGGCAAGCCGAAGCCCATGGTTCCGAACCCACCACTGGTCACGATGCTCAACTTCTTGGTGAACTTGAAGTAGCGGCTACTGATCATCTGGTTCTGACCCACGTCGTTTACGAGAACTGCCTCATTATGAGTAGTTTCCGTCACCACATTGGTCACCTCGCCCATGAGCAGAGGACCCTCCGTAGGATGAATGTCCTTCTCGATGACCTTCTCCTGCTCCTGCTTACGATACTCCTCGAAGCTCTCAATCCACTCCTTGTGGTCGTTCTTCTTGAGGAGACGAGTGATGGCAGGCAAGGTCTGCTTACAGTCGCCCAGCACAGCCACGTCGGTCTTGATAATCTTGTCTATCTCCGAGCGGTCGATGTCGAGGTGGATAATCTTAGCCTGCTTGGCATACTTGGAAGGCACGCCCGTGATGCGGTCGCTGAATCGCATACCGATGGCGATGAGCACATCACACTCCTGCGTCTTCATATTGGTAGCGTAAGAGCCGTGCATACCGAGCATACCCATATTGAGCGGATGGTCGCTGGCAAGGGCAGAAAGACCAAGCAGAGTGCGACCAGCAGGGATGTCAGCCTTCTCCAGGAACTCAAGCAGCTCATTGTGAGCACCGCCCAGCTCCACGCCATGGCCTACGAGAGCGAATGGCTTCTTGGCATTATTGATGAGTTCGGCAGCCTCTTCGACAGCCTTCTCGTCTATCTTTGGATAAGGGTTGTATGAAGTCACCTTCTCGCATGTCACAGGCTCCCACTCGCAAGTAGCCACCTGTGCGTTCTTGGTGAAGTCGAGCACCACAGGACCCGGACGGCCGCTGCGTGCGATATAGAAGGCACGGCTCACTGCCCATGCCACATCCTCAGGACGGCGAATCTGATAAGACCACTTACTGATAGGCTGTGTAACGCCCACCAAGTCAACCTCTTGGAAAGCATCGGTACCCAATGCAGGCACTCCCACCTGACCGGCGATGACCACGATAGGCGTAGAATCCATCATGGCATCAGCAATACCTGTCA
>CAVCRI010000282.1:0-3365 GCA_963604545.1 Lachnospiraceae bacterium | reverse complement strand
AAAGAAAAACAAAGTTTATTAGATATAGAATTCAATAATGGAACAGGAATTTGAACTCATTGCCAAGACCTTTATGGGGCTGGAGCCTGTCTTGGCTGAGGAGCTCACCCAACTGGGTGCTAACAATGTACAAATAGGTCGCCGCATGGTGTCTTTCACTGGCGACAAGGAAATGATGTATCGTGCCAACTTCCAGTTGCACACCGCCATCCGCATCTTGAAGCCTATCAAGCACTTCAAGGCACGTTCTGCCGAGGAGGTATATGATGAGGTGCAGAAAATCAAGTGGGATGACATCTTGGACGTGAAGAAGACTTTCTCTGTAGACTCTGTGGTCTACTCTGAGGAGTTCCGCAACTCACGTTTCGTAACTTACAAGGTAAAGGATGCCATCGTGGACTGGTTCCGTGAGAAGCAGGGCACACGTCCTAACATCAGCGTATCAAACCCAGACATCCGTCTCAACATCCATATCGCTGAGGATAACGCTACCCTGAGCCTCGACTCAAGTGGTGAGAGCCTTCACCGTCGTGGCTATCGTCAGGAGCAGGTAGAGGCACCTCTGAACGAGGTACTCGCTGCCGGTATGATTCTGATGACAGGCTGGAAGGGCGAGTGCGACTTCATCGACCCTATGTGTGGTTCGGGTACCATCGCCATCGAGGCTGCTCTCATCGCTCGCAACATCTCCCCTGGTGTATTCCGCAAGGAGTTTGCCTTCGAGAAGTGGAACAACTTCGACCAGGATCTCTTCGACATGATTTATAACGACGACTCTCAGGAGCGTGAGTTTGAGCACCACATCTATGGCTACGATGTAGACATGAAGGCTGTGAACACTGCCTCTATGAACGTGCGTGCCGCTGGTCTCACCAAGGACATCACCATCGCTCAGCAAGACTTCAAGGACTTCCAGCAGCCAGCTGAGAAGAGCATCATCGTGATGAACCCTCCATACGGCGAGCGCATCTCTACCCCTAACCTTCTGGGCACTTACAAGATGATTGGCGAGCGCTTCAAGAAGGCATTCGCTGGCAACGAGGCTTGGGTATTGAGCTATCGTGAGGAGTGCTTCGAGCAGATTGGCTTGAAACCATCCATCAAGATACCTGTATACAATGGCTCATTGGAGTGCGAGTTCCGCAAGTATGTGATGTTCGACGGCAAGATGAAGGACTTCCGTTCTGAGGGCGGCGTGGTAAAGACAGAGCACGAGAAGCGTGAGATGGCTCAGAAGCACCGCTTCAAGAAGGAACGTGAGTTCAAGAAGCGCATCACAGAAGAGACAAAGAACGAGGAGGACGATATTCGCTCATTCAAGTTCCACACCCATCGCTTGGAAGACTTCGATAAGCGCCGTGAGGAGATTCGTCGTGGTGGCAAACCTCGTGTAGGTGCAGGTCGACGTGACGACGATGACAACCGCAAAGGCGGACGTAGCTTCGGAAGCAAGCGTGATGGAGGCTTCTAAGGCGGAAAGCGTTTTGAGAAGGGTGACAAACGTGGAGGTTTCAAGGGCGACCGCAAGGGTGGCAGAGACTTCAAACGTGGTAATAAACGCGACTTCTCTGACTATGACGAGGATTAAAAATCGTATAAGATTATGAATTTAAAAAAATCATTTTATAGTATATCTTTAGCTGCTATGATGGCATTAGGTACTGCAAACGTACAGGCACAGGGCGTAGTTCCTGCCCAAAAGGGAGACAAGGCTTTCACCCTGGAAGACCTCAACTTCGGTGGCAACAACTACCGCAACATGGTGGCAAAGAACCGTTGGTGTACCTGGTGGGGCGACGAGCTTATCCACCAAGACATCGATGCTTGCTATCTTGTCAACAAGAAGAACGGCAAGGAGACCAAGCTCTTCGGCATCAACGACATCAACCAGTGGATTTCTCCAAGCAAAGACCGCAAGGTGAATGCGCTCTACAATGCCGAGTTCCCATACGCTGGCAAGAGCATCGTGGTTATCAACGAGGGCAGCAAGACTTATTACATAGACTGGAAAAAGAAGAAATGCCTCAGACAGGTTGTTTTCGAGGATGGCGAGAATCTGCTGGAAGCCAATGGTCAGCAGAATGCATACGCTTATCTGAAAGACAACAACCTCTATGTGATGACTGCCCAAGGCAAGACAACACAGATTTCTACCGACGGCAGCCGTAGCATCGTCTACGGTCAGAGCGTTCACCGTGATGAGTTCGGCATCTCGAAGGGTACTTTCTGGAGTCCTAACGGCAGCAAGCTTGCCTTCTATCGTATGGACCAGAGTAAGGTAACAGATTATCCACAAGTCACCATCCCAGAGATTGACAACTTCAATCACCCTGAGACACAGAGTTGCATTGCAACCCCTGCACCAGACAAGTATCCGATGACTGGCGAGACCTCCCACAAGGTGACTGTCGGCGTATTCGACGTGAAGACCGCCAAGACCATCTATCTGAAGGCTGGCGACCCAACCGACCGATATTTTACCAACATTGCCTGGAGCCCTGACAATAAGGTTATCTACTTGTTCGAGTTGAACCGTGACCAGAACGATTGCCGTCTCGTCAGCTACAACGCCGAGACTGGCGACAAGATAGCAGAGCTTTATCGTGAGACAGATGACAAGTACGTAGAGCCTTTGCACCCTATCCAGTTCTTGCCTTGGGACAGCAACAAGTTTATCATGCAGAGCCAAAAGGATGGTTACAATCATCTTTACATCTGCACGTTGAAGGGCGGCAATGCTTCCAATGATGGCTTGACAGCCGCCGACAATGCTTCTTCTATCGAGATGAAGCAGTTGACCAGTGGCAAGTGGGTAGTGATGGACGTTCTAGGCTTCTATCCTAAGCACAAGACCATCGTCATCGCCAGCAACGAGTGTTCCCCTATCCAGCGTAACATCTTCCTCGTAGATGCCTTGACAGGTAAGCGTGCCTTGATGGATGCCAATGGCGAGGGATGGCACAATGCGACATTGAGCGAGAGTGGACAGTATCTCTATGATAACTACTCTACCCCTACCGTGCCTCGTAAGATTGCCATCGTCAACAGCGAGTTGGGCGACCGCATCCCTTACTTCACAGCCGAGAACCCTTGGAAGGGCTACAATGTGCCTGAATACTCTTGTGGTACTATCAAGGCTGCCGACGGTGAGACCGACCTCTATTATCGCATGGTGAAACCAGTCAACTTCGACCCAAACAAGAAGTACCCTACTATTATATATGTATATGGTGGTCCTCATGCCCACAACGTGGATGCTCGCTGGAACTACTGTAGCCGTGGTTGGGAAACCTACATGGCTGAGAAAGGCTACCTCCTCTTCATCCTCGACAACCGTGGTAGCGAGAACCGTGGCAAGGCTTTCG
>CAVCRI010000281.1:0-3402 GCA_963604545.1 Lachnospiraceae bacterium | reverse complement strand
CTATCAAAAGGCTGATACCATTCGCTTGCCTCTGGACCATTGATGCGTCGCAAGGCAATATGGGATAAGGTTTCGGTCATGCCGTAGGTACTCCAGATGGCATTCTCGTACCCATGCTTTTCCCGAAACTCCTCAGACATCTTTCTGATTTCATCAGCCAAAGCATCGTCTATGGCACCCCCACCGATAATGAGATGCCTGATTTGACTCAATCGCTCTCGCTCCTCTGGCACCTGCAGGGAATTGTAGACCTGCATCGGAACCATTGCAGCGAAGGTTATTGCTTTAGCCAATGATTCATTGGAAAGCGGATGGCCGCTAGGCTTTACGGAGATGAGTTTGAGCTGTCGCTCTATGCTACGCACCACCATCATCTTGCCAGCGATATAGTCGAGCGACATACAGAGCAAGGCTGTATCGCCAGGCTTCAAACCCAGGAAGTCGCAGGTGATACGGGCAGAGTTGAGCATTCGTCTTTTTTCCACCCACATAGGCTTCGGCTTGCCAGTAGAGCCACTGGTATGTACGAGCAAGCAGTCATTATCATCATTCCATTCCGAATAGAATTCTTCTAAAGTCATTTTTACTTACTATCCAAATATTAGTTAGACCGGTATGGTTAAGGCGGGCTGAAAGCCCAAAAGCACTTAGCCCAGGGCGTATAGGCAATTTCAACCGTACAGGGCGTATTAGTTTCTAGGCGTAACCCACAACTTATCCCCTCTTATCTCCAATGGCATAGGGATGTTATCGGTAAAGAGCTGCCCAGTGCCCAAGCCCTGTGGCATCCCCACACCAGACCCATACACCTTGGCAGCAAAATGGGCGATGGCATTGAGACCAATATTGCTCTCCAATGCCGAGGTTATCCAGCTGCCGATGCCACGCTGCTTGGCAAGCTCTATCCACTCCTTACACCCATAGATGCCCCCATGGAGCGAAGGCTTCAGGATGATGTATTGCGGACGGATGGTATCGAGCAACGCCTCCTTCATCGAGCGAACGTTGACACCTATCAACTCCTCGTCGAGGGCGATAGGCAAAGGCGTGTCACGACACAGCTGTGCCATCTTAGGCCACTGGTGCTGCTTGATAGGCTGTTCTATCGAGTGGATGTCATGCTGTGCCAGTGCCTCCAGTCGGCTCATCGCATTCTCAGGGGTAAAGCCACCGTTGGCATCCACACGCAATTCCACCTGGTCCTTGGTATACACCTCACGGATACGCTTCACCAGGTCTAGTTCCTTGAAGAAGTCGATGGCACCAATCTTCAGCTTCACGCAATGGAATCCAGCCTTCAATTTCTCCTCCAATCGGCTGAGCATCTCCTCGTAAGTACCCATCCAAACAAGCCCATTGATGGTGATGCCCTCCTCGCCACGGGCGAAAGGAGAGTCGAAGAGATCTACCAAATTCTCCATTCCCATTGGCACAGAGATACCAGCCTGCTTCAAGACATCGACCGAAGCCAAGTTTTCTTCTGCTGTGTTTCCTTTAACAGAAGGTGATGCTGAAAGATGAGTCTTAACCTGATGGAAGAAATCGGCGAAAGCCGTTTCCAATCCGAAGGTGATGCTAGGATAAGCCCTTATCATATCGTAAGGAATGCGTCCCATCTGTTCCACCATCTGGCAAATCTGCCTGAGGGTAACCTCATACTCTGGCTTGGCATCACAGCTGAGGTCTGGCAACGTAGCGCACTCCCCCACTCCCTTCACTCCCGGCATTTCGTCAGAAGTAAGGGTCAAATAATAGCTGTGTCTCGTGGTATAGACACCACGAGACGTTCCAGCTGGTTGTTTGAAGTGGAGCGTACGCTCCGATATTTCTATCTTATACATTATTATATATTATTTTTTCTGCTTCAAGTCGTAGAGATCCTTGCGGCGGTCTCTCAGGTTGCGTACGGCGCCATAGGTATGAAGTTCGTTCAGGAGGTTCAAGTCTACATCCGATACAAGTATCATCTCGGTGTTGGCCGTAGCCTCCGAACGCTTGCCATCACTAGGGAATGCGAAGTCGCAAGGGGTGAACACGGCACTCTGCGCATACTGGATGTCCATGTTGTGTACACGAGGCAAGTTGCCCACGCTACCCGCTATCGCCACGTAGCACTCATTCTCGATGGCACGAGCCTGGGCACAAACCCTTACTCGCTGGTAAGCATTCTGGGTATCGGTTGCGAACGTGCTCGATATACTCCTTAGGGCGCATCTTGTCGGCATACTTATGGTAGTTAGGGATTCTGCCGCCAAACATGATTGCCTTCAGGTTGAGCTTCTCGCAGAGTTCCTTGCGATACTCATACATACGGCGAGCCAAGCGCAAGCCACGATAGTCTGGGTGGATAAACACCTCGATGCCATAGAGGATATTGCCGTTAGGGTCGTGGGTATTGAAGGTCTCGTTGCCCGTAACCTGGGCGTAAGTATGGTCTCCCTTCACCATGTCGTAGTTGACGATGATGAAAAGGGCGCAGCCCACAATCTTGTCGTCCACGATGATAACCACCTGACCTTCTGGGAAGATAGTAATGAGTTTCTTGATCTGTTCCTTGGTCCAGAACACATCAGAGTCGGCGTAGATGCGCTTAAACGACTTGGCCAACTGGTCATAGTCCTCCATGTGGAGATTGCGCAAGCCTACCTTTTCAATTTTTCGAGTTGGTTCCATTACAACTGTATTTTTATATCGTTTAAAGAAAATGTCAATTTAATATATCATTTCAAGAAATATCATTTCAAGAAAATATCATTCAAAAAAACCCATGTGCGCTTCTCAGCGACCATGGGTTTTAAAATTTCTCGGGAAGTCCTAGCGCTCTAGGTAGAAATTTTTACAAGTGTTTTTTTATAATACTCTTTTCAAAGTACTTATGATCTTATATCCTATTTTAAAGACCCAACCGCACGCTTAGCGGTTGGCATACATATTCTCATAATACTTCTGGTAGTCTCCAGAAGTCACGTTGTCCATCCACTCCTGGTTCTCGAGATACCATTTTACTGTTTTCTCGATGCCTTCCTCAAACTGTAGGCTAGGCTCCCAGCCGAGTTCCTTCTGCAGCTTGCGGGAGTCGATGGCGTATCGCATGTCGTGGCCCTTGCGGTCGGTGACATAGGTGATGAGGTCCATGTCCTCACCTTCCTTGCGGCCCAGCAAGCGGTCCACGGTCTTGATGACCACCTTGATGATGTCGATGTTCTTCCACTCGTTGAAGCCACCGATGTTGTAGGTCTCTGCCACCTTGCCCTTGTGGAAAATCAGGTCGATGGCACGGGCGTGGTCTACCACGTAGAGCCAGTCGCGCACGTTCTCGCCCTTGCCATATACAGGCAGTGGCTTGCGATGGCGGATGTTGTTGATGAAGAGCGGTATCAACTTCTCCGGGAACTGGTATGG
>CAVCRI010000280.1:2190-3436 GCA_963604545.1 Lachnospiraceae bacterium | reverse complement strand
AGTTGCGTTGGGTTCGGGTATAACCATTGACAAATGTACCGTTACTGCGAGTGTAGCCACTTACTCTCGTGGTATTACCATTCACTCCATAGGTAGATATTGATGTAGAATGGCGGCGATTATTGCCATAGTTAAATGACTGACCAAAGGAGACTGCCGACGTTGCAACCAGAGCAACCAATGCTAAGAAAAACTTTTTCATGTTCGTTACGTTTTAATTGTTATTATTTCTTTTGACTTCTGATGCAAAGGTATTCTGATTTCTTCAGACACTTTGAGATTCCATAACGTTGCACTCTTTTCTTAGCAGATTCTATGGTATTGCAGTTGCAAGGTTATAACATGGTGTTTATTGGCGCGATTTTGACTGATAATCAACACTTTGCTTTAGATAAACCGTCAACAACATCAACCCTAAAAAGACCATAACCAACGATACAAGCCAATAATTGGATAGTGAATCGTATAATCCATGCACTATTGCCGGGATGCTGATTGCAAGAACATACAGGCCTCGTCTGTACTTGGGATATAGGTGAGCAAATGACAGGAAATAGCCAGCTATGCCACACCAACAGGCATGGAGGAACGGCAAGCTTGTCAAGCGGGCTATGTTCAGGAAGAAAGACACGTCAAACGTCTGCTCTGCATTGACAGTCATCTGATATTGGACTCCTTCAAATACACCAAAAGAGATGCCTGACATCAAGCCGTAAAATACCATGGTTTGTGGCACCAACGGCTCCTTTGCTTTCCTCAATATAATAAGGAGAGGTATCATCTTTCCAAATTCCTCTGTCAAGCCTACTCCAAAAATGTAGCCCAAAATATTCATCGGAAAAGCCACCTCTGGGAAAGCATAGAAAGGATTAATCTTAGGCAACCCCAGCAAATCCCATGCTACGAAAATGCAAAGTTGTGTCAAGAAGAATACGCTCAATGTCGTTTTTAACTTCACTTGAGCGGTCTTGAAACAGGCATAGAAGAACAAGCCCCAAATGATGGCGAAATACAAGGATACTTCGTAGAAGATAAAGAAACCTCCTAATGGGATGTTCATGATAATCATAGGCAACAGTCCCACCAATGCCAATATCATGAAACGTTGGTCAGAAATGAATTGTTTTGAGAACAACTTAGCTTTTGGAAATATCAGTTCAGAACCAATAGCCGACAGTTGCAACAAGACGTTCCCTTTGTTTTGGACATGAGTCTTCAGGTTGGCCTGTTTCAGATAGAAGCCAAC
>CAVCRI010000280.1:0-1947 GCA_963604545.1 Lachnospiraceae bacterium | reverse complement strand
AATTCTTTACAAGTTGAACAACGATTAATCTACCTCCCTGACTCTTGTCGAGGAGAATCTGACGACCTTCCGTCAATGGTACGAACTGACCAATGGGTATCGGCTTTTTGTCCGTTACATCATACATATCCGGCAAACGACGGTTGATGAGAATCCACTGACCTTTATAGAAGTGAAAATCACCGACCGGCTTCTTGTCCTCCGCACTCGTCTTCTCGTTGGCAGCCACAAGGTTGTTGGAGTGCCAACGGTAGAGGGTCTGCTTGTCATAGACCATAAGGCGGTAACGCTCAGATATGAACTTGCCATGCGACGGCGCATAATAGAAATTTAATATCGGCAACTGACCTTTATACTCCGTTCCGCAGAATGGGCAACGGGGTTTCGTCGTATTGTCGAACACATACCAATGAGCCTCACACTTCAGATTTTGGCAGGGTTGCACCAAGTCGCAGGTCTTCACCAATGCCTCTTCCCACTGCAAGGCAGAAGGACGGGCTGATGGATTATGTATGCCATCGATAAAAGCCTTGTCGAAAAGTTCTTTCAAGTAAGGACCACAAATGGTGTATGGCATCTTGGCAGGGTCGCCCTGAGGTAGCTGCGACTTTGCCAGTTGGTCTGCTTTTACCCTATTGGTCTTATCCGTAGGATGCTCAATGAACAATGCATGAGAGCCATAACGCATATCGTCATCCTTCTGAGGATCGTCTATATCCCAAACCTTTCCGCCGTCCAATGGATGGCGGTTGAGCAAGAAAGTATAGATAAGTACGGCCAAAGCATGGCGGTCTGTTTCTATCTTAGGAAGGCTCTTGTTCGGATCATCAACTTTTAGTGTCTTGGTGGCAAGCACCTCTGGCGCGATAAAACCTGGCGTCCCCACCACCTCGGGTGGAAACTTATGAGGAACTACCAAACCGTCGCAGTCAATGATGCAAGCATTGCCGCTCAATGGGTCAACCAACACATTGTTATATGACAAGTCAGAATGTGCGAGACCTGCGGCATGTAGTCGGCGCATAGCTCGTGCAATTTTCAAGCACATGTGCAGACGGTCAAGGAAAGTTCCCTTTTGGTCGGCTGGCACAAACTTGTTGATAAGCTTTGCCGACGAGAACCACTTGCCGTTCTTTTCCTGTCCGTTCTTGATGAATGGCCAAGAGTCAGCCACACCACTGAAGAAGAACTTCTTGTCGTAGAAAGGTATGACTATACCAGTAAGTCCTTTCCATTCCACAATCTTTGTGGGCCAAGCGAAAAACTGTTTCCAATAATCGCCTATATTGTCAGAAGTGAAAATTTTAGTACGATGAATATTTACAATATCATTGATGCGAGCCTTGTCGTTGGCATTGATCGGCTTGCGATAAAATGCCACGACATAGGTCTTGTCCGTAGAGAAATAGACATCCTTCACACCACCTTGAGCCTTGATTTCATCATAGAACTCAACGGTGCTTCCATCGGTTGCTTTTAGTGTTACTTTATTTGCCATAAGTTCACTCTTCAGTTTCGTCCTTATCAATTTCAATGACTTCTTCTACAGGTTGTAACTCAGCAGATTCTTCCACCACCACAATTTCTCCGCTCTCGTCCTTTGTGGTAGCCCCATTCTCTATATTTGTATCGGATGCTTTTGCAGCCTCGGTTTCTTGAGAGTATTTTTCGGGAGTTCCCCCCTCATAGAGAATGGCAATCGTTCGGTCATCGTGATTGCCGGGAGACCAGAAGTCCAACCAATCCAACAGCTGGTCTTTTGCCCCTTCATTGTCATCGGTCAGCTCCACACCGTTTTCCTTTAGGTCATCCCATAAAGCATCCCATTTGTCGGGATTGTTGAGGTTGGCATCCGTCTCAAACTTCGGGTCGCTTACGCCATCACTCATCAGGAAGAGGGCGGTGAAGTCGTCGACAATATAGAACCGCAAACGCTGGTAAAGTGCC
>CAVCRI010000279.1:0-3454 GCA_963604545.1 Lachnospiraceae bacterium | reverse complement strand
GTGCCATTTCTTCTCGATTTCTCTGAAGTTGTATTCCATTGTTTTATCTTGTTTTATTTTTGTTTCTTTCTATTGATAAACAGGGGCGTTTCCTTCGATATAATAAGATATTTCCTTAAATATAATAAGGTGTACCCCCATTCAAGGTGCAAAGTTAAGACTAATATTTTGATTATCCAAATAAAATTACCAAAAATGGATAATTTTATTTGGATAATGGCAGGGCGAGGTTGGTTATTTGCTAAGAATATATCGATCTTGCAAACTAGTAGAAAGCTTATATTTTAGTGAGAAAATCGTGTATTAGTTAAATAATAATAATAAATAAGTGTTTGTTGCTCAATTATTTGTAATTATCGTTGAGAAAGATTATCTTTGTCAACGATAATATTAATAAGTGAATGTATGGAGTTTAAAAGACTGATAGATAGAAGGGAAGAAATAGAGCGAATGCTTCGTTTCCATTACCAGTTTATCGTACCTTACCGTTCCATCTTGGAACTAGGCAAGGTGGATGAAAGAACCACCTACCTATATGACAGGGGAGGCGAGGGTAATTCTGCCAGAGGATGTTATGAAAGCCTGATAATAGTCAGCTATTTTACTTTTTCTTACATCATTTCCCTCTTAAACCATAGCTCGAACACGCAGTCGGCGATGAAGATGCCATCCTTATCTAGAGTGAAAATAGCAAGTTCACAAGGTTGTGGTCCACAAACTTGTGAACTTGCTATTTTATATTGTAAATCAGTGTGTTGAGTGGATAATATTGTCTGATTTTTTGTTCGGAAATATTACCTAAATAGGTAGTCTTCTGCATCCATTTCTATGCTGCAAGTCTATCGTTATTAAGTCTTTTTTGCACTTTTTATCGAGTATATTCGATAAAAATGGGGTGTTTTTATCGAATATACTCGATGAAATGAGGCGAAATCTAAGTGGAATGAGGGAGATTTATCCTGTTTTATCCCTCCACCAGCACTTCCTTTTCCTCATATCTGTCGAACCCGATGCTTATGTCGGCACCGTTCTGCTTGAAGATGTTGAGGAGTATCTGCTGCATCTCTGGCTCGATGGGAATCTCGGCGTTCTTCGCCTTGTAGAAGCGGCGCACGGGATAGGGAGTACACATGTAGAGATGCTTGGCATTGCCATGGGGGATGGTGTCGTAGATGCGTCTGAATCCCCATGCCATGCGTATCTTCTTGGTGACGAGATAATAAGGACAGGTGGAGGTGGCATCAGGCTGTAGACGCTGGATGTTGATGACCTCGTAGGTGTCTGCCTCGGCGACAGCCTTGAGATAGTGGGCGTGGCGGGCGCAGGTGTTGCTATGGTTGCAGAATGCCATAGGGCAGGCTGCTGACTGGTTGATGTACTTTACGTTGTTAATGTTTTCTTCTTTCATATTGTTGATGTTTTAATATTGAATTACTAATGTTTTAATATTGAATAGATAGTCTTTCTTATGAAAATGATAAGTCTTTGAGTTATTGCCTCTTAATGAGCAACATTTTGCCTCTAGAGGAGCGATGTTTTGCCCCTACTAGGGCAAAGTGTTGCTCTAGTGAGGCAAAAATCGCAACGTCCCGACATCGTTTCGGAAACGTCGGGATGTGGTTTTGGATAGGGTGGAAGGTTGGAGGCAAGGGGGCGTGGTGTAGATGGAAAGAAATTTCTCTTTTTGACCACACACCTCACGAAACTATATCTAACTATCTGTATGATAGTAGAATAGATGGAGTGTGGTGTAGGCTTCTAGACCTCACTCTGACCACACTCCGACCTCACTCTTTTTCTTATGCAGCCATTCTTGGAGTTATGAAGTAGGCCTGTCCCTTGTTGGTGCGCTTGGTCTCAAAGCCGAGGTATCTCATGGCCTGTCCTATGCGAATCTTCGTCTTGTGGTCGTTAGCCATGGTATGGTACACGCTCTGAAGGGTCTTGAAGATGTCGGCTACAATCATCCACTTGCCATCCTGCTGAGACTTTGGCATCTGGAAGCAAGTCTTCAGCATCACGTCCATCTCGTCGGTCTTGAAATATTCCACGTTACACTCCTGTATCCTTGCCACCTCGTCGTTGGTGAACCAATAGGGTGTCTTCTGATGGCAAAGCTCATACATCACTTGTGCATAGAGCTGGTCATAACAGATGGGTGAATCGTTGTCGATGTACTTGCCCGATGGGATGTGGAGGCAGATGAATCGACGACTACCCGTAGGGTCGCAGAGCGGATGCTCATCATTGGTCGTCGCCAGGAAGGAGGCGTAGCGTGGGCGATCGTCTTGGCTCTTGCCGAAGATGGGGCGACCGTTTACCTTTACCTTGGAGAGGGTTTGCTTGAGCTTGCCCTGCTGGGATGCTCCCATATTGGCAAACTCGTCGATGTTGACGATGAGGTTGTGGGTGAGAGCCATCTCGGTGTCAAACTTGTTGCCGAAGTTGATGTGGTCGAGAAAATACTGGCGCAATTCTTCGGGCAAGAGTCGATTGGCAAAGGTACTCTTGCCACATCCCTGCTGACCGATAAGTACTGGTGTCACCTCATTGCCGTGCAGCATGTCCATGTGCAACCAGTGTGCCACGGCAGAGCGTATCCAGGTGGCGCACCAACCGAGTTGTTCGCTCGTGATGCCTGGGATTCGGGCAAAGAGTTCTGCCACATGGTTTTTGCCATCCCATACTGGCAGGTTGTGGAGATAATGCTTGATAGGGTCGTAGTCTTCCACCGCCTTCGACTCTATGTATTCCTCGATGTCTTGGCGAGGAGAGGATTTGCCACCGATACCTTGCTTCTTCGCCTTGCGAACGATGGAGTTGAGGTCTTCCTTGGTCAAGACCTTCCATTCCAAGTCTTCTGTAGCAGGCAACTTGGCGAATTCTGTTTTCCCGCTCAATAGGTTGCGTCTGAAGGTGTAGTTCTCCTCCAAGAAACTCTCTACAAGATAAACTGTAGATTCTGACTCTCCCATAGCACCTGATTCCATGATGCTTTTGTTCTTTACTTCTTCCATACTTTTCTTTTTAAATATTAGTTTAATAATGTTAGCTATCTAGTACAAAGTGAGGTTGGAGTGAGGTATGAGTGAGGTCTAGATTAATACACGTCACTGCTGTAAAACACTATATAACAGAGAGTTATCTGCTATATAGTGAGGTGTGAGGTCTATTTGCCTTTTTCTTCTCAATATTACCATCGTCTCCTTGTCACTTCAAGTACAGGGAAAGAATTGGAGGTTTCCCTCATCTTCGTTTCCGTTTGCAAAGATAATACAAGGAAGGGGTGGTTTGCAAATTTTTCAGCCTTTCCCACGCCTCTTTTCTTGCCATTTGGGAAGAAACTGGGGGTGACGTGGGAAAAGGCGTGGGAAAAAGTGGCAATGTTTACAAAATAAATCATCTTGTAATGGTGGTGTTTGGAAAACTTTTCGTACTTTTGCCTCCGAAAAAG
>CAVCRI010000278.1:0-3458 GCA_963604545.1 Lachnospiraceae bacterium | reverse complement strand
AGCTGTATGCGTCGATTACCTGCTGGTTCTTCAGAATGTCACCGCTCTCGCAAGCCTTGTTGATTTTCACGAGGTCTTGGTACACCACACGACCTGCGCCGATGTTGAGGTGCCCCACCTCAGAGTTACCCATCTGACCGTTGGGAAGACCAACGTCCTCACCGCAAGTCTGGAGAGAAGAGTGTGCTGAAACTGCTGTCAAATAGTCGAGATAAGGAGTTGGAGTGTTGTAGATTACATCCCCCTTGTCATGATGTCCGATTCCCCATCCGTCGAGAATCATCAAAAGAGCTTTTTTTGCCATAATTACATAAATGTTTTAAATTCGAATTTCCGTTTGCAAAGTTACGAATATTCGGGCGAAGCACAAAATAAAAAAGGCTAAAAAAGGTTTCGAGGGAAGAGGAAAGAGGGATTACCGCCCCTCTCCCCTATACATGAACGAGATATTATCATTCTTTTACAAGCATTTTAATTGCTTGTCTTCCAAACTTAAGCACAACAAGACCAACATTTGCTTTAACCGGGACACCTGCAAAAAATGCTTTGAGCAAGGTGTACTGTAAATATTTTTCTTCCCACATAACACTGCTACGGCAGGGAGACGGCTCTCCCTGCCGAGAAAAAAATATCTGCCTGCCGAGGAAAAAAGTTTTTTCTGCCGTAGTAATTTTCAAAGTGGGGTATGCCGCTTGAATACAGGCAATGCGTCGGGCTCGCCCATGTAATAAAAAATCGCATCCACCATCTGCGGCGTAAAGTAGCAGGCACCTGCAGACCTGCATCATCCATCCTCAACATATCGGAATTTCCGTAGAAGCCTTGGCATCTTCGAGGGTAGCCTTCGCCTTGTCCCTGTCCTTCAATATCCCTGCCATGTTATCCTGTGCCCAAGCTATCATGCTTTCCACCAAAGGGATGAAAGAGCGGGCACGGTCGGTGAGGGAGTACTCCACTCTCGGCGGAACCTCGGCATAGACTTGCCGGGTGACGAAGCCGTCCGATTCAAGCGAGCGGAGGGTGGAGGTCAGCACCTTCTGCGAGATGTCGGGGATGGATTTGTGGAGGGCATTGAAGCGGATGCTTTCGTTCCGGTGCATCACATAGATGACCAGCAACGACCATTTGCCGCAAATGTGTGCCAAGACGTTGCGGATGGGACAGTCTTGGAAAATCGTGTCTGTAATCTGATTGCTCATTATCTTCTTGTATGAATGTATTTCGTGAAACCTGTAACCGGCTCTGTCTCATTATTAGTTTACAAAAATAACCAACTTTCCCGAAACGCCACAACTACCAAAGTTAAACTAACTTAAACCGCCAAATATTTTAGCCTTTGACTATCAGCAATAGTTACCTCAAAGTAAGTAACGCACGCCAAGGTTTCCTCTTGCGGGAATGGATAAATCGTCGTACTTTTGCACCGTCATTACGATGACAACATTGAATTAAAAGAACAAGACTAAAAGTTTGAAAACAATGAAAGAAACAAAGACTATTTTCAAGGCAGAGAATGTGACAGCCGTGGATTTCGGCAAGTTGAGCAACTTGGGTGAGTATGTATTGGAACTCTCCCAAGAAGTGAAGATACCCGGCAAGGTATTCGGCGGTGCATTGGTCGATGCCACGGGAGGCGAATTCTCCTTCCAGTCGTTCGCCCCAGGCACGGAGACAGGTTTCCTCCATACTCACAAGAATCACGAGGAGCTGTACTTCTTCCTCTGTGGCAAGGGCGATTTCCAAGTGGACGGCAAGGTGTTCCCCATCAGTGAGGGAAGTGTGGTAAGGGTAGCTCCCGACGGCAAGCGTAGCGTCCGCAACAATGGCTCCAATCCTTTGGTGATGCTCTGTGTACAGTATCGTGGTGCCACCTTTACTATGGACGATGCCACCGACGGCGTTATCCTAAACGAGAAAGCGGAGTGGTAAAATAGCAAATTGGCAGATAAGGAAATAAACAGCTTATCGTATAAAAGTTAGTTACCAAAAACTAACAAGACTTTAACGAGGTGCATCCTTGTTGCTCCATCATCGAACAATAAGGGTACACCTCTTTTTTGACAATGCCCCTGTTTTCTTTATTCGAAAACATGAGCAGCTCCTTCTTCCTCCATAACCGTCTGCGTTATGGTAAAGTTCCCAGAGGTGCTGGCTGTAAACAATGGACCTTGGTAGGTGGTTCGCTTGCCCAAAAGCATGTGGACATTCTCGAACGTTAGTTTCTTTATCTCGTTTCCGCTGCCGTCTAGCGCCTTTGCTGTAATGGTGACATTGCTAGTCTCGCCTTTCGATAAGAGAGTATATATCGTGAAATCGACTGTTTTGCCATGTGCTTTAGATATGTCATAGGAACGGGTAAAGGAGGTAGATGTCTTGCAAAATCCAGTAGAGGGATTAAAGACGTAGCCCACATCGCCACTGAAGGTAATCTCATACTTTTGGGCATTAGAAGGCTCTTTATCTACGCCTACTAAGTGAAAACAAGCAACTTTTCTTTCCAGCTCAACATCAATGGCTGTAGAAGTCGATGTGCCGGTTATCGAGACTTTCTGATACTTGCTTGCCATATCCTTGACCATATCGTCTGGGAAAACTACCTCCGTGTTAGACTTGATGTCTATCTGGTGGTTCGTCGATGGATTGGCAGTGTTGGCAGCCACCGCTACAAGGTAGTAATTGCCAGTAGGCACGTAGAGTTTTACATTTCCGAAATCTTCAGCGCTTGCATTTTGACGTGCAGAGTAAGCAATGGTGGAAACGTTGTCTACAGGTATCATCGCAACTTCCAACTCCGAGAAAAGGTTTGTACTAGACAAGGGGGTGCCGGCCGCTCGACTAGGAAGAGTTTCGATGCTTTGCTTAAAAACGCTGAGCTCTACTTCATTGAGGTGATTTACTGGTGATGAACCTTCCATCACGTTTTCCTTGCTGCATCCTGCAAAAAGAAAGAATGCTACGACCAGCAACAGGCCTGTGCTAAAACCATGCTTCATAAGTATTAGGTTTATTAGTTTTTATCAACCTAAGGCTTACTGCACTCTTCGCAGTGGTGGACTAGGATGATATTGATTGCAAATATATACATTATTATCAATAAATGTAGCGTCTCCTTGGACTTTAACATAGATTTAACACAAAAGGCGACATTCCTCGCCATTTCTTGCCTTTTATCATCAGAAAAATATAATTTTGCACTAAAACTTACATGAACAGCAGCGCTTGTTGCTGAATATTAAAGGTATGCGAACATATGCTATAGAATCATGAAATTGCAACTATTTTTGAAGAATTCTTTGTGTTATTCGCAAGAAAAGTATACCTTTGCGAGAGTGTAAACTAAACTGTGTCAAATTACAATAAAAGTAAATTGACACAGTTTAGTTTACACTCTCGATATATAGGAAAGCCTTTCATCAATAAGTTCTATTTAGCACATCATCACTATTTCGTGAAGCCTC
>CAVCRI010000277.1:0-3500 GCA_963604545.1 Lachnospiraceae bacterium | reverse complement strand
GAGCCACGTCGAGGTCGAATGGCTTTACGCCGTCAGCCTGCTTGAAGCTGAAGTGAGCATCGCCAGTGGTCTCACCAACCACGTACATTGGAGCACGCTCACGGTCGGCAATCTTCTGTACTTCATCAAGATACTTCTCGTCGATGAGCAAGCCCATACGCTCCTGGCTCTCGTTGGCGATGATTTCCTTGGCGCTCAAGGTCTTGTCGCCAATAGGCAACTTAGACATGTCGATTTCGCCACCGCATTCCTCTACCAACTCAGAGAGGCAGTTCAAGTGACCTGCTGAACCGTGGTCGTGGATACTAACCACAGGGTTCTCGTCGTTCTCCACAAGGGCACGAACCAAATTGTATGCACGCTTCTGCATCTCAGGGTTGGCACGCTGAACGGCGTTCAACTCGATGCCGTTGCTGTAGCGACCTGTATCCACTGAAGAAACAGAACCACCACCAAGACCGATGCGATAGTTGTCACCACCTACTACGACAACCTTGTTGCCCTTCTGTGGCTCACCTTTCTTATAGTCACGCTTCTTGCCGTAGCCAACGCCACCAGCCAGCATGATAACCTTGTCGTAAGCATACTTCTCACCGTTCTCCTCGTGCTCGAATGTAAGCACAGAACCCGTGATGAGAGGCTGACCAAACTTGTTACCGAAGTCGGAAGCACCGTTGGAAGCCTTAATCAAGATTTGCTCAGGAGTCTGATAGAGCCACTTGCGCACTGGCATGATGTCTTCCCAGTCACGCTCCACGTCGCTCTTGCCGTTGTCGTCCTTCAAGCGAGGATAAGCGGTCATGTAGCAGGCAGTACCTGCGATAGGCCATGAACCGACGCCACCGCCCATACGGTCACGAATCTCACCACCCGTACCCGTAGCGGCACCATTGAAAGGCTCTACGGTAGTAGGGAAGTTGTGGGTTTCAGCCTTGAGAGAGATGACACTCTCGATGTCCTTCACCTGGAAGTAGTCGCTCGTGGTCTGGTCGGCTGGGGCAAACTGCTCGATGACAGGACCCTGAGAGAAAGCCACGTTGTCCTTGTAGGCAGAGAGAATCTTGTTAGGGTTCTCCTTGGTGGTCTTCTTGATCATGTTGAAAAGAGAAGATTCCATCTCCTTGCCGTCGATGATAAACTGACCGCCGAAGATCTTGTGGCGGCAGTGCTCTGAGTTGATCTGGGCAAAGCCGAAGATTTCGCTATCGGTAAGTGGGCGACCGTTCTCCTTTTCCAACTTGTGGAGATAAGCCATCTCGTCCTCGCTGAGGGCAAGGCCTTCCTCCTCGTTGTACTTCTCAAGGTCATCTACGTACTTGATAGGTTCAGGCTGATGGTTGACGGTGAATACATCCTGTCCGATACCGTTGTACATACGCTGCAACATAGGGTCGTGCTCAGCGTCCTCGCTATCCACAGGGAAGTACTCCTCAATACGCGAAATGCCGTTAAGACTCATATTCTGAGTAATCTCAACGGCATTCGTACTCCAAGGAGTAATCATTTCACGGCGTGGACCTACATAGAAGCCCTGCAACTGCTGGGCGTCTTCCAATGTAGCGTCACCAAAAAGCCAACAAAGTTCATTGATTTCGTCCTGAGAAGGCTTGTGGTCGATCTCGGTCGCAATCACACTCTTAGATGGAGTTCTGAAAAAAAGAATCATACTATTTTCTCTTTTTATATTGTTAATGTATTAATTCTACTTCGGCGAAAGCCCACATAGTTATAATATGTGTTAGCAATTCGTGTGCAAAGATACGATAATTTAGAATAAGAACAAAATAAAAGAAGAAGTTTTTTTGTTTTTTGGCAGTTGGGGTGCAGTTTCTGTCTTTTCTGTTTGCCCAATGTTGCTTTTGCTCTTGTTCAATATGTACCCTTCCCGCGCACAAGAAAAAAAGTTTTGCCGAAAAATCCCTCACATCCATCACCCTTTTTCCGAAAAATCTTTGTAAGGCATTTGCACTTAGTATGTTATCTATTTTGGAAAGGGTGAGGGATAACTCGTTTTTTGGCTTCTATCCCTCACCCATCCCTCACCCTTGAGGTAACTGTTGTTTCGTGAAAGAAAATCATTAGGCTTAGGCATGGTGAAAAATCTCCTTAAGGAGACGAAAACTTTCCTAGACAGAGACGAAATGTTTCCTAGGCAGAGACAAAAAGTGCCACCGAAGGAAACGGGCTGAAAGCCCAAAAGCACCTAGCCCAGGGCGTATTGGCAA
Source organism: Lachnospiraceae bacterium (assembly GCA_963604545.1). Lineage (GTDB taxonomy): Bacteria > Bacteroidota > Bacteroidia > Bacteroidales > Bacteroidaceae > Prevotella. The sequence continues at coordinate 1,275 of CAVCRI010000277.1, read as the reverse complement.
TTCCAACCGTACAAGTTGAATTTTTCTACACTTGCGTGCGAATAGGTTTTCCATGACAGAGGATAGACCTTTTTAGTAAAATGTGGTTAAAAAATACTAAATGCTTTAGACAAATGATGGGATTTGTAGTCTTAATTGTAACTTTGCACCCACAGAGGTACAATTCCTCAGCGACGCAACAAATTAGCTGACATCGTGTTAGCGATATTGAGTGATATACATATTTATATTAATAACTAGAAAATTGAAAATAAGAATATGAAACAGACTAAGATTTTAGCAATGGTAATGATGGCTAGTGCGCTTTTGGCTACTAGCTGTGCTAGCAAGAAGGATTTGCAGAATTGCCAGAATGAGAATAAGGAGTTGACAGCCAACTATCAGGCTACTAAGGAGAAATTGGCTGCTACAGAGGCTCGCCTTTCTGCAGTGCAGGAACAGCTCTCGGGTGCTCAGAAGGACTATGCCAAGTTGCAGAACTCACTCGACAAGAGCTTGACCAATGCTAACCAGAATAATATCAGCATTGAGAAACTCGTAGACCAGATTAATGAGAGCAACCAGTATATCCGTCACTTGGTAGAGGTGAAGAGCAAGAGCGACTCGCTCAACCTGGTGCTAACCAACAACTTGACCCGTTCTCTTAGCAAGGACGAGATGAAGGAGGTTGATGTGCAGGTGTTGAAGGGCGTGGTTTATATCTCTCTCGCCGACAACATGCTCTATCAGAGTGGTAGCTACGAGGTGAACAGCCGTGCCCAGGAGACCTTGAGCAAGATAGCCAAGATTATCACCGACTACAAGGACTATGATGTGCTCATCGAGGGAAACACTGATAATGTGCCTGTAAGCACTACCAGTGCCAAGATGAAGAACATCCGCAACAACTGGGACCTCTCAGCGCTCCGTGCTTCTTCTGTAGTACAGTACTTGCAGGATCACTTTGGCGTAGACCCTAAGCGTATGACTGCTGGTGGTCGTGGTGAGTACAACCCTGTGACAAGCAACAATACAGAGGTGGGCAAGCAACGTAACCGCCGCACCCAAATCATCATCACTCCTAAGCTCGACCAGTTCATGGACTTGATTGACAAGGCTCCAGAGGAGAAGTAAACCTTTTAAAAAGGTATAGTCACAATGTAGTTGGAACTCCTGACTACATTCATGGGGTGGTAAACTTTAGTTATTAGATGGAGCAGAATAGACACATATTAAGATTGTTGACTTGCACCGCAGTGTTTTTCGGTCAGGTTCTCTGTAGCGGTGGTATCTCGT
>CAVCRI010000276.1:0-3504 GCA_963604545.1 Lachnospiraceae bacterium | reverse complement strand
CTGAAGAGAAGGACATGCACCATTCTGGTACTGGGCGTTTTAGTTGGTTGACAATGCGCCCTATGAGCTTGTATGAGTCGGGAGAATCTAATGGAAAGGTTAGTTTGGCGCAGTTGTTCGATACGCCTGATAAGATTGTTGCTGTCAATAAACTGAAAATTGACGATTTGGCTTATTTGATTTGCCGTGGTGGATGGCCTTTTGCCTGTGGATTGCAAGGGGAAGCTGCTTTGGTGCAAGCGTTTGATTATGTGGATGCTATTATCAAGAAAGATATTTCACGAGTAGATGGGGTGAGCCGTAATTCCACGACAGCTCGATTGTTGCTGCGTTCGTATGCTCGCAACCAGGGTGCACAAGCAACGATAGGGACAATTGTGGCTGATATGATGACCAATGATGAGAATGAAATTAGCGTGAAGACAGCAGGAAGTTACTTGGAGGCCTTGCGGAAAATCTTTGTCATAGAAGATTCTGAGGCTTGGAATCCTAACCTTCGCTCAAAGACTGCTATTCGTACTGCGAATACTCGTTATTTCATAGACCCATCTATCGGTACAGCAGTGCTAGGACTTGGACCAAAAGACCTCATCAATGATCTCAATACGATGGGACTTTTCTTTGAAACTCTTTGTGTTCGAGATTTGCGTGTGTTTGCGGATGCTTTGGATGGGGAAGTTTTTCATTATCGTGACAAGAATGGTTTGGAATGTGATGCTGTGGTGCATCTCCGTAATGGTAAGTATGGGCTTGTTGAGGTGAAATTGGGAGGTGACAAGCTTATTAATGAAGGCTCGGAGAATTTGCTCGCTCTTGCAGGAAAGATAAACACGGAGAAAATGAATGAGCCGTCCTTTAAGATGGTGCTTACGGGAACTGGCGACTTTGCTTATCGTCGTAAAGATGGAGTGTATGTAGTGCCTATCGGATGTTTAAGGGATTAGTAAATGTCATTTAGAAGACGACCTGTGATGATTTATGCAAAGTATAAGTAGTCTTATTGCCATCGCTGGTGTGGTCGGCGCATCGGCTATACATCCATACCATCCAAAGCCACTTGTGTCTTTTGCTCTTGTCGGGTGTGTCAGTTTTGTCTTCTTCCTCTATCGTGATTCTGATTATCTCGTTGCTTGTAGAAATGCTAAGCCACTCCATGTCGTCATTTTCTATTCGCCTACAAAAATATAATTTATTTCTCTGATAGCCAAAAGTTTTGTGTACATTTCTTTGTGAATTTCCAAAGAAGATTTGTAAAGAAATGGACGAAAAGTAAGGAAAATAAAGAAATTTGCAGCAAAAAGCAATAATATTTCGGATTTTATGCTTGATTTAACAGAAAAAGTCTTACCTTTGCAGCGGATTTGAGAACTTGTAGGTTTTCTTGTCCTAAGTAAAGTACACTTATAACAACTTTTAAATTAAAAAGATCGATTATGAAAGTAGCAATTGTTGGTGCAAGCGGCGCAGTGGGACAGGAGTTCTTGCGTATCCTTGCTGAGAGAAACTTCCCTATGGATGATTTGGTGTTGTTTGGTTCTGAGCGTTCTGCCGGACGAAAATACAACTTCAAGGGAAAGGACTATGAGGTCAAACTTTTGCAGCATAACGATGACTTTAAAGATGTCGATATTGCTTTCACATCTGCTGGTGGTGGCACTTCAGAGGAGTTCGCCGAGACCATCACTAAGTATGGTGCGGTGATGATAGATAACTCTAGCGCATTCCGTATGTGCGACGACGTGCCTTTGGTAGTGCCTGAGGTAAATGCTGAGGATGCCCTCAATCGCCCTCGCAACATCATCGCCAACCCTAACTGCACCACCATCATGATGGTAGTGGTTTTGAAGCCTATCGACGACTTGAGCCATATCAAGAAGATTCACATCGCTTCTTACCAGAGTGCCTCAGGTGCAGGTGCTGCGGCAATGGCTGAGCTTCAGCAGCAGTACAAGGACCTCGTGGAGACAGGCAAGACAGACCATATCAATAAGTTCCCTCATCAGTTGGCTTACAATGTCATTCCTCAGATTGACAAGATGACTCCTAACGACTATACCAAGGAGGAGATGAAGATGTATAACGAGACTCGCAAGATTATGCACTCTGATGTTCGCACCAGTGCCACTTGTGTTCGTGTTTCTTCACTTCGTTCTCACTCAGAGAGTGTATGGTTTGAGACTGAGAAGCCATTGACCGTTGAGGAAATCCGCAAGGCTTTGGAGGCAGCTCCTGGCGTAACCGTGAAGGACGATGCCCAGAACTATGTTTATCCAATGCCATTGGAGAGCGCAGGCAAGGACGATGTCTATGTAGGTCGTATCCGTAAGGACTTGGCTGATGACAACGGCAACACTTTGTGGCTCACTGGCGACCAGATTCGCAAGGGTGCTGCCCTGAACGCAGTCCAGATTGCGGAATACTTGATCAAGGTTGGAAATGTAAAGTAATTTTTGAGAAATTATAGAAGTGAAGGGAAGTTATCATTCCCTTCGGTCATTCGAGAAGTTAAGGGACAACGGCTTTTCTTGCTAATATAGGCAGAAAAAGCATTTGTCCCTTAACTTCTTTAACTTCTATAACTTCTCTCAATTCCCCATCTATGAAAGAAAGATTCAAACAATTGCTCGGTGAGATGAACCGAGGTATATACGAGAAAGAAACAGAGATATCATTGTCGCTCTTGGCAGCTTTGGCGGGTGAGAGCATTATTCTTTTGGGACCTCCGGGAGTAGCGAAGAGTATGGTGGCTCGCCAGCTGAAGACCGCCTTCAAGAATGCTCACAGTTTTGAGTATCTGATGTCTCGCTTCTCTACGCCCGATGAAATCTTCGGTCCTGTTAGCATTCAGAAACTCAAGACTTCGGATACCTACGAACGTGCAGTGGATGGTTATCTTCCTACGGCAGATGTCATCTTCCTCGATGAGATTTGGAAGGCGGGTCCTGCTATCCAGAACACCCTCCTCACGGTTATTAATGAAAAAATATTCCGCAATGGCAATCGGGAGATGCACCTTCCGCTCAAGCTCCTCGTGGCAGCAAGCAATGAGTTGCCTGCCAAGGGGGAAGGATTGGAGGCTCTATGGGACCGCTTTGTGATTCGCATCGAGAGCAGACCGATTAAGCAGGAGAAGAACTTCAGGGCAATGCTGCTGGAGGAAGTGTCTCACACGGATCTCACTGATCTCACGGATTTGAAGGTTTCTGCAGAGGAGTATGCTGAATGGTCGAAGAAAATCAGCGAGATAGGTGTGAACGAGGCTGTTCTTGATGCCATTGAGAGCATCCGTAAGAGCTTAAGGGCTGTGAATGTGGATGAGGCTGCTGAGCGTCGTAACATCTATGTGAGCGACCGTCGCTGGAAGAATATCGTCCGTTTACTTCGTACCTCTTCCTTTATGCAAGACCGCCAAGAGGTAGCAATCTGTGACCTCTTGCCTATCTATCATTGTCTTTGGCAAGAGCCTGAGGAGCGTGATGCCATCCGCCAGATAGTAATCCGTTC
>CAVCRI010000275.1:0-3504 GCA_963604545.1 Lachnospiraceae bacterium | reverse complement strand
ATGGGAATGAACGTTAAGGCTGTAGAGCGCCGCATCGCCTACATGACAGACAAGGACACCAAGGCCGACAAGTACATGTTTGTGATGCAGCCTATCCTCTACAACAAGATCGACGAGAAGAAGGTCATCAAGGAGGCCTCCATACGTGCCAACATCAGCGAGTTGGTGATGAAGGTGGCCTACAATGCACTGAGCGAGGTGCTGAAGGCATGGACTACTGAGGGTCACTCCGTTGCCATCCCTGGACTGGGCACCATGCGATTCGGACTGCGTGCAGAGGCTGTGGACAACGTGGACAATGTGAAGACCAGCCTCATCAAGACGCGTCGACTCATCTTTACGCCAAGCACCGAGCTGAAGCAGGAGCTTGCCAACACAAGCATAAGCATCACCTGCTACGACCGCGACGGAAAGCTAGTGAAGAGCGTGACATCGGGCGACAAGGACGATGTGGAGGACCCCGATTCCACCGGCACTGACGACAACAAGGACCACACAACCACCGGTGGCAGTGGCTCAGGCTCTGGTGGCAGCACTACCGGAGGCTCAGGCAGCAGCACAGGTGGCTCAGGCTCCTCTGATGGAGATGCACAACTGGACTAAAGACTGACTAAACAAGAAAGAAAAAAATGGCAACAATCAGAAAAGAAACCTGGAAGAGCATCATCCAGCTCATCATCTCGATTCTCACCGCCCTTGCCACTTCGCTGGGCGTGAGCAGCTGTAGATAATTACCCTGAAAGCGCCCAGGCTGAGGAGTATTCCCCAGGCTGGGCGCAAATTTTATCTAGTTAGGAATAAAAAATGTTTTTTTATTTTGCATTGTCTACGATTTGCAGTACCTTTGTATCTAAAATAAAAACAAGAAACAATGGCTAGAAGACTTAGAAAGAAACGCATCGCCATCATCCTGCTTGTGATGGTGACCATCATCGTGTGGCTGACACGTAGTTGCGTGTCGCGCTGCACCTCAACCTCCGACAAGGAGAAAACGGAAGACAGCCTGCCCAAGGCGCATATCAACGACTCCATCAGCAACGCCCTGACCGAGGGAGCGGCCTACCACGAGATGGACTCGCTCGTGGAGCGATACCTCAAGCGATGGGAAATCAATGGCGCACAGCTCGCCATCACCCGCAACGACTCGCTGCTCTACGCCCGTGGCTTCGGCTATTCAGACGTGGAGAAAGGCATCAAGATGGAGCCAAACATTCTGATGCGATTCGCCTCGGTGAGCAAGCTCATCACAGCCACGGGCATCATGAAGCTCTGGGAGATGAAGAAGCTCAGAATGGGCGACAAAGTGTTCGGCCCTAAGGGTATACTCAACGATACCACCTATTGCAACGGCATCAAGGACCAGCGATACTATGACATCTCCGTGGAGCAACTGCTCAGACACAAGGCGGGATTCAACAATTATGCTGGCGACCCTGTATCATCCACCCGCTACATCATGATGCAGAACCACCTGACCCAAGCCCCTGACCACAAGACGCTGATGAAGATTCTGCTGAAGCGACACCTGGGTTATACGCCAGGACAAGGCAAGTGCTACTCGAACCTGGGCTATATGATTCTGTCGATGATTATCGAGAAGAAGAGTGGGATGAAGTATGAGGACTTCATGCAGAAATACATCCTCCACCCTGCCGGCTGCTACGACATGCACATCGCCGGCACCTACCTGAAGGACCGCCGCAAGAACGAGACACATTATTATATGCACAAGGGCAGCATCCCGGTATATGAATACAACAACAGTGGCAGAATGGTGGAGAAATGCTATGGCGACACCGACCTGCCTAGGCTTTCGGGAGCAGGCGCATGGTGTGGCTCTACGGCAGAGTTGGCTCGCTTCATCGCCAGCATCGACGGCATGCCACATGTCAAGGACATCCTGTCACCACAGAGCGTGAAGTTCATGACCACCGAGCAGCCCGACCACGACTACTCCATCGGCTGGAACTACACGCCACAACCTGCGAAGGGACAGCCATGGATTCGCACGGGTTCACTGGCTGGCACATCAGCCCTCATCCTGAAATATCCTGATGGCCAGTGCTGGATTCTCGTCACCAACACCTCGACCTGGAAAGGCCACGGCTTCAGCAACGACACCTTGGCTTTCTTCGACAAACTAAGAAAGAAATATATGGCAGGAATGCCTAAGAAAGACTTGTTTATATAAATATATATTCAAACACAAAAAGATGCAGCTCTCAGAGAAAGTTCTGAAGGCTGCATCTTTTTGGTATTTACTAATTGAGAGACCTTAGGAAGGCATTAAGCCTAAAAGGAGATTGTCTCATATTCCATATTTTTAAAATCAGAGCTTCTTCAGCAACAGCATCGTAAGAATAAGTAAGTTTAAAATTATTCATAAGATTTACTCCACGATAATCCTTATATACTCTTCTTCCTACCCTTAAATAGGGATAAGACTCAGGCATTACACTAATACCTTTGATTAGTTTTTGGCTCGTCTCCACCCATTTACGGGCAGCCTTTCTACCAAATTCAAGGGTGGCATAATTGACTTTTTCGTCAAAATCATCCCCAAACCCATCCAAATAAGTTATTTTAGCCATGGATATTTCTCATAAAGCCGACGATTAAATTCTTCTTCCGAAATCCAATAAGAAGGATCATCACGATGTGACATAGCTTCATCACAATATGCAATAACATCTTCTATTGATTCGGAAGCAAAAGGAGAATCTAAGAAATCATTATCAATCTCTTCTTCATTTTCTCCATAACAATCCCTAGCCAAGACAGCAGTGTCTTGACCACTCATTCTCGGATAGACAGCAGGCTCTTGCACTATTGTGCCCTCTAAGTTTTCCTCTGGCATCTTATACTTTTTCATAAGCCTATTCATTTCTTTCCGCAAAAGTACGAAGTTTAATTGAGATATGCAAGGAAAAAGACAAAAAAGACGCTCTTGTAGAGACCCCAACTGCTATTGAGCAAGTTAGCCAAGTTCTTGATGTCTACGCCAAACGGGAGGGTGTTCTTCTGACCACCAACCTTGAGGTAGAAGTTCTGGTTGAACTTGAAGTCCAACTGATGATGCCAAGGCATTACGGCACCACCACGCTCAGCATACTGACCCTTGTGGTTCTTGAGATAGCTGTCCTGCTCGATATAGTTCCAGAAGTCATCCTTCTGCTGCTCGGCAGTATAGTCGCCATTGTCGGCGAATGTCCAAGCCTCAAGAGCCTCACGAGAACCAGGAATCATAATCAGGTTGTTTGAACCATAATCGTTCACGATGTTGCTAGACATGGTGTAAGAGTAGCGTGTGCAGCTATAGCCACCTGCATAACCGATGTTCATGCCCTCATAGATAAGACCTACCTCAGAACCGAAGTTCTTGCCGTAGTCCTTCTTGTATGAAGCAGAGATAAGCAAACGGTTAGGAGCTACGTATGTACCATAACCCAACTCTACATCATTGTTACCGTTAACTGAGTAACGGTTGTTGTAGTATGCAGAAGA
>CAVCRI010000274.1:0-3527 GCA_963604545.1 Lachnospiraceae bacterium | reverse complement strand
CCAATCCATTCCACTCCGCTATCTTTATAAGAATCATATCTTTTCATCGTTACATCTCCTCCCCGTTAAGCAGTTTCTTGATTTCCTCTTCTGGTGGCAATACCTTTCTCAGTTGCTCGGGCATAATCTGGTAAGTAGCCACACCCATGGGTTGGTTGTAGTCTTGCAACATATACTCCACGTATGTCTTGTCAGCATCTCGGCAAAGCACAATGCCGATGGTGGGGTTCTCGTGCGGCTTGCGCTCGTCATCATTGAGCATACGGATGTAGGCAGCCAATTGTCCGAGATAGGCAGGCTTGAACATCCCCTTCTTGAGTTCGAACACCACCATACATTGCAATTCGCGGTTGAAGAACAGGAGGTCCACATAATGGTCGTGCCCAAACTTGTCCAAATGCACTTGGTTGCCCATGAATGTGAAGTCCTTGCCAAAAGTCAGAATAAACTTCTTTACATTGGCAACGATGGAGTTTTCTATCACTCTCTCGTCAATATCCTGTGGGTCTCTCTCACCAATCTCTTCTACATTGATGAAATCAAGCAGATAGTCGTCCTTGAACATGGAAATTGCTTTGACGGCATGACGAGTAGACGGCATCGTCTTGGCAAAGTTATTCGGCATCTGCGACTGATGATGGAAGAGGTCAGCCTTCAAGTTGTCGCGCAACGTGTATTTGTCCCAATGAAGTGTGGCTGCTTGATGAATGTAGAAAGCGCGCTCTTTAAGTGTTGTTGTCTTAGATAAAATCTCACAATGATGCGTAAAACTGATAGAGAAGAAATCATACCAATCCAAATCGTCAGCCGATGGCTGACGATTTGCAGAAAGCAATGCCTTAATTGGTAAATCGTCCTTATTATCAGTTTGTTTTAAATCGTCAGCCAATGGCTGACGATTTAAAACTTCAGACCATTGCTCATAAAAAATGCGCATCATCTTTATATTGGTAACACCAAACCCTCTTAGCCCCGGCAACTCCCTGCGTAGTTGTCCGCTAATAGCCTCAATAGCACCAGTTCCCCAAGCACCATTGCGCGTATTTTCAGAGACATACTTGCCTACGCCATAATATAATGCAAGCATCTGTCGGTTGACAGCTTTGGCAGCTTCCAACTGATTCTGCAAGATGGCTGACTTGATAAGTTGAACAGCCTCGGTATATTTTGTACTGATTTGCTCCATGTTTCCTACTTCTCGTTTTTCAAACTTGACAACTCCGTTTCCATGTCCTTGTCCAGCGCAGCCAACTCCGCCAGTATCTCCTCGCTGCTACGCAACGGACGATACTTGTAGAACAATCGGGTGAAGGGGAACTCGCATCCCACCTTGTCCTTGCTTCTGTCCATCCAAGCATCAGGGGCAAAAGGCAACACTTCCGTTTCAAAGTATTCCTCGATGTCTTGCTTCATCGGAATCTTCTCAGTATCATTGAGATTGGTGTCGATAACCCACTCGCCACTGTTCTTGAAAGGATCCATATAGGCGATAGGTGCTTCCTCACTGATTTCACCGAAGGCATCACGGATGAGCTTCTGCTGCGCCTTGGTTACCTTTACTTTGTTAGCCTTCAACCACACAAAGAAGTCGTGGTCGTCACGCTTTTCATTAGAACCTTCCAGCTGGGCAATGTCACGCAAAATGATATTTTTCTTGTCCTCCGCATTGAAGTCGTCGCTTTCGCAGAGAGCAGCATACTTGGCAGAGATATTCTCAAACCACAGGCGCAATGGGCGACGTACCGCCACGTTGGTATAAAGGAAGTCGTCATAGTCGAGCAACTTGGCTATCTCCAAATGTTCCAACTCGCCTGTCTTCTCATACTCAATGTCACGACTGTATGATTTGTAATCCTTGTAGATGTCGAAGATTTCCTTGGCACCCTCATCGCTAACCTCATAACGTTTCTTACCCAAGTTTTTCTGGAGCAGGTTGGTAAACTCCTTGGTATGGGCTGCATCTATGAAGAGAGCCTTGTGGTATTTCTCAGCTGGACGTTTGTTGTCGAGAATCCAAAGGTAGGTAGTAATGTCCGTACCATAAAACAAGTTCTTTGGCAAGGCAACGATGGCATCGAGCAAGTTACGGTCGAGCAGCATCTTGCGAATGTTACTCCAACCATTGCCAGCGTCGCCATTAAAGAGAGGTGAACCATTCAGTACAATGCCAATGCGAGAACCTGTTTGGTCATCCATCTTGGCTATCATGTGCTGCAAGAAGAGCAAAGAACCATCAGATGTAGAAGGGAGACCAGCCTCAAAGCGTCCACCAGGGCAGTTGTCTTTCAACACCGCCTTTTTCACATTCGCATCCTTACCCCAATCCACGCCAAAAGGAGGATTGGCAAGCATAAAGTTGAACTTCTTGCCATACAACTTATCATCTGCCAATGTGTCACCTTGGAAGAGTTGCTGGTCAAGGTTCTGGTCATCGCCCTTCATCAAGAGGTCAGCCTTGCAGATGGCGTAGGTCTTTTCACTCAACTCCTGACCATAAAGATATACTTTCAGGTTCTTGTTCTGTGCCATCTCCTGCAAGTGTTCACGTCCTACGGTCAGCATACCGCCAGTACCGCAGCAGGGGTCATAGATGGTGAAAGCCTTGCCAGGGATAAACAGCTCTTGCTCCTTACCGCACATCGTCAGACTCACCAAGAGCTTTACGACCTCTCTTGGCGTATAGTATTGACCAGCCTTGGTATTGGTGGACTCCTTGGAACGGCGGATGACAATCTCAAAGATGGTTCCCATCATCGCATTGCTCACCTTGCTTGGATGCAGGTCTGCCTTCTCCACAAACTGCTGAATAACTGCAAAAAGTTTGTTGCCTCTGTCCAAGCGAGTATATATCTTGGATAAATCCACCGTATCGCTATCGCCATCCTCATGCACAAAGTTGGCGAGAATATCCTTCACGTTATCCGTGAACCCCTCAATATATGTCTTAAAGGAATCACCGATTTGGTCGGGCGAGTTAAGGAGTTTCTTCAAAGAGAGCCCAGACATATTGAAGAACGTCAAGCCATTCTTCTTCATCAATGCCTGGAGCTTATACTTTTTCAAGTTCTCCTCGCACTTGTTCAGTTCTTCGAGGATAGCGTCATATTTATCTTCGAGGACACAATCCAAACGACGAAGCAAGGTGAAAGGCAATATCACATCCTCCACCTCAGAATCATCATAGGAGTTACGGATAACTTCCTTGATGTCCCATATCACGTTAGCTAATTCTTGTTCTGTCATACCCTTAATTCCGCAAGCTAATGCGTCAACTTTATTTATAATCACCTGAGCAACATGAAGTTGCTCAAAATTTTGTCATGTCAAAAAATCACTTACCTTAGTGCTGCTAAACAAACAGGCATAAAATATAGACTATACATGGCAAAAGTACAAACAAAATTTCAAAAAATCACCTCTTTTGGCGGTTTTTATGTAATGTGTAAAAAAATAACTTGAGCATTTTTTTGATGCGCGAAATGTGCCAACGACGGGCTGAAAGGGCAAATCTGCTCAAGTTATTTTTT
>CAVCRI010000273.1:0-3602 GCA_963604545.1 Lachnospiraceae bacterium | reverse complement strand
AACATCCCGAAGAGGCAACTATACGATAGCTATACGATGGTGATACGATAGCCCCAATAATCAGCAAAACCACATTCTGGAGCCCCGAAAAGAGGGCTTACGAGCCCCCAAGCGAGGGCTTACGGCTCCCCGAGGTACTCATAGATGAGCAGCGTCATGCGGGTGGAGAAGGTCTTGCATCGGTCGGTGTAACCCTCCCACTTGAGAGCCTGGAGCAAAGGTTTGCAACGCTTGATCATGCGCATCAGGTGGTTCACCGCCACGTGCTGCGACTGATTGGGGAAGTAGAGCTGAGCCAGTTCCCACTTGGTATAGAATAGAATTTTCATGATAAATGAAAAGATATATAAAAGAAATTTAATAAGTAGAATTCAATAGAAATACGCCGCCAAAGCTAGCTCGGAGCGTCACCTCCGTGTGCCCCGAGCGTCACTTGGCATATTCTGGAGCGTCACTTTCGAGTGCTATCATCGTCACTTTCGAGTGCCAGCATCGTCACTTACGATGGCTTAGAACGTATCCTTGCACTCGCTAGGGCAGTAGACGGCATCGCTGTTGATCTCGCCCTCGGTCTTCTCGATGACGAGCCATCCGTTGCCGCTGCCCTTGTGCTTCTTCTTGAAGCCCAGTCCCAGCATCGTCTGCGTCAGGTTGACCTGGGCGAGGTGACGGCTCAGCGCCGGACTGTAGCCGATGCGCTCCATAATCTCCGACGAGAAGCGGAACTTGATGAACTGCGGGTCGGTATCCGGACTGGGCACCTTGTAGTAGCGCAATATCTGGTCTTCCATGTAGTTGTTGACCATGAACATGTGGTTGTGCTCGTGCATCTGCTCGATGTCTTCGCTGGTTAGCCAGTATACCCATCCCTCCTGCTGCCTCTTGGAGCGCAGGGTCACCTCCTGTCCCAGGGCCACCGCCTGTGCGTACACATGCTGGTAGTCGATGGGCGTGTCCCTCGGGCTCACGATGTTCTCCACCAGCCATGGCGAGTAGCGGCGGTTTTCCTCGTCGCTGATAATCTGCATCGTGTTGCTGGTGCCACAGAGGGCGGCACGGTGCAGCATCTCCGTGCGATACTTGTCGTAAGGTCGGCGGATGGAGAACACCAGCTTCGTCACGTTGCTCTTGAAGGCACCCAGGCTCTTGCCGAACGCCGTCTCAAACTCGTCGAGGCATATCAGCGCCTTGCTCGAGAACGCCTCCATGAAGTCCTTGTCGGTATAGCAGGCGGTGGAGTCGTTGATGAAATACTGTCGGAGCCATGCCGGCAGGAGATAGTAGAAGAGGGTGGTCTTGTTGATGCCGCCCCTGCCGATGAGGATGAGGATGGTCTGGCTCACCACGGTGGGCGACACCCATGCCACCACCATCGACACGAGCCACTTCTTGAAGTAGTAGCGGAACTCCTCCTGCGTATGGTGGTATCCCGGGCAGTAGGTCACCTTGATGCGGTCGGCGAGCTCGGAGATGTAGTCGGTCTTGCCGTCCCACTTCGGCAGGCTTCTGAGAAACTCGTCCAGAGGGTCCCACGGCTCGCTGAAGTCGCTGTTGATGATGGCGTGCAGCTTCACGATGGGGATGCAGAACCCCGTCTCGTCCATCAGGCTCCAGATGGAGTTCTCGATGTTGTCGTCCACGCGCGTCCAACTTGGGTACTTGCCGTTGGCGGCATCGCGGCTCTTCAGCTCATAGAATCCAGTCACCACGTTCTGGTGGAACATATATCTCATGCCCAGCCACTGCTTGATGGCCTTGGCCGACGGCTTGCCCGGGTAACCCTCCCCCTTGCGGTAGAAGTGCCAGGAGCCCAGTCGCTCGGTGTGCTTGTAGCAAGACCTCATCACGCTGGCGGTGTCGGGGTAGTCGACTCCGAAGTGGGCGGTGGCATACTGCAAGGCCTGGTCCTTGTCGATGCCATAGCGCACGCATACTTTGCCGAAGCGGCATACATACTCGTTGTGGCGGCCGCTCTCGAAGCTGTAGCCCCAGGTCTCCAGCAGGCTCAGGATGTGCTGCTCCGCCTCCGCCATCGACGGTATGCCCTTGGCGAGCTGCACCATTCGCTGGCTTGGCTTGCTTCGGCGCGAGGTGCGCTTGGCGGTTTTCGCCTCCGTCGCCTTCTTGGTGTAGAGCACCTTCAGGTCTTGCAAGTCTGGGGCGAAAGGCACCGACTGCCAGCAGAAGTAAGCGCTCGGGTCGTGGGCGAGGCCACACATGCGGGTGATGTCCACGCACTTGTCGTCGGGCTTCACGCCCAGCACCTCGGCATAGTAAGCCATCACCTTGCGCACCATCACGTCGAAGAGCTCCGTCACGCTCACGTCAGGGTCGTCGAGGGACAAGTAGTGCGAGATGAGGCGGATGCCCAGTCCACTGGCAGTGATGAATCTCACGGTGGTGTGCGGGTCAGCGTCCGCCTTGGCGATGACCTCGCCGAGCTTCTCGGGTGGGATGTCGTCGATGTCGGTGGCGATGGCGAGGGTAGGGGCTACCACGTTGCGCAGCTCCTTGCCGATGCCGTCCATGAGGGCTGAGGCAGTGATGCCCGGCATCATCACCTTGACATCGTGGGCGAGGTCCTTGCTGATGGGCAGGCTGCGGCGATACTCCTCGGTACGCTCCTTCACGATGTTGTCGCTCACGATGATTCTCTCTAGTTCCTCCTCACTGAGCAACTGCTTGCTCTTGCTTGAGGCGATGGTGCAGAAGAAGGAAGGCAATACCTTCGGTTGCTGCTGGTTTGGATTTTTTGTTTCTGTAGCCATGTTACAATTTTTAGTTAAGATTGTTGTTAAATCTGGCTGCAAAAGTAAACAATTTTAGCGACATAAAAATTAGAAATTCCCATTATCGGGAAAAAACAACAAAATAATTTTTTAGAAAATGATTTATTTAATTAAGCAGGTAGTCAAGGGAATCGAGGATTCCTACGACTACAGACAGGCAAGATGTCTGCCAATGAGTGTTTCAACCTTCTCTTGAAGGATGTGTTTTGGGCTATGCGCGGTGAGCTGAAGGCTGACCGTGAGTTGGGTGGCTTGACCGAGGAAGAGGAGGGTTGGGACACGAACATGGAGGACATCGGTCCCGATTTCGATCTCACCTCCCGTTACAGCAAGAGCATCTGCCAGATGAAGAGACCCCTCTCGTTTCAGAATTACCTGGGCGTTCGTCGCTGGATGGAGACGTTGGTAGACAAGGAGCACAAGGAGGAATTGCGCATGCTGGTAGACGGCTTGCTGCTCGATGGCCATTTCGCTCCGGTGGAGAAGGAGCAGCTGAAGCCGAAGAAAGAGCAGAAAGAATCGAAGCCGAAGAAGAAGAAAGAATCGAAGCCGAAGAAGCAGGGTGTGAAGGATAGTAAGTGAGAAACCGCCCTAGGGGCGTGAAAATCGGGTGATGTGTGAAGGATATGCCGCAACATTTGCTAAAAACAGCATATATTAAACAGTATGTAACTATCTGATAATCTTTCTCTTTATCTTTAGCGCACGCTGTATATATAAAAATGTTGAGGGGTATCCTTCACACGATACCACCTAACGGTACAAAAAATCATTTATCTTTTTATGTTACAAAACAATGTAAGCCTGAATGGT
>CAVCRI010000272.1:0-3618 GCA_963604545.1 Lachnospiraceae bacterium | reverse complement strand
GTCCAAGAGTAGGTGGAGAGCAGTCCTTGCTCACCGATGTTACCCTTGGCTTTCGCCCAAATGGCATCGAACTTGCTGCACTCGATGCTCATCTTGAAGTCTGTGTGTGTGATGGTCAGCAGTTCCATATCCGTGTCGGTTTAACTCCAGAAGCTCGTGTAGCCCGACTGGAGACGGCTCTTCATCTCGTCCAACTTGGCCACGCTGACCGACTGGACGGGATGGTCTTCATCGGTAATGGCGTTCAGGCTGTCTGTGATGGTCTGGCTCAGTGCATTCAGCAGACTGTCCTTCACCTTTGTGTCGTCGCCCTCTATGCGAGAGAGTATCTTCATGCTTGTAATCTCGTCGAGTGCACGGGCTATGACGTAGCCTTGTGGTAGGTCGTTGCCGTCTTCGTCTTTGTTGTAAGGAAGGTTGTTCACCACATAGAGCAGAAACTCGTTTCGGGTGCGATAGGCTATCTTGAATGGCGTGCCCTCCAGAACATCGTTCAACTTTTGCAGATAGTTCAACACCGTGTTGCAAACGTCGGCATAGTCGTCGTAAACGTCCACTCCTTCTACGGCTGAACCCACCAGTTCGGCGTTGCCCAACTTACCGATGCGCTCATGCCGTTTGTTCAGACCGCCATGCAGGTTTACCTCATTCATCTCAATGGTCATGGCACGGTCGAGCACCTTTCGGGAGAAAGAGAACGTTGTCTCGTCCATGTTGACCGTTCCGACAACGATAAGGTTCTGTGGAAGGCAGATGCCATCTTTATTGAAACGCTTTCTTACGTCTTCGTCTGACGTAAGGGCTGCCGTCAGGTTGAAGAACCATTCGGCATTTTCCTTCTTCAAGATGGGGTCTGTGGTAACGACACCGTCCTCGCTGCACTTGCGAGACTCCACCACACTCAGGTATTCCGCAAAGTATTGTTCCACGGGTGCCAGGTTCATCTCGTCAAGGCAAAGGAAATAAGGTGTGTCTTGGTCTTCCCATGCTTTTGCCACGAATTTCAAGAAGTCGCCAGCCACAAACTCTGCCTTTCCGCTCACTCGGCTCACATACCCAATGAGTTCGCTGGAGTCGTGCCAGTTCGGTTTCACCTGCACCATCTCAAAGTTCTTTGGCTTCTGCGCCTTGTATTCCGCCGAACCTTCTTCCCAACAAGCACGAGCCAACTCTCTGACGATTCGGCTCTTGCCTGTGCCAGAGATACCGGCAAGCAAAAGGAAAGGTTTCGACTTGATGGCGGTGATGTAGGGACGATAGTCAGAATTTTCTTTTGTGCCCGGATTAATATTCAATGTTTGTGAAGACACTTTAATGCTATTGGTTGCAGAAAGAATATTCAAGAACTCTATATAGTGTTTATGAGTCGAGTATACCAAATACCTTTTCCCGTCTGGCCCTTGCTCTTTTTGCAAATAAGCCATTTCCTCGTTTTTCTCTACGATTGCGTTAATGGCTTTTTTGTATTGGTTTATGTCTGTTATTGAGAAAATGTTTTCTATATCAACATTTTCAGGTAAATAAGCATTGATTACAGCTTCATACTGCGAAACATAAGATTCGTAATCGGCTCCGTGTTGGTCGACAATGGTCCAAAAACGAATAAAACTCTCACGCACGACATCGGGAGATGCCGTGTATGATGTTTGCATAAATCCTGGCAGGACTTTCTCCGCCATTTTGATAGACTCCAGATCTGTCCATTCTGCGAGTTCTCCAACAGGATGCCTCTTCGTTGGAATCCAAACCGTAAACTTAGCTCCATCTTTGGCAAGCCAATAAAACTCTGCCGTATTGGCTATGATACTGTCAACGACAGCTCTATTAGAGCCTTTATTGTTGAGCAGTTGACTTGTGTTGAAAGCGACATTGGGTGCAATGCCAGAAGCTAACGCCAATAAGAAACTTTCTGCAAAAGTACATTCTTTGTCTTTGGGCGTAAGTGCATAAAGCCTGTTATGAACCTTATCAACTTTGACAAATGTACACACATCTTCACCTCTAACGTAAGATAATTTGCTATTTTGGGGCAATTCATCTATCAGATTTATCAAATGACTTAATTCCATACTCCTATCAATTGTGATGGTTAATGTAATCGGAGATACTGTTTGCTATTCCGTTGGCTAATACAAACGGAACACCATTGCCTACAGTCTTAAAAGCGTCTGAAAGCGTAATATTGGGCGGCAAGACGAAATTTGCTGGTAAACTCTGTATCGCCAATGCTTCTGCGACAGAAATTCTACGTGGCAGAAATGGATGCACATGAACTTCATTGTTGCCATATGCAGCGGTAGGCGAATAACGCCATCTATGTAGTCTTTTATAGCACTTTTTCTCCACATCTCCTTCATCCTTTGTTTGAAAGCGAACAAGTCCTGCTCTTGGTTGAAAGAACATATCTTTGTTTGGATGGGTTTCTATGTGATTTTGGTTCCACCAGTGTAAGACAGTCAAGTCCTCGATTATGCCTTGAGGCATTTCTGTTTCGCCATTTTCATGATATGGCGTTTTAGTCGGCCATGGAAGAGACTTCACTGTTTGCAAGTTGTATCGTTTATGCGCTTCCCATGGAAAATCCAACAAATTGCCTTCAGTTTCAGGTAGGTGAAGTCTTTCTATTGCAGTGTGATGAAAGCCGATAAGGATAATTCTATCCCTATCTTGTGGTGCACCATACTCTAAGGCATTGACAAGTTGCTCTGTCATTGAATATCCATGATTTCGGAACTTCGTTTTCAATTCTTCAAAGAACTCTCTATGCCTTGCGGTTCTATACAAACCTTTTACGTTTTCGAATACAAAAAAGTCAGGAAGAGCACGGCATATTAATTCTGTATACGTTCCAGAAAGTTTACCATTCTCCCCATCTCGACCTTTGTTTCTGCCAGCCACAGAGAAATCAGGACATGGAGGACCACCAATAAAGCCAGTCAAATCTACTTGTTTGGATTGGTTTACCAACTGTATCAGATTAGCAAGCTTTTCTTCGTGGCTTCCATCTGTATATTCTGTTATATCTTCAACGTGATGCCCATAAATAGGTTGGGCAATACCCATCTGTTGCCGTGCGAATTGGTACACGTCATTAAAAGCCTTGTGAAATTCATTCACAAAGACCACATTGAAGTCACCTTGTAGTTCGAAGCCTAAGTCTAAGAACCCGGCTCCGGAAAAAAAGGAAAATATATTCATATCATTCTTTGTCTTTAATCGGCCAAAACAAGTCTTGAATTTCCACATTCAAACATTTTGCTATTTCTACCAATGTTTCAACATTCGGTTGCATGGTATTTGTACACCATTTAGAAACCGTTGCTGGGTCTTTGCCAAGTTCTGCAGCCAACCATTTGTTTGTGCGCTTCTTTTCGGCCAGCAATACTTTTAGCCGATTAATATCCTTACTCATTTAGACTCTTGTTTTTGATTTACTTACAAAGGTAATAACTTTACTTCATAATATATAAGATTTCAATGAAATATTAGGTTTATTTATGAATAGTGTTTCCAATAATTGAAATATTGGTCAATTATTCGTTGTCTCAAAATACCTTTTCTATCTTTGCAATAATGGCTTGACAACATAAAGGGAAGAGAAAACTCCCTTCCCCAATG
>CAVCRI010000271.1:0-3709 GCA_963604545.1 Lachnospiraceae bacterium | reverse complement strand
CCTCATCTGGGTTAACACCCTTAGAAGGTTCCTTGCCGAAGTAGTTCTTAACGAGAGTCTGAACAGCTGGGATACGGCTAGAACCACCAACCAAGATAACCTCGTCGATATCTGAAGTAGAGAGCTTAGCGTCGCGGATTGCATTCTGGCATGGTACCAAGCAAGCCTGAATCAAGTTGTGAGCCAACTGCTCGAACTGAGCACGGGTCAAAGTCTTTACCAAGTGCTTTGGCATACCGTCAACTGCAGTGATGTAAGGCAAGTTGATTTCGGTAGAAGTTGAGCTAGACAACTCAATCTTTGCCTTCTCAGCAGCCTCCTTCAAGCGCTGCATAGCCATAGGGTCCTTGCGGAGATCTACGCCTTCCTCAGCCTTGAAGCCATCAGCCAACCAGTTGATGATTACCTGGTCGAAGTCATCACCACCGAGGTGTGTATCACCATTGGTAGAAAGAACCTCGAATACGCCGCCACCGAACTCCAAGATAGAGATATCGAATGTACCACCACCAAGGTCGAATACGGCAATCTTCATATCCTTGTTAGCCTTGTCTACACCATAAGCCAAAGCTGCGGCTGTAGGCTCGTTGACGATACGCTGAACGTTCAAACCTGCAATCTGACCAGCCTCCTTTGTAGCCTGACGCTGTGAGTCAGAGAAGTAAGCAGGAACTGTGATGACTGCGTCTGTAACCTCCTGACCGAGATAATCCTCAGCGGTCTTCTTCATCTTCTGAAGAACCATTGCAGAAATCTCCTGTGGAGTATATTTACGTCCCTCAATCTCAACACGTGGATAACCACCCTCGTTTACCACTGTGTAAGGCATAGACTCTGCCTCCTTCTGGCTCTGAGCGTATGTTTCACCCATGAAACGCTTGATTGAGTAAACTGTGTTCTTTGGGTTTGTGATGGCCTGACGCTTAGCTGGGTCACCAACTTTACGATCACCATCCTTTACGAAACCTACTACTGATGGAGTAGTACGCTTACCTTCGCTATTAGCGATTACAACTGGTTCGTTACCTTCGAATACGGCAACACAACTGTTTGTTGTACCTAAGTCAATTCCAATTACTTTTCCCATAATTATATCTTTTTTTATTTTTGTCGTTAATGAATATTGTTATTTATCTCATGAAGCATTGTTTCTTGAGGCCTGCCGAAGATATGCATCATCGGGAATCTCGTCGCAACGTTCACGCTATCCATTATAACAAAGCGTGTGCCAAGGGAAAAATGACAAGATGGGCTGACAAGCTGTCAGATGATACTGACAAAAAGAAAAGAGCCAAGAGGCGGAATGCGATAACTTGTCGCATTTTTGCTTCTTGACTCCTTGCTATGATATGAAAGTGCCTTATATATAATAAGGTGTAAATCTATTCTCTTTCTATGGACGAGTTATTCCTGGAGTATTTTACTTCTGCTCCTTGGCAGCGAGTGCCTCACGAACCTTAGCCTCCAACTCTTCCAAGAGCTCTGGGTTGTCCTTGAGGATGGCCTTGCAAGCATCGGCACCCTGTCCGAGCTTAGAACCATTATAGCTATACCAACTACCGCTCTTCTCGATGATGTCGTTGGCTACGCCGAGGTTGAATACCTCACCAGCACGGCTGATACCTTCGCCAAACATGATGTCGAACTCTGCCTTGCGGAAAGGAGGCGCTACCTTGTTCTTCACAACCTTGACACGAACCAAGTTACCTACCACCTCGTCACCGTCCTTGATGGCTGTTGCCTTGCGGATGTCCAGACGGACAGAGGCGTAGAATTTCAAGGCGTTACCACCTGTGGTTGTCTCTGGGTTACCGAACATCACACCAATCTTCTCACGCAACTGGTTGATGAAGATACAGGTGGTGTTGGTCTTGCTGATGGTAGAGGTAAGCTTGCGGAGTGCCTGACTCATCAAGCGAGCCTGAAGACCAACCACGTTGTCGCCCATGTCACCCTCGATTTCCTTCTTTGGAGTCAAGGCTGCCACAGAGTCAACTACCAAGATGTCGATGGCAGAAGAGCTAATCAACTGGTCGGCAATCTGGAGAGCCTGCTCACCATTGTCTGGCTGGGAAATCCACAAGTTATCCACATCTACACCAAGCTTGGCTGCATAGAAGCGGTCGAAGGCGTGCTCTGCATCGATGAAGGCAGCGATACCGCCAGCCTTCTGTGCTTCTGCGATGGCATGGATAGCGAGTGTGGTCTTACCAGATGACTCTGGACCGTAGATTTCGATGATACGTCCCTTAGGATAACCGCCTACGCCAAGGGCATTGTCGAGGGCGATACTACCGGTAGGAATCACGTCGATGTTTTCTACATGCTCGTCGCCGAGCTTCATGATGGAGCCTTTGCCGAAGTCTTTCTCAATCTTCGCCATGGCTGCCTGGAGGGCTTTCAGCTTGCCCTCGTTAGGATTCAAAGTTCCTTCCTGTATGTCTTTTGCCATATTTTATTTCAATGTTAAATGTTGAATGTTAAATGTTAAGTTGGGCTTGTGACCAATGAATTAGTCAATTTCCAGGTCGCCATCAAACACCTCGTGCCATGGTAAGCCTTGCTTGTTGAGCTGCTCCATGAATGGGTCTGGGTCAAACTCCTCTACGTTCCATACGCCTGGCTTCTTCCAGACGCCCTTCAAGAACATCATCGCACCAATCATGGCTGGCACGCCAGTGGTGTAGCTTACGCCCTGCATACCAGTCTCGTTGTATGCCTCCTGGTGCTTGCAGTTGTTGTATACATAATAGGTGTGCTCCTTGCCGTCCTTCTTGCCACGGATGCGGCAACCGATGGAAGTCTCGCCGTCGTAGTTCTCGCCGAGATCCTGTGGGTTAGGCAACACTGCTTTCAAGAACTGCAATGGCACAATCTTTACCTTGGCTGTCTTGCCTGAGCCATCAGCCAATGGAGCCTCGTATTCAATTTCGTCGATGCGGCTCATGCCGAGGTTCTGAATGCAGTCGAGATATGTGAGATACTGCTGACCGAATGTCATCCAGAAGCGTGCCTCCTTAATGGTAGGGTAGTTCTTCACAAGGCTCTCCAACTCCTCGTGGTGCATCAGATAGCTCTCGCGAGGACCGATGTTAGGGTAGGTGAGAGGCTTGTGAATAGACAGAGGGTCTGTCTCAATCCATTCGCCATCCTTGTACCAGAGTCCCTTCTGGGTAATTTCACGGATATTGATTTCTGGGTTGAAGTTGGTGGCGAAAGCCTTGTGGTGATTGCCGGCGTTGCAGTCAACGATGTCCAGTGTCTCAATCTCGTCGAAGTGATGCTTGGCAGCGTAAGCTGTAAAGATGCCCGATACACCTGGGTCGAAGCCGCAACCGAGGATGGCGCAAAGACCAGCCTTCTCAAACTTGTCCTTGTAAGCCCACTGCCAAGAGTACTCGAAGTGAGCCTCGTCCTTTGGCTCATAGTTGGCGGTGTCCATATAGTTGCAACCACATGCCAAGCAAGCGTCCATGATGGTGAGGTCTTGGTAAGGCAGGGCGAGGTTGATGACTAATTCTGGCTTGTAGCTATTGAAGAGAGCCTTCAACTGCTCAACGTCGTCGGCGTCTACCTCAGCCGTCTGAATATCCATCTTATAACCCTTGTCATGGATAGACTTCACCAACTTGTCGCATTTTTCCTTGCGACGGCTGGCAATCATGAACTCAGTGAAAACGTCCTGATTCTGGACAATCTTGAAGGCTGC
>CAVCRI010000270.1:0-3724 GCA_963604545.1 Lachnospiraceae bacterium | reverse complement strand
CCTCGTCTTGGAACGTGCCGACAGAATCATCAATCTTTGTGAGATGAAGTTCAGCTTAGAGCCATATAGAATTTCTGCTGATTACGAGATGAAGTTGCGCAATAGGATGGGACTGTTTCGAGAGAAAACTCATACCACCAAGGCTTTGGTCAACACATTTGTCACGACATATGGCGTGGCTAATGGCATTCATTCGAGCATCGTAAATAGCGAAGTTACGCTAGATGGGTTATTTGAGGCGTAAATAGGTCACATATTTCTTCTGCCTAAGGGTTAGGAAAATGAAAGGTGGATTGTAATATAGGCAAAACGTGAAACAAATGAACAAAGAAAGAATAGTCCACACAATCATTATGAGAAGAATATCTGCAATCATATTCTTGCTGTGCGCATTCATCCCGACGATGAGCGCACAGCATATCCAGCGCAACTATCACGACCGTAGCATGTCGGATATTCTCATCGACCTCGACAAGGCTTCTAGTCGCTATAAGATTAGCTTCATTTACAACGAATTGGAGGACTTCACGGTTACACAAAACGTGAACACCCAGAACGTTCCCGATGCCATCCGCAAGGTCGTCGGTTTCTATCCGATAAAGATGACGGTAGGTGATAGCCTCATTACCGTGGAGTGTACTCGCAAGAGCGAGCGCAAGCTCATCGGTCGATTGATAGACAACCACAACATGCCAGTGGAGTTTGCCAACATCCAGTTGCTAAATCCCCAGGATTCCACCTTCATCTGTGGTGGCGTAAGCAATGCCAATGGCGACTTCGTGATACCTTGTGAGCATAGGCAAGCCATCATGAAGGTATCCTATGTGGGCTATAAGACCATCAGCCGATTGGTGAATATCGCTCGCATCGGCAATGTGAGGATGGAGGCGAATGCCTATCAGCTGAAAGGAGTAACAGTAAATGCGGCAAGAGTGGTGGAAAATGTTGATAGACAAATCATTTTCCCCACCAAGGAACAGGTAAAGACGGCATCCAATGGATATGACTTGCTGGACAATTTGTCCCTGCCAACAATTCTTGTCGATAAGGGAAATCGTAAGATTGTCTCGCTGAAAGGCGGAAGTGTGCAAGTGCGCATCAACGATGTCAAGGCCAGCATGCAAGATGTCTTGGCCCTTCAGCCTGACGAAGTGACCAAGGTGGAGTTCATTAATATGCCTGGTGTAAGATATGGAGATGCCAATTTGGATGCGGTCATCAACTATCAAGTGCGCCAACGCTATGCCGGTTATGTGGGCGGAATATCTTCTCGGCAAGGCATACAGAATGGACAGAATGATACGGATGGTTACTTCAAGTATAATGTCAAGAAGTCGGAGTTCAGCGTAAGCTATGATTTCTCATATCGTTCAGACGAACGTAGCAACCAAAGCCTTGGCACTTATCATCAACCTAATGGTGAAAAGGTTAACCGAAATTATTGGGGATATGATTCACCCTTTTTATATACCGTGAATGAAGTGCAATTGGGGTATCGCTTTTACGAACCAGACAAATATACTTTGGATTTACGTTTCAACTTCAATAACTACAACAGCCCTGTAAGAGGAACTAACCAACTCTATCAAGAAGATGGCAAAGAGAAACGATACTTGCAAAACAACGTGAAGGATTTGGAACAGACTCCTTCCTTTGACTTCTATTATTCGTTGAATATGCCACATGCTCAGAACTTGGCTCTCAACTTGGTTGGTACTTATATAGG
The DNA here is from genome assembly GCA_963604545.1 of Lachnospiraceae bacterium. GTDB lineage: Bacteria > Bacteroidota > Bacteroidia > Bacteroidales > Bacteroidaceae > Prevotella. The sequence goes on along the minus strand of CAVCRI010000270.1, from coordinate 1,998 downwards.
TACTAGCTATCAGTATCGTATGCGGGAGTATCCATTTGTTCAGTCGCCTGAGCATTCTCTAAGAAATTCTCCTTTGAATGACTATAGTTATGAAGCAACAGGAAGGAAACGCTCACTGATAGGCGAGGCTGTATATACAAAGAATTGGAAAAGCATCGCCCTTTCGGGTGGTGGACAATACAATATAAGTCATACGGACAACCTCTATGTGGGTAGCAGCAATGCTGATACAGAGCTGAAATACAGTGACCTTTATCTTTTTACCCAAGTTCAAGGCAATATGAAATGGCTTGGTTATCAGCTAGGTGTTGGGGCAACGAGGTCTTCCATTCATCAGGGTGAAGATGGCTATTCCAAGTGGATGTTCCGACCTCAGTTGGTGCTACAGGCAAAAGTAAACGAGCATCTGAGCTTTAGGTGGAGCAGTAATATTTCCTCATCTGTGCCTAGCCTAGCCAGTTTGAGCGAAGTTCGCCAATACGCCAATAGCTTTGAGGCGAGCGATGGTAACAAAGATCTGGTTCCATACCAAAGCTACAGGAATGCCCTTTCTGTGACTTGGAATGTTCCATTTGCAGAACTTTATATGGAAGGAAGCTGGACTTATGCTGATAAGCCGATTGCTAGTACGGTTATCCCAGAACTTCGGGAAGACGGAAGCTATCTGTTTGTCTATAAGCCAGAAAACCAGAAGAGCCATTCGTACAAGCGTCTGCTGACGATACCTACTTTCCACATCGTCAAGGACCATCTGGACTTGTCACTATATGGGGAATATAGCAATACTCAAACTAGAGGAATGGACTACAGACACAACTTTGACTTTTGGCGTTGGGGTGGTAGCTTCAAATGGATGCAGGGAAGCTGGAATGCAAGCGCAAGTTACTATAAGGCACCCGAAAGTTATTGGGGAGAGCGGATGAATGGTGGAGAGACTCATTCCCAACTCGGCTTGACATACCATTATAAGGCTTGGCATTTTGGTGCTAGCATCATCTATTTTCTTACGCCCCATGGTTCTTCTTTTGAGGACAGAAAGTACAATAGGTATGTAGAGCAGAACAATGTCATCAGCTTTAAGGGGCAAGCCAATACGGTTCTGCTTACGGCAAGTTTCAACTTCCATCATGGTCGCAAATATGATGCCGATAGGCGCAAGCTGAACAATAGTGACAGGGAGAATGGTATCAGGTAAAATCGATTATAATTGCGAAAGCTGTATTTAAACAAAGTTAGTTACAAACCCAAAAATCGGTGCTTCCTCGTTTGGATGCACCGATTTTTACATGCCCTTACTAGCCCTTCTTATTACTTCAGCAACCATTTCCATATCGGCACCACTTCTATGGTCTGTTCGTCCACTTCTATCTCTGTTTGATAGTCGCGGGTGATGACATAACCATGATACCCAGGAAATGCTTTCAGAAATTTCTCCTCCCTCTATTCTGTCTTGTATGTCTTGATACAGCAAGTAGGATTTCCCTGCCCTTCTGAGGCCAACGAGTATGTAGTTCGATTGTTTGCCGAACACGAAGTCTCTGTGCGTCAGTCTGTAATTGGGAATCGCCAATTGCTTCTCTATGATGATGTTCTTGATGATTTGTTTATCCATATCCGAAATATTTTAAACTATACTTTGCAAAAGTACAAAAATATCTCGAAGTATAGTTTGAAATATTTCAGGAAAGCCGTTGATTTAAGAAAGATTCACGGTTTCAGATACTTGGGTGTCTTTTCTTTGCTGAATGGTGATACTCTTCTTTAGATGCCCATACAGCCACCAGAAGGCAGGGATGAGGAACATGTCCGCCATCACCCAAGCCACAGGGTCGCCAAAGCAGACGCCTGTCCATGTCAAGGCTGGCACCAACCAAAGGCTTACGCCACATCGGGCTATCATCTCCATCACGCCACTCATCATCGAGAGCATACTGTAGCCCAAGCCCTGGATGCTATACCTCAATATCGTGAGCAAGCCGAGGGCAGGATAAAAGTAGT
>CAVCRI010000269.1:0-3746 GCA_963604545.1 Lachnospiraceae bacterium | reverse complement strand
AAATGGCATGCGCCACAGCCACAGCTCCCTTGATTCCCTCGGGATGGTTATGAGTAGGGAGGGCGGTCTTCTTTGCTTCTTCCTTCACCTTTCCCAAGTCGTCAAAAAGCCAAGCCACAGGCGAAACTCGCATCGCAGAACCATTGCCAAAGCTATTGTATGGCTGAGGATTCAGCGAATGAATCCACATGGCGAATCTTCCGCCGTAAGCTCCCTTTGGCGAAGGATAGCGACGACACCAGTCCAACAAGCTTTCTTGATAGCTTCTTTGGTTCATGATTGCATCGGCGATAGCCACTGTGCAAATCGTGTCGTCTGTAAAGTCACTGCCCTTGCCGAACATCTCGAAATGATAGTCAAACGTATTGTTGAACTCATACTTTGATCCAACAATGTCACCTATGATTGCTCCTAACATAATGATTATTCTTTTTTCTTTGTACTAAAATATTCTTTTCCCAATTGCCATAAGTATTTGTCAATTTCCTTTAGGGTAAACTTAGACAATCTATAATGTTTTATAAATTGCTTGACAATTGACATGAACTTTGGATATTCTTTTAAGTCCTTATTCTCAAATTTGCAGAAGTGGTCTCTGTCCTTGAAAAAAATCAAGACCTTTTCGACGTAGTTGTCATATATGGCATATTTAGATGGTTGATGATGACTACAATATTTTGTGGCAAACGAATAGAAATTGCGTTCTACTTTGTCTTTCCCAACCTTGACATGTGCGATTTCCTCTACCAAGGATAAATCACCTTTGGCTAATCTGTGGTCTAAGTCGCCCTTGGCTAATATGTTGTCTATATGATTCATGCAGTAAATGTTCATAGCCACAGAATAGATGTCGAAAATGTTGGTGCTGTAGAAATTATTCAATGTGGCACACTTTAGCAAGATGTTATACAGGTCATTGTTCTGATTACATAAAACTAAGAATAGTTTATCTAATGCCCTTTCTTGTTCCACATAATTTTCTAAACAATCCCATCTATATAGATACTTTTCTACTTCGTTTTTGCTTGGCTTATATCCATCAGGGATATGATTTGAAGTTCCATTGCTTTGTGTTTCAGCCTTATATAATTTGATGTCTTTGAAATCATCATGATAAACAATTTCATACTTGTTGAAATCGTCTTGGGCTATAATAAGTTTGCTGTCAAATTCAGGAACAATCCCATTATTCTTGTTAGTCGCAAAGTCCAGCCATTCTTCAAAGGAACAATCTAAGTCCTCCGTCGGTCCACCGTTCCATGTGTTGAATTCTGGTGTGTACCAAGCTTCCTCTTGTCCTAATAGCTTTGCAATTTCATATACTTGGTCACGTAGCCAAAAGTATCGACCTCTGTGCATGACAATTTGGCAGTAATGGTAACCGGATTCTATTATCCAAAATCCTTTGCGCAAAGAGAACTCCCAGTCCCCGTCTGGGAGATTAAAACTCATGTCCTCTTCGTTTAATTCCCATTCCTCTTCGTCTGCTTTAATGTTAAGTGTCTTTTTGAACATTTCTATTGTTTGCAAGATAAAATTCCAAGCAGCATGACGATCTTCTGTATTTCGAAAATCAGTTTTTATAATATGTGAAATATCTACGCTCATAGTTGTAATGTTTTAATGTCTTTATTATACTTCTGTTTCCTTTTGGGGGAGGAAGAATTTCGAGTTTCTTTATTCTATCACCTCCCAAAAGCACTCTGGTAAGCTGAGGTTCTTGACCGTCTTCACCTCCTCAAACAGTGGGGCGATGTCCTCGGCGTCGAAGCCAGCGATACCACAACCGATAGGGGTGACGAGGAAATGTTTGTCGGGATGAGACTTCGCAAAGGCGATGAAATCATCCACGTATGGACGAATCGTTTCCACGCCTCCTTGCATCGTAGGGATGGCGTAACTCTGACCTTGCAGGCCAACGCCCTGTCCCATGATGGCTCCAAAGTGAAGGCGAGCCGTGCGAGCGGCACCACCGCCGTGCATTCCTGCCAGGTTGCTTCCAAATACAAACACCTCGTTCTCCTGCAAGGAATCTATCCATTGAGGAGTGATTCTTCCTTTCTTTATTTCTTTCATATTCAATCTGATGTCTCCATTGCTTTCAGTTTCCTCCGAAATAAAATCTGCAGCCATCATGCAAGGTCTTCTTGCGCTTGCCATCTTAGGCGCTGCTTCGAATGCCATGTCTGAAGAAAGCATTGCTTCCTCGGCACTGCCAATCGACATGTGACCTTCGTATTCCGAAGCCACAAAGTATTTCTTGAAGTAAGGAATCACCACATCGTGCATCATCTTCTGGCAACGCTGGGTGACGGCGGAGGCTGTCATTCCCAGTTGTTTTGCTACGTCCTTTCCCTTGAATCCCTCGATGTAGAGCATTTTGAGGATGATGGCATTCTTGCTGTCTCGACCATAGTAATGGTTGCTGATGTCCTCGATGGTGTGGTAAAGCTCCTGCTCGAAACTGTCGTCCGTAACGTCGAATTTCAACTTCTTGTTCTCCTGTTTTGCCTCGAAACTCTCGAAACGATGCTCCTTCACAACTGCCTTCAATTTATCCAACAGCAAGTATCGGAAACCATTTACCATCCACGTCTTGAGCGACATTTTGGGATTGCGGTCTTCCAAGGGGTTAAACTTGTGGTTGGCGAGATAGAGGAAATATTCGTGCGCCAGCGAATAGAAGTCCATGCCTGGTTTGAATCGCAGGTCGTATCGCTTGTCGTAGATGCAATAAGCCACTCGGCAGTATCCGTAGAAATACTCCCTCACTATCTTGGAGTCGGCATCCTTGAAACCCATCAGGATTTCATTGTCCGATAAATGTGATAATTCTCTTTCGTTCTCTTTCTTCATTTTTTGTTCTCTTTTTGATGTTAAGCTTTTCACCTTATTATATTATAAGAGAAAAGGGGAGTAAAAATTAAGCTGGCATCGAAAAAAAATGTATGATTTTCCGATTAGCCCAATATTTCGAAGCCATTATCTCGCCACAGGGATGCAATGAGAGTCCTTGATTTCGCCAATTACGATGATGCTGTGCAGGCTTCCGATGCAGTCGATGTTGCCAAGGGTGTTGAGCATAAAGTCTTGGTAATCCTTCATGTCGCGGGCATAGACCTTGATAAGGAAGTCGTAATCGCCTGTGGTGTTGTAGCACTCCGTTATCTGGTCGATGGTTTGCACGGTGTCCATGAATTGCTGGATGAGCTCGTGGGTGTGCTGTTTCAGCCGGATGTTGCAGAGCACAATCACGTTGTTGCCCAACTTGTGGTGGTCAACGATGGCACCATAACGTTGGATGTAGCCCTCTCGCTCCAAGCGTTTCTGACGCTCGAAGGTGGGAGTGGGGGAGAGGTGAACCTTGGCGGCAAGCTCCTTCACCGTGAGTCGGGAGTTTTGCTGCAATAGTCGAAGTATCTTAATGTCGGTCTCGTCTAAATTCTCTTGTGTTGTCATACTCTTCTTTTCTTTATTTAGTGGAGCTTTCCAGAATAATATTCTATGAAAACTGCGTTTCGAGTGCAAAGATAGCATATTTTTCTGAATTGCGAAGAATATTTGGTGGATATTTTTTCTTTTCTTACCTTTGCAACCGCAATTGCAAAACAAGAGTAATAACAATTTAAAATAAGGGAGATTTAAGAAATGAGCAATCAGACAAACAATGTGAGCAATCAAACAAACAGTGTGAACAAGAGAATTGATAGCGTGGGTAGCTTTTTGCGTCCTGCCGAGTTGAAGGA
>CAVCRI010000268.1:1878-3760 GCA_963604545.1 Lachnospiraceae bacterium | reverse complement strand
GAAGCGAAGCTCCAGGTCGTTGATGGGGCTGCGCTCCATCGCTTGCAGGTATTGGTCTTTGCCAACCTTACGCCAATCCACCACCTTGCTAAGATTCTTCTTCAGGATGAGGTCGAGCCAGATGCGAGTACTTCTGCCGTTGCCCTCCATGAAAGGGTGGGCGATGTTCATCTCCACATACTTGGCGATGATTTCCTCGAAGGTCGTCTCTGGCATCTTCTCTATGACAGGAAGAATGGCATCGAGATACATGCAGTTGGCAAAGCGGAAACCGCCCTTGGCAATGTTGAGCGTGCGTATCTTGCCTGCAAAATCGTAGAGACCATCAAACAGGTACTTGTGAATCTGGCACAACCCCTTGGCTGTGCCGACTTCTATCTGATTGATGTCGCCCGACTCGAAAAGGCGTTCTGCCTTTTGTAGGCTCTGCTCATCTATGTTTTGCTTACTATCTGTCATATCGTTCTTTTCCTAACCTCTGCAAAGTTACAAACTTTTTTCGTAACTCTTGCATTTTTCCTCATAATTCTATCTCTGACGTGTTCTTTTCTTCCATCAGCCTACATCTGATAGAACTTGGTGAAAGCCTTCACGGTGTATTCGTGGTCAATGACGCTGCCTGTCTCTCGGCAACTGTGCATGGCGAGGATGGCATTGCCCATATCCACACCCTTCAATGGAATGCTGGAGGCGAGGATGTTGCCTAAGGTGCTTCCGCCTGCCACGTCGCTATGATTAACAAAACGCTGACAAGGAACACCAGCTTCCTCACAGATGTTGGCGAAGATGGCGGCAGAAACGGCATCGCTCGCATACTTTTGGGCGGCATTAAACTTGATGACAGGTCCACCTCCCAACATCGGATGATTCGTAGGGTCGTACTTCTCGTTATAGTTAGGATGCCAAGCGTGGGCGTTGTCTGCAGATACCATGAAGGCACGTTCCACTGCCTGATAGTAAGCCTCCTCCGTACCGCTCTGGGCGAGGGCGATGCGCTTCAACATATAAGAAAGGAATGGACTGCCTGCTCCCTGCTTGGTCTGCGAACCAGTCTCCTCGTTATCGAACAAAGCCAAGACTTGGGTGGTATCGGTCGTATCGGATGCAATCATGGCTTCCAATCCTGCCCAACACATAGACAAGTCATCGAGACGACCAGAGGAGATGAACTCATCATGTGCTCCAAAGGTGCAAGCTGGGGTGGCGTCAGCGAGATAAAGGTCGAAGTCGAGAATGTCATTCTTGTTGATGTTCAATTCTTCTGTAATCACGTTCATCAACAAGTTGCCTTTCTCCAGTTCATCATTGATGATGCCGAGGATAGGCAAGACATCCTTTTGGCGACTTAACTTCACGCCGTCGTTTACCTGACGATTGAAGTGGATGGCGAGATTGCTAATCTGGAGCAATGGTCGCTTGATATGGAGAAGCAAGGTCTGAGGTTTCATCGCATCCTCGCCTTTTACGATGACTCTACCAGCGAGTGTCAGAGGACGGTCGAACCAAGTGGACATGATAGGACCACCATATACCTCGGTATTCAACTTGACGATACCTCCCTCACAATCCATCTCGGCATTCGGCTTGATGCGGAAAGTAGGGGAATCGCAGTGAGCGCAAATCATGTGGAAACCAGCATCGGCAAGCGTCTTCTTTCCGATGTGGAAAGCGTAGATACTGGAGTCGTTCTTGGTGACATAAAACTTGTCGCCAGCTTCCATCTTGCCCAATGGCTCTTGCGGATTGATACGGCGGAAACCATTCTTTTCGAGTTCCGCTGAAAGGTTCTTGACCGCCAGGAAGTTCACTGGCGATGCGTCAAGGAAAGATAATAGTCGTTTGATCATATTTATTTCTTTTTATTTATTCGTAATTATTGGAT
>CAVCRI010000268.1:0-1849 GCA_963604545.1 Lachnospiraceae bacterium | reverse complement strand
TATTTGCTAGGAATCTTTGGCTCGAATGTGCAGAAGACCAAGTAATCGCCATCTCCATCAAGCGTAACTTGGTTTCCGATGGCTTCATTCAGCGAGCCTTGCCACCATTCCTCGTATGGATAAGGTTGCCATTTGAAACCAGTTCCTGATAGCAGTTTGCAACCAAAGTTGAAGATGCTGATTTGTTGGCGAGGAAAGCTCTCAAAAGTTTGCTTGCCCGATGCAGGGATGAAGTAACCGTGGTCGGTAATCATCGTAACATCGAGGTGCAAGTCTCGCATGTATCTCATGATGAGCGAGATATTGCTGATGGTATGGTCTTCTCGCTTGCCAGTACTTCCGACGTAGGCGATGCGATGAAATCCCTTGGAGATACAGAAGCGAGTGGCTTTCGTCTGGTCGTTGTCCTCTTGTTCAGAAACAGAATGCAGAATGTTGGCATAGCGATGCTTGAAGTCCTCGGGCAGGGAGTCGCCATCCCCCACGATAGCATCGGGTGTTCCTCCATGAAAGATGTGGCGCATTCCTGCTCCGTCGCAACAAACCAAGTACTTGGCATGGTTGAGAATGGACAATGGGATAGTGTGCGACGGATAGTCTCCATCGCAGAGTATCACGGCGTCAAAGGTGGATGAGGCTGTGATAAGCGGAAAGATAGTCTTTTCTTCTTCCATATCGGTTTTCTTCTTTTTGTGCAAATCTGTATTTCCGTTTCTGTAAACGCTTTTGTACAATTTCGTTTCTGCAAACGCTTCTGCAAAAGTAATATATTTCTTCTGAATAAAGCCCTGTTTCGCCTATTTTTTAGTTATTTTATCAGGGAAATCCACAAAGATATTCCATTTTAAACAACTTTGTTTTAAATAACCTTGTTTAAAATGGATAATTTTATTAACTTTGCACCCGTAAATCATATAAAAGAGAAGAATATGACAAAGAACATGGAAGCTCCTTTTGTTTTTGGTGTGAGAGTGGAAGGTGATACTTTTACTGACCGAAGGGAAGAGACGGAACGACTAAAGGCTAACTTCACTTACGGAGTAAATACCATCTTGATTTCCCCTCGCCGTATGGGAAAAACATTACTTGTGGATAAGGTGTGCTCACTTGTCGAGAGTGAGGACATCAAGATTGCTCGTATAGATGCTTTCGGCTGTCGTTCGGAGAATGATTTCATCAATGCTTTTGCTACGGCAGTTGTCAGGGCAACCTCTAACAAATGGGAGGAATGGATGGAGAATGCAAAAGTATTCTTGAGCCGTTTTGTTCCAAAGATTAGTTTTGGACAAGATCCTTTGAACGATTTCTCTTTGTCCTTGGAATATAATGCAAGCAATACAACAACAGAAGACGTGTTGAGGCTTCCCGAAGTGATTGCTCAATCGAAAGGTTGTCGAATCGTGGTTTGCATTGACGAGTTCCAGCAGATAGGTGATTTCCCAGATTCCTTGACTTTCCAAAAGAAACTTCGTGGTGTTTGGCAATTGCAGAGCCATGTCTCTTATTGTCTGTATGGCAGCAAGAAGCACATGATGGAGCAGATGTTCCAAAATCCAAGTTATCCTTTTTATCGGTTTGGAGATTTCTTTTATCTCAATAAGATAAGCGAGGAGGATTGGGTGAAATACATCTGTGAGCGATTTGATGCGACGGATAAGCATATCTCAGATGAGTTAGCTCGTGAGATTTGTCAAGTTACAGATCGGTATTCATCATACGTCCAGCAGTTGGCTTGGTTTGTATGGTTGAGGACTGCGAACGCTGCAACAGCAACAGAGGATGATTTGCAATATGGAATCGACCGATTGCTTGATGCTTGTGAACCTTTGTTTATCCAACAAACCGAAGA
>CAVCRI010000267.1:0-3772 GCA_963604545.1 Lachnospiraceae bacterium | reverse complement strand
GACGCAAATTGAAAAAGCTAACGCACTGATACTGCAAGAAAAACAGGATGCTTAAGTCAAACTTGGGTTAATTTATCGAACAAAAAAAGGCTATGCCTAAGTTGTACAACCCACAACTGCGACATAGCCTTCATTATCCTTGCTAATCTTTTTTGTAATTATAAAAATACTCAATCCCTCGTAACCTGCATCACATAGAAAAGAAATGCCTAGTTATACCAGATTGAATTGTAACCTCTACGTTCATCGTCATCGTTATAGATGTTCTCATACTCAAGGTTCTTGGCCTCGAAAGCTTCTAAAGTCTGTTTCATAATCGGCCCTCCTATTAAAATTAATAAGTTAATAATCTGTTTCTTGCTGCGAAGATAGCAAAAAAACGAGCAAGTCGTGTCAATAATTCAGAAAACTTTTGTATTTTTGCACACGAGTATGAAAAAGTGCAATTATTATAGCTTAAAGTGGCGACACTGGGTGCTCATCGCCCTACTCATCCTCGTCACTATCGTAAAGATGAATCCTTCGCTAGGACTCATCTACACCTCTCACATCTATCCTGTCATTGGCACATGCCTCTCCCCTATATCGGGTCTGCTTCCCTTTGCTGTAGGCGATGTTTTCATCGCACTCAGCATCGCCTGGACGGTTCTTTATCCCATCTATGAAATCTGTCTAAGGAAGAGACTAGCCAAACGCTTCATTTTTCTTGCGCCAAAGGTATGTAAATACCCTAAGAAGAAAGTGGTATTCGGAAAGGTGGCAGAATACTTGTTATGGGTATACGCTTGGTTCTACATCGCCTGGGGATTGAATTATTCCCAGCCAAACATCTACTATAGAATTGGCATGAAGCCCGTGGAAGTAAACAAGGAAAAGTTCAAGGCTTTTGCCTACCAATACGCCGACAGCCTCAACAAGTTGAGTGAAGAACGTAGAGTGAAGAGTGAAGAATTCAATTCTTTTGCGAATGAAGTCTTTAGAAATCGAGTAAGAGATGCTGTATTAAAAGAATATGATCTTATCGGTGGCTGGAATAAATCTGTGAATGCCATGGAATCTATGAAATCCGTGGAAGAATTAGGCATCAACTCACCTTTCAACCAGCATCCCCATGCCAAGACGATGGTATTCTCACACTTCAGTTCGATGGCAGGAGTAACAGGCAGCATGGGACCATTCTTCTGCGAGTTTACCCTGAATGGCGAAGTGCTGGCTCATGATTACCCTGCCACCTACGCCCACGAGTTTGCCCACTTTCTAGGCGTAGCCAACGAGGGAGAGGCTAATTTCTACAGCTATATCGTCTGCACCTCTTCATCAGACAAAGCCATCAGGTTCAGTGGATACTACCACATTTTTTTCCACGTACTCAACAATGTCTTCGACATACTCGGTGAGAAGGAAGGAGAGATATACCTGAAGTACATTCGCCCAGAGATTATCCAGTTGGCAAGAAGCGACAGAAAGTACTGGCTCGACAAACGATGCAAGACGCTTGATGCCGCACAAGATTTTCTCTTTGAATTATATCTCAAGGGCAACCATGTGGCGGAAGGCAGGAAGAGTTATTCACAGGTAATCGGACTCATCCTTGCTTGGAAAGAGCACCAAAACAAACATTTTGGCAAAAACAAAGACAACAGGTAGTTCAATAATAACAATAGGTATTACAGTAAGAAGAACATGAAAAAAGGATTATTTGCACTCGCCCTCGGCACATTCACCCTGGGCATGGCAGAATTTATCATCGAAGGCATCCTCACCGATGTCGCTCACAACATGAACGTGTCCATCCCACAGGCAGGACATCTCATCTCCATCTATGCTCTCGGCGTATGTGCAGGAGCATTCTCCTTGATATTAATGCACAAATATCGCCCCAAGAAAATTTTGCTATTTCTCGCATCGCTCATCACCCTCGGTGCCATCATCGCAACCATCGCTCCTAGTTATTGGATGTTGCTTTGTGCCCGATTTATCCAGGGTTTGCCTCATGGAGCCTACTTTGGTACTGCCACCATCGTAGCAGTAAAGATGGCAAAAGAGGGCAAGGGTACCAAGGCAGTGGCAATGATGTGCGCAGGTATGCCTGTAGCCAATTTGATGGGAGTTCCGCTTGGTACATTTCTCAGCCACAACATCTCGTGGCGAGCACCTTTCTTAATGTCGATTATCTTGGGCTGCTTCACCCTGTTTATGATATACAAATGGGTACCCGATGTAGAGGCTTTGCCTAACAAAGGCATGAAGGCACAGTTCCGCTTCTTGCGAAACCTTGCCCCTTGGCTCATCATCGGTGCCACATTCTTGGGCAACGGAGGCATCCTCTGCTGGTTCAGTTATATCTCTCCACTCTTGCAATTGAATGGAGGATTTAGCGCGGCAAGCATCTCCGTATTGATGATTCTGGCTGGCCTCGGCATGGTGGTGGGTAATCAAATCAGTGCCTTTCTTGCCGACAAGATACAACCGGGTCGTTTCACCTGCTATCTCCAGTTTTTGGCGGCGGCAGCCTTGCTTGCCACCTTCTTCCTTTCCCATTATGGATGGGTGTCGGCAGCGATGATGTTCATCAGCTGCGCCTGCCTCTTCGGCATCGGTTCGCCAGAACAATTCCTCATCGTGAAGCATAGCGAGGGAGGCGAGATGCTGGGCGGTTGCTGCATCCAGGCGGCATTCAACCTGGGCAATGCCGTTGGAGCATTCTTGGGAGGCATCCCTGTTTCCTTGGGAATGGGATATAACTACCCTGCCCTCATCGGTGTACCAATGGCTTTGGCTGGAGCCTTCTGCCTCTTGGCTTTCCATCGGAAATACGAGAATAAGGTAGCTTGATAATATGCCAAAAGAAAAAGATAGCATTTCTTCAAATTGAAAAAAAGATGAAAATGTTATCTTTTTTATTATTTTATACATTCTAATTGCAACATTTACAAAATTTCTTTGTATTTTTGTACCCATGAATGCATTAGATACAAACAATATAAAATGGAGCGAGAATGTCATCATCGCTGATGCTGACTATATCGACAAGGTGGCTTTCGACCTGATCGTCAACTTTGAGCGCATGATTAATCGTCGCATCCAGCCTGCCGACATGGCACAATGGGCAGTATGTATCGCCCTGGACGGCGGACTCAGAGAGGGTGAGCACGAGACGCAAGTGGTGCTCATCCACGACAAGCAATCGTTGGCGATGAAGAACTTCCGCCCTTCCAACTACGAGAAAGACTTGAACGCACAAGCCTTCAAGGACTCCAACCTAGGAGAATTTATCATCTCTTCTTATCCTACGGAAGAAAAGATGGTGGGCAAGGACGATTTCCTCGTCGACATCGCCCGCACCGTCTGCAATGCCAAGGAGGTGAAGCGAGTGATGATTATCCCTAACTCAGAGGATGGCGATGCCTACGACCAGTTGCGCGACTTGTTGCGCAAGGCAGATGACGACAACAAGCGCATCACCCTCTTCGCCATGCAACCATTTCCTGGTGGCAACTTCCGCCAGGAAATCCTCGGCTATTCGCTGATGAAGGCATTGGGTATCTCAGCGGACGAGATTAAGTGAAGAACGAAGAGTGAAGAGTGAAGAATTCTATAGCGTTATCGAGAATATCAGGGCGCAAGCCTAATTATTAATTGTTAATTATAAATTATACATTAAATAAAGAAATGAGCAGAGTACTTATGATTGGCGCAGGTGGCGTAGCTACCGTAGCAGCCTTCAAGATTGTCCAGAATCAGGACGTTTTCACTGAGTTCATGATTGCCA
>CAVCRI010000266.1:0-3780 GCA_963604545.1 Lachnospiraceae bacterium | reverse complement strand
ACTGTTTACCGTTGGTTCAGCCCGTCGTTGATGAATGCGTTACATGATTCTCGAAAAAACTGCTCAAGTTATTTTTTACACATTACCAAGTTATTTTTTACACGTTACTTAGGGTGTCTAATTTGAAACATCAAAAAGGATACCCTATTCGCAAAACAAACTCGTCAAATTCTTTTGGCTTGCCAGATTTTCCGCACAGTTTTTTCAACATTGTTTTTCTGCTTTTGCAGATGCTTGCACCTGATACACCTAAAATCCTTGCCATGAAAGATGTGGAGAAACCTAACCTTATCAATAAACAGATTCTGTAGTCTTTATCGTTGACTTTATCCTTTAATCTTGGAATAAAGTCAGGTATCGCCTTCTCTATCGTTTCAGCTAATTCCTTCCAGTCATCCTCGCACATTTCCTTTTTAGGATGCACCTCTATAAACTTAATTTTTTTGTAGATAGAAGAACCGTTTAAGGTTAAATCGGCATCACGTTCTGGTGATAGTGAATACTTTTCTTGTATGTTATTTATTTCAGTTTTTAATTTATTGATGGTAAATTCTTTCTCCGTGATGACTTGAGATAGTTTGTTGTTGTTGTCCGCTACAAGTTTGTCTTTCTCGTATTGCAATCTTTTAAGTTTAAGCAAACTGTCTTCATATAAAAGTTTTGATATTTCAATTCTCTTTTTCTTGAGAGTCATTTTCTTTCTATGAATATAAAAAAGTAATAATAACAACATGATAAATGCTAAAATAATCATGTAGATTATTTGGATAGTCCCCTCTACTTTCTGCTCAGCCTTTTTCGCCATTTCTTGATTTCTACTATAATCATATAGTGCTTGCATTTGCTGTAGCTGAGATTTTCTTGCCTCGATTAAGTCTGAATCATTATACTCAGCACTTTGTATGGCGTACTTTGTTGCTAATGTTGGCTGTTTAATCTTTGTGTAGTATTCTGCTAAGCCCTTGCTAATGGCAGCTTTAATACTATACGATTTACAGAACTTTAAGCTACGGATAAAGTTGATATATGCAGAATCTAACTGATTAACAAAAAGAAAATATGTTCCCTTTTGCCATAAAACATATGCCTTGGAATCTTTATAATTAGAATTACCTTCGTACCTGGTGGAATTATATGCAGCGAAAGCCTTCTTGGCATTTATTGTATCTTTTTTCTCAATATAAAAACGGTAGTTGCAACCTAAGGCAATGGCAGCATTATAATCGTCTCCTATTTGTTTGAACATACTTGCAGTACGCAAGTTTATTGCGATAAGAGAATCTTTCTTTTCTAAACAATAATACGCATCTCCTGTGTTTTGGTAATTTACGATAGCATTGAATGTATCTTTAGCCAAATAAGCGTACTTCTCCGCCTTGCCAAATGCTTCAAATAGTTGATAGGGAAAATATTGCTTGGCAAATAAATACCCCATCTGGCTGTATATCCTATAAAGTGTTCCGTAGTCACAGTCTGTGGCTGTTGTGTCTGCCTGCTCTGTCGCCTTGTTGTAATACTCCAAAGCCATAGGAGCTTCATGTAAGTCTCTGTATACGCAGCCCAATACATAGTTGGCAAGCATCCGTTCATTGGCAGAGCCGTTTCGGTCGTAGTACTCCACAACCTCTTTCATCACGCTGTCTGAGGTCATGGGGATGTTTGCCTTGTTCATCGCCTTGTGGCGCAACAAAGCATAGCGCATCTTCTGTCTGTTCGAAAAGTCGGCAAGTTGTGGGTTGATGCTGTCGAGCTGTGAGATGGCAGCTTCTGCCAAGCTGTCATTACTGTCCATGAGGCTGTCTGCCCGTTGCAGCAAACTGTCGTATCTCTTGTTGTCTGTACAAGACACGATGACAAGCAAAAGTAAGAGGAAAAAGGTTATTTTATGTTTCATAAGCGTAATACTCTCTTTAAGGTGTGGCAAAGATACAAAAACAACTACGTGATTTCGTTACATCATCAAAATACTAACAGTATCACAACTGACAATATTGACACCAACAAAATGGTACATTGTCTTATCTCTCCTATCCCACGACATTCTTAAGCATCCACTTCTTGAAGAAAGGATCCTCCACTTCGTATTGTTCGTTTCTAAAGATATATCCCTTCTTCATCAAGCGCACGATGGCACTGGTCATCGTACTGGTAGGAAGACTCCTGTCTTGCGCAGGATTATTGCCCATGCTGACCTCCACCATCACATATTTGTCTGTTTTGTTAAAGTTCAGCCACAAACGCTCGTAATCCAAGTCGTGAGTAGCAACTATATCATCCACAGACAGGCACATCACATCTTCCGTCTTTCCCAAAGAGAGATTATTCCATACCGCAAAAGCCAATTCTTGCGTATAATAAGGATGGCATCCAGTAAAGGCGAGAATATCATCAGCCAGTTGTTCCGCATTCTCAGATATTGCCCCCAATCTCTCTGCAAGATACACTTTGAAATCATTGTATGGTATCTTATTCAGTCTCATCAACATACCAAAATGATAGAACGGCGACTTGACACTTTCAAAAATATCCGTCATCATAGACTCCTGGCTGCCGAGGAATATATAGTTGATGCCAGATTGCTCCTGCATAATGGCACGCAGTTGTTTATCCAAATGCTTATCAACCTCCAAGATGCTTTGGAATTCATCGAAAACCACAATGAACTTATTGTCTGGTGTTGATACCTTCTGGAGCATCGCCATCACATCCTCGATTGCCGTCATTCCGTTATCTGCCGATGGTTGGAAAGAAACCGTGATTTCATCTGTCATCGGATTCATATTGACGGATGGCACTACCCGAAAGTTACGAAGATAATACTTGAGCTTCTCAAACTTATATTGGTTAAGGAGTGCTTTCAGAAGCTTTGCTGCAAAATCTTCCTTGCTCAACACTGCCTGCATATTGAGCCACAAGTATGGCCGCTTAGTCTGCACGACAGCCTTCCTCACGAGGCTCGACTTGCCAAAGCGTCGTGGGGATATGAGAATCAAATGGTTCTCACTCTTCAAGAATTGGACGATATACTCCAGTTCCTTCACTCTATCTGTAAAGTATGGGGCATCAACCAATGAGCCGAACTTAAAAGGATTTTCCATGTTACGAAATTTTTCGTTACGAAATTTTTCGCAAAGATAATCATTTACTTGCGAGAGAGGGATTGAAAGCCGTAATATTTAGTTTCTTTTAATGTTTTTCTCACTTTCGGTAACTATTCAGCGAATAGTTACGTTGCCTTGGAATTATAGGCATAGTCAGCATCCCCATTCCAAGCCATACGCCCTAATTTGTTGGCTCTAAAGCGTTCCTTTACTTTCGGCGTAAGCCATTTGTCGCTGTGCATGTCGATGGTATCTTCAGCGGCAACCGCCGCATGAACTCCGCATAACTGCCCTCCACCCTTGTGTAGCCCATGGGCACCGAAATATCGCCTACCGTCCGTGCGTTCCACGGATTACTCGTACGCGAATACCACCACACTACGCCCACCGTAACCACAGCCAGCATAACCAGCACTCCTATCACCTTCAATACTTTCTTCATGCCTTCAATTTTTGTTTAACACCATTTGTTTTGATGATTCAAAGGTAATCCAAAGTATTGACACGGAAGAATCATTCCCTACGACTTGTACGAAATGGTGGGGATGGTGTATGAAGTTTCTTGATTTGTATCTTCAGAGAGCTACTCGGGGCACTTACAGAAATGGCGTCATATAGAACGGAATACATTTAAGATGACCATCCTTGCGCAAGTCCTTGTTATGGATAAGGTATGACT
>CAVCRI010000265.1:0-3810 GCA_963604545.1 Lachnospiraceae bacterium | reverse complement strand
TTTTTTGTAATTTTGCACCCAAATTCATAAAGTATTTAAGGTAAAGGAAATGCAAGACATTAGAAACATTGCAGTTATTGCACACGTTGACCACGGTAAGACTACTTTGGTCGACAAGATGATGCTCGCTGGTAAACTGTTCCGTGATGGCCAGGATAACAGTGGTGAAGTGCTCGATTCCAACGACTTGGAGCGCGAGCGTGGTATAACCATTCTTTCAAAGAATGTATCTATCAATTGGAAAGGTACTAAGATTAATATCCTCGATACTCCAGGACACTCTGACTTCGGTGGTGAGGTTGAGCGTGTGCTCAACATGGCTGATGGATGCCTCCTCCTCGTCGATGCCTTCGAGGGTCCTATGCCTCAGACTCGTTTCGTTCTCCAGAAGGCTCTCCAGCTCGGATTGAAGCCAATCGTGGTAGTTAATAAGGTGGATAAGCCTAACTGCCGCCCTGAGGAGGTTTACGAGATGGTATTCGACTTGATGTGCGACCTCAACGCTACTGAGGACCAGCTCGACTTCCCTGTAGTTTACGGTTCTGCCAAGAATGGCTGGATGGGCGAGGATTACAACAAGCCAACAGACAACATCGATTACTTGCTCGATAAGATCATTGAGGTTATCCCTGCTCCTAAGCAGTTGGAGGGTACTCCTCAGCTCTTGATCACTTCTCTCGACTATAGTTCTTACACTGGTCGTATCGCCGTAGGTCGTGTACACCGTGGTACCTTGAAGGATGGTATGAACGTTACCATCTGCCATCGTGATGGTACTCAGGAGAAGACTAAGATTAAGGAACTCCACACCTTCGAGGGTATGGGCCATAAGAAGACAGACCATGTAGATTCTGGCGACATCTGTGCCGTTATCGGTTTGGAGAAGTTCGAGATTGGTGATACCATTTGCGACTACGAGAACCCAGAGCCACTGCCTCCAATCGCTGTGGATGAGCCTACCATGAGTATGCTCTTCACCATCAACGATTCTCCTTTCTTCGGTAAGGAGGGTAAGTTCTGTACATCTCGCCACATTCAGGAGCGCTTGAACAAGGAGTTGGAGAAGAACCTCGCTCTTCGTGTTCAGCCTTACGAGGATACCACTGATAAGTGGATTGTATCTGGTCGTGGTGTGCTCCACCTCTCAGTGCTCATCGAGACCATGCGTCGTGAGGGCTACGAGCTCCAGGTCGGTCAGCCTCAGGTTATCTACAAGGAGATTGACGGTGTGAAGTGCGAGCCTGTTGAGGAGTTGACCATCAACGTGCCAGAGGAGTTTGCCTCTAAGATGATTGATATGGTTACTCGTCGTAAGGGTGACATGACATCTATGTTGAACATGGGTGAGCGTGTGGACATCGAGTTTGATATTCCTTCTCGTGGTATCATCGGTCTTCGTACCAATGTGCTGACAGCTTCTCAGGGTGAGGCTATCATGGCTCACCGCTTCAAGGAGTATCAGCCATACAAGGGTGAGATTAGCCGTCGTTCCAACGGTAGCATGATTGCCCTGGAGACAGGTACAGCCTTTGCTTACGCCATCGACAAACTTCAGGATCGTGGTAAGTTCTTCATCGACCCAGGTGAGGAGGTTTACGGCGGTGAGGTCGTAGGTGAGCACGTTCACGACAACGACTTGGTAGTAAACGTAACCAAGGCAAAGCAGTTGACCAACGTGCGTGCCTCGGGTTCTGATGATAAGGCTCGCGTCATCCCTAAGACTGTGATGAGCCTTGAGGAGTGCTTGGAGTACATCCGTGAGGATGAGTACGTAGAGGTAACTCCTAAGAGCATGCGTATGCGCAAGATTGAGCTTGACCACTTGAAGCGCAAACGTAGTAACAAGGATTAAGCTATAGCTTAAGATATAAATGGATCCAAAGGAATGCCCCTTCTCTCGATATCACTTCGAGCAGAAGGGGCTTCTGCTTTCTTATAAATTCGTATTTTTTTCTTTTCTTCTTTTTTTTATTTGTCTTTTTCTTGATGTTTTCAGCTTTTTGACGTAACTTTGCACCCAAATTCTGAAGTTTATATATTATTTAAGGTATAGTGTTTATGGGATTGTGGAGATTTTTTCGTAAGTTCTCGTTGCCCTGCTCTCTGGTCATCGGAGCGGTGGTGTATCTGATATTTGCCAATATTCCGTTCTTGGAACCGATGGGTGATGCCGTGGGGCCTCACCTCGTGCAACTGATGCCGTGGGTATTGTTTGGTTTGCTCTATGTTACCTTCTGCAAGATAGAAATCAAGGAAATGAAGCCAAAGGCTTGGCATTTTATCCTACAGCTCATCCGTACTTCCTTGGCATTGCTGATGGTGGTGTTGATCTTCGAGTTTGGTGGCAATTACGAGACCAAGTTGGTCTTGGAGGGAGCCTTCATCTGCTTTATCTGTCCTACGGCAGCAGCCGTGGCAGTAGTGACAGAAAAGCTGGGTGGTAGTATCGGTTCGCTTACCACCTATACCGTCATCGCCAATATCTTTACGATGGTCATCATTCCTGCCCTCTTCCCGATGGTGGAGAAGGAGGCGGATGTGTCGTTCCTCCTGATGAGTGCGATGGTGTTCAGAAATGTCACCACCGTCTTGGTCGTGCCGTTGCTCTTGGCATTGTTGAGCCGCAAGTTCTTGCCGAAGTTCGTGGAGAAGGTGAAGAGTGTTAAGGACTTGGGCTTCTATATGTGGTGTTTTAACCTTACTATCTTGATGGGCGAGACCGTGAGGAATATCCTTCATGCCGAGGTGTCTGGTTGGATACTCACTTTGCTTCTTATCGTACCCCTGTTCGTTTGTCTTATCCAGTTTGCCATCGGCAAGGCTGTGGGGCATCACTACAATGCTAGCATCAGTGCTGGCCAGGCTTTGGGACAGAAGAATACCATCGTTGGCATCTGGCTTACGCTTACTTTCCTCAATCCTCTAGCTGCGGTAGCTCCTGGAGCATACGTGGTCTGGCAAAACCTGGTGAATGGCTGGCAACTATGGTATAAGGAGAAATATGGCAGGCTGAAATGGTGATAGAAAAATATCTTTCTTATAAAAAAACATAGCGCACATCGGCACGAAATGATGATGCTGGTGTACGCTATGGCTTTTTTTAGTCCTGTGTAGGATAAATCAAGTTCTCTTCCTTGATGACATTCAAGACCTCTTCCAGGTATTTCTTCGACTCGTACTTGGCCATTGGCAGGTCATGGAGCAGGTAGTTGCCACAATCCTTGGCTGCTTGACCTGGAATCTCTCCCTCAAAATCGGCGATGAACTTGAAGGTACGCTTCATCAACTCTACGATGTCCTTGCTCTCTAGGTCGCCACGAATCAAGAGATAATTGCCAGTGAGGCATCCCATTGGACCCCAATAGATGATGCGGTCTTTCCATTCTTCGTCGTTGCGAAGATAAGTGGCAGCTAAGTGCTCGATAGTATGAATGGCACCATTGTGGAGACAAGGCTCCTGGTTAGGCACCTTCATGCGAATGTCGAAAGTGGTTACTACTTCTCCGCCAACCTCGTCCTTACGACTAACGTAGATGCCGCGGAGCAACTTGTTATGATTGATTGTAAAACTTGGTATCTTATTCATTTTTAATTAAGAATTAATAATTAAGAATTAACAATTAGGCTGATGCCTTTAAAGCTATTGAATCCTTTGTTCTTCACTCTTCGTTCTTCACTCCTATAGGCTCTCCAAGAATGCCTTGGTGACATTGAATGAGCCTTCTGCCATCTTTGCCCAGAAGTCGAAGTACTGCTGTGCCTTGGTGTCTTTGAGAGGCACATCGCTGATGATGCGGAAAGAGATGAAAG
>CAVCRI010000264.1:0-3816 GCA_963604545.1 Lachnospiraceae bacterium | reverse complement strand
AACTTTTGCTTGGCCTTTGTCGTATAAAATGTATGATTGTTCGCCCATCCTATTATCTCTTCTTCGTCCACAAACTCCTAGCCACATCAATCGGACTATAACCACGATGCGGCGTGATGAAACTATTGGAATCAATAATGTATCTCATGACTTTTCCTTTCGATTACGTTATACGAAGAATGGACTATTAACGACCTTTCGGTAAGTATCACCCTTAAGACCTGTCAAGCGGAAAGCATCCATATAGAGCATAGAGTTACTCTCTACAGCATTATTTACATGAATCAAGAAAAGCCGACTCACTCTCTTGATGGCTGTTCTGCGGAAATCTCCGCCTCCTCCCTTAGCAGGCTTAGCTACATGAGGTTCCGACATCCATTTCTGATATAATGCAAAATAATGTTCCTTAGATATCAAACCATAATCTTTGGCGCAACGAGCAATGACAAATCTACTCACCTTTAGCTTTTTAGACAAGATGTCATAGTTTTCACCTACCTCTGTCCATACTTCACGTAGCAAGGTCTCTGGCACCAAGAATGCCGCTGCCACAGCATCGCAAAATTGTTCCGTAGCGTTAGTTTTGGTTATATCACTATTCCCCAACCCTGCGCTATATCCAGTCAACACATGGGCAAACTCATGCACCAAGGTGAACATCTGAGCATATTTTGCATCACGACTATTTACAAAGATAAACGGAGCATATTCGTCCACTAAAGCAAAGCCTCTACACTCGTCCACCGCAAGAGGACGCTTATTATTGAAACCAACTACACTATTGTAACTTACTACAACTCCTAAATTTTCGATTGTCTCCGTCAAAAATTTCAAAGCATCATCCACTTTGCTATACTCCATCATCCAGTTGATTGGCAGGCCGAGAATTCTACGCATAGACGCACAGACCTCACCTATCCCATCTTCTA
Organism: Lachnospiraceae bacterium; assembly: GCA_963604545.1. Taxonomy (GTDB): domain Bacteria; phylum Bacteroidota; class Bacteroidia; order Bacteroidales; family Bacteroidaceae; genus Prevotella. Next base: position 2,887 of record CAVCRI010000264.1, on the reverse strand, counting down.
CTCGATGGATACCCACGAATTCTACTTTATCAAAATCGTGCTGATGCAGATAGCCACTTAGCCATTCCTGTCGCTCCTGCAACTCATTGACCGTATCATATACATTAACGTCTAGTTTGTCTTTCATACGACGGAACAACGGTATTGGCATAGTTTCCATAGGAGGTGTAGGAAGAAACAGATACCCCATAGGAACAAAGAGTTCCTTGGCAAATCGCTCCAACTGCTTGAGGGTTGGCTTATTCAATCCTTCTACCCATTCTTTCACTTTAGGATGATTCGCCAGATACTCACAGCTATCCTTACCTGAGCGTTCGATAGCCCAGGTTAGCATTGTCTTATCTATGTTTAACCTAACGTGACTCATATTTCATTCATTTTGTTTCTTCGCCTGCAAAGATAAACTATTTATCTCAAACCGCCAAACTTTTCTCGGCATTTTTCAATCTGGCATCTTGCTGACCATATCCTTCAGCCACATGAAACTCTCCTGGGTGATGGCGGAAGGCTTGCCCTCACTCTTCTCATATAGCAGACTGAGATACTGAAGTATTGTTATCTGACGACCCATCGCCTCCTTCTGCGTGGGATGGTCGCCCAGCAAAGCCTGGTTCACATTTTGCAACTGGTCGAGAGTGAGGCTCGTGCCCTCCTCCATGTGACGTATCGCCGACTGGCTGATGCCATACTTGCTCTCAAACTCCTTCCAGGTGTACTCCTTATGGGTCACTGGATTCACTTTCTTCTGCAAACGCTTCCATGCGGCATCGCCAAACGCTGCGGTAGATGCCTGTCTTTTTTAGTCATTTCTTATCAATTTTAAATTTAATATTCGTTAAATAATACGTTTCTCACGTACGATTCTACGTAAGGCAATGCCCATTTTCTTACTTTTCCGTACCTTCGCAACCAGTTAAGAGATGCCCCGGAAATCGGGCTGAACACTTTCCTGAAGTATTCAGGGCTGAACACTTGGGCTGAATCTTAGGTAAAAAGTTCTTGATATATACCTCGTGTGCGAAGAAATATATAAAGAAAGATTACCATATAGATAAATAACGAGAAATATACGGTTATATTGCTGAAAAGTTTGAAAATTCAGTCAGCCGTCAGTCATAATAATAATCTCATAAAATCAAAACAAAGATGAAACAACCTAAATTCGAGGAACAAGAGGTGATGCCCTCTTTCTTCAAGTCGGCCAACTCTTCTGAGAGCCATCCCATCACAAGCTGGGAGAGCCTGGAGAAGTTTATCAAGGAGAACCCTGAGCTAAAAGCGATGACCGAGACCTATCGCAAGCGTCTCGCCATCAGCAAGGAGTATGCCGACGAGCTGAAACCTTTCTCTCCTGCCGTCACCGTCTCTGCCATGATGGATGGTTATGGCAGAAAGCTGGAGAACATCGTGAAGCCTACCCACATCCTCATGCTCGACTTCGACCACGTCTCCAAGGAGGACATGGAGCGATGCATCAAGCTGGCAAGATTGTGCGAGTATGTCTTCGCCGAGTATATCACCTTCAGCGGCAAGGGATTCCGTCTCTTCGTGAAGTATGCGCCACTCGATGACGATGATGTCTCGGCAATGGAGCTTTTCAATGTCGTGGTGAAGAAGGCGATGAAGTATTTCACCGACCTGCTGGGCATCGAGCCAGACAAGGTTTGCACCGACATCACCCGATGCTCTGGTCTTGCCTACGACCCTGATGCCTTCTTCCGCAAGGATGCCGTGCCGATGGAGCTTGGCCTGCCCGACCTGAAGAAGCTCTATACCCAGATGACCATCGAGGCGAAACGTGCCAAGCGTGCCGCCAAGGCGAAACAGGTGAAGAAGCCTTCATCCCCTGCCGTCAAGGGCATGGGCGATGCCGACGCTCTCAGCATCGAGGAGGCAGCCGGCAGCATCCGAAAGCTCCTCAGCGACTGGGGCTACGCTTTCGAGTCGGGGCGACACAACGAGTATGTCTGCCACTTCGGCAAGGTCTGCGTCTTCTATGGCATCGACAAGGCGGACGCCCTGAAGTATGCCGACCGAGAGTTTGGCTCCGAGTATGCCGATACAGCTAGCGTGATCAAGTCGTGCTACAAGCATACCGACAAGTGGGGCACCTGGCACTTCTACCGAGAGGGCGAGGGCTACGGCGGAAAGACTTCGCTCAAGGCCATCAAGCAGTGGCTCACCACGAGATATGAGTTCCACCACAACGAGGTGACGGGATTCTACGAGTTGCGCAGCCTGATGGTACTGACGGGCAAGTATCCTCACTGGACTTGCATCGACGACACCATCGAGAATTCCCTTTGGAGCGAGATGAACGAGTCGGGACTGAGCGTCAGCATCAAGACCCTGCACAATGTCATCAACAGCGACTTCAGCGAGCCTTTCGACCCTCTGGAGGATTATCTCAGAGGACTGAAGGAGTGGCACCCCGACAAGGACCCCGACTACATCGACGAGCTGGCAAGCCGCATCGAGGTGGAGGAGATACCAGAATATCATCACACCCAGGAGTGGTTCAGATATTTCTTCAAGAAGTGGCTCGTGGCGATGGTGGTGGCGTGGTGCTGCCCGAAGGTGGTCAACCAGTCGGTCTTCATCCTCGTGGGCAAGGGCGGCCTCTTCAAGACCACCTTCTTCGCCTGGTTTCTGCCGCCTCAGCTTCGCCAGTATTTCATCAATGACTCCACGGGATCGTATACCGACAAGGACTGCATGGAGGCGTTCAGCAGCAAGGCTCTGGTATGCCTCGACGAGTTTGAGAGCGTGTTTGGCAAGGCGTTGAGTGCCTTCAAGAGCAACATCACGAAGCTCACCTTTTCCATTCGCCGTCCTTACGACAAGTATCGCTCCGAGTTGCCCCACAGGGCTAGCGTCTGCGGCACCA
>CAVCRI010000263.1:2753-3817 GCA_963604545.1 Lachnospiraceae bacterium | reverse complement strand
ATGGACATTAACAAGAAAGAGCTTAAAGAACAGGAAATCCGAACGATGTTCATTTCACCAGCCTTAAAAGACAAAGGCTGGGAAGTTCCTGTGAATATGCGTGAAGAATATTACTTCACTGACGGTCGTGTGCTTGTGGCTGGCAGCCAACACTCTGTTGCAGAGGGCAAGAAAGCAGACTATCTACTATACCATAAAGGCAAGCCTATTGCTGTAGTCGAGGCAAAAGACAACAAACACGCCATCGGTGGTGGTATACAACAGGCTATGGACTATGCTCTTATCTTGGACTTGAAATTTGCCTATTCAAGTAATGGTGATGGATTTTTGGAGCACGATTTCGTTACAGGCAAGGAGACGGAGTTGGCGTTAGACCAGTTTCCTACAGAAGAAGAACTCTATCAGCGTTATCTTGACTCAAAGAACTATAGCCCGGAAGAACAACGTATCGTGGAGACTCCTTTTTATTATGATGCCTATAGCCATGAGCCTCGATACTATCAGCGTATAGCCATTGACCGTACGGTGGAAGCTATTGCAAGGGGACAGCAACGAGTCTTGGTTGTCATGGCAACTGGCACGGGTAAGACCTTTACCGCCTTCCAAATCATACACCGCTTGCATAAGAGTGGCGCAAAGAAGAAAATTCTCTATTTGGCAGACCGCAATATCCTCATCGACCAAACCATGGCACAGGACTTCAAGCCTTTCAAGAAGTTCATGACCAAGATTACAAGTGTTGGTGAGGGCGAAGAGAAGATAGATTCATCGTATGAAGTATATATGGCACTCTATCATCAGTTAGTTGGCAAAGAGGGTAAGCCAGACCCATTCTTGGAGGTGCAGCCTAATTTCTTCGACTTGATTATCGTGGACGAATGTCATCGTGGAAGTGCCAAGGACGATTCGGCTTGGCGCAAAGTATTGGAATACTTCAATACGGCTACGCAAATAGGTATGACGGCAACACCCAAAGCTGAAGAAGGTGCTAACAATCTCGACTATTTTGGCGAGCCCGTTTACACCTATTCGTTGTTACAAGGCATCAACGATGGCTTCTTGGC
>CAVCRI010000263.1:0-2371 GCA_963604545.1 Lachnospiraceae bacterium | reverse complement strand
GTTATCGTGACAACATCCGAACTGCTTTCTACGGGTGTGGACTGCAAGACCTGCGGACTTATCGTCATAGACAAGGAGATTGGTTCGATGACGGAGTTCAAACAAATCATCGGACGTGGTACTCGTTTGCGCAAGGACAAAGGCAAGTGGCATCTGGAGATACTCGATTTCCGCAACGCCACAGCTAAGTTCAAAGACCCGGACTTCGACGGCGACCCTGTTCCTCCAAAAGGGCATACTGGCAAGAAATACAAAATTCCGGAAGACAAGCCACAAGGAGCAGGAGAACCTAATCCACATGAAAAGTATACCATAGAAGGTACGGACATTCGTATCGCCCATGAGATAGTATCTGTATTGGGTGAAGACGGAAAAACGATGAAGACAGAGAGTGTACAGACCTTTGCAAGAACGCAGATACGCCGGCACTTCGAAAGTCTTGACAAGTTTATCCAGACGTGGACGGAGGCGGAACGCAAGCAAGCCATCATGGACGAACTTCAGGAATATTACATTCTAATAGATGCGGTGAGAGAGGCCAATCCTGCTTTGGAAAAGGCAGACATCTTCGACATTATTTGCCATGTGGCTTTTGACCAACCGCCGCTTACACGAAAAGAACGTGCCAACAACGTGAAGAAACGCAATTATTTTGGCAAGTACACAGGTAAGGCTCGTGAGGTATTGGAGGCATTGCTCGAAAAATATGCAGAGAATGGCATTCTCGACTTTGAAAAAGCAAACATCCTCGAAATACCACCGTTCAACAAAATCGGGAAGCCGCAGAAAATAATCAAACTGTTTGGAGGCCCTGCAGGTTTTGAACAGGCAATCAAGGAACTTGAAGAACAAATTTACAAGATAGCATAACAATGGCAGTAAACAATATAATCAAGAGAATACAGAACATCATGCGCTCGGACGCAGGTATCAACGGTGATGCGCAGCGCATCGAGCAGATGACATGGATGTTCTTCCTCAAAGTGTACGACACACAGGAAGAGACATGGGAATATAAGGCTTACAAGGACAAAAAGGAATACAAGTCCATCATCCCAGAGGAAATGCGTTGGCGCAACTGGGCTGTTGACGAGAAAGATGGCGAAGCTATGACAGGCGATGCGTTGCTTTCGTTCGTCAATGAGAAGTTGTTCCCTACATTGAAGAACCTTCCAATAGATGCCAATACTCCCCGAGCCAAGTCTATCGTACGGGAGACATTTGCCGACCTGAACCAGTACATGAAGAATGGAACTTTGCTCCGCCAGGTCATCAATATTGTCAATGAGATTGAGTTTGACGATGCAGAAGACCGCCACACTTTCGGTGACATCTACGAAGGCATATTGAAAGATCTTCAGTCGGCTGGTCATGCAGGTGAATTCTATACGCCTCGTGCCTTGACTGATTTCATCGTGGAGATGCTCGACCCGAAATTGGGAGAGACATTCGGCGACTTTACAAGTGGAACAGGCGGTTTCCTTACCTCTGCACTCAACCACATGGCAAAGAATGTACGCTCTGCAGAAGACGGCGAAAAACTGCAACGTGCCGTTGTCGGACAGGAGTGGAAGCCACTGCCATATCTGCTGAGCATCACCAATCTTCTGCTGCATGACATTGAGGCTCCGAATATCCGTAACTGTGACTCACTCGGCACAAATCTTGCAGACTTCAAGGAGAGTGACAAAGTGGACGTTATTGGTATGAACCCTCCCTATGGCGGAAGCACGGAAGAGAGCGTGAAGAGCAATTTCCCTTTGCAATACCGTTCTAGCGAGACAGCCGACCTATTTATCGCACTCATCATGTACCGCCTAAAGGTAGGCGGACGTGCAGGTGTCATCATTCCTGACGGCTTCCTGTTCGGCACAGATGGTGCAAAGCTTGCTCTCAAAGAGAATCTGCTACGCAAGTTCAATCTCCACACCATCATTCGTTTGCCGGGCAGTATCTTTGCACCTTACACGTCTATAGCCACCAACATCTTGTTCTTCGACAACGAGGCGGCAGAAGGCTGTGCAGATGGCTTCCGAACAAAAGAGACTTGGTTCTACCGTTTGGATATGCCTGAGGGCTACAAGCATTTCTCCAAGACCAAGCCCATGAAACTGGAGCACACTGCACCTATCAGGGAATGGTGGAGCGACCGAAAAGAAATAACAGGTGACGAGATTGGCGAGAAGAGCCGTGTCTTTACCGCCCAGCAGCTCATAGACATGGACTGCAACTTCGACCAATGTAAGTTCCCGAAAGAGGACGAGGAAATCTTGCCTCCTGCCGAACTTCTTGCTGACTATTTCAAGAAGCGCAAGGCTCTTGACCATGAGATTGACAAAACTTTGGCTGAGATACAGCGTATCTTGGGCAT
>CAVCRI010000262.1:0-3862 GCA_963604545.1 Lachnospiraceae bacterium | reverse complement strand
AAACAACGTCCCGACATCTCAGAAACAATGTCGGGACGTAGCGATTTTTGCCTCCCTACAGCAATACATTGCCCCTTCTTAGGCAACGTTGTGCCTTAGAAGGGGCAATAGTGTGCTCCTTAAGGGCAAAAATCGCAAACATATTCAGCATGACTAAAAAAACTTTGTTTTTTATTTTGTTATGTTGCTGATTTAAACTATCTTTGCAGCAGAATTGCAAAAAGACTATGGCATCAAAAAGATATCCTTTAGGAATACAGACTTTCTCCGAAATCGTAAAGGGGAATTACTTTTACGCTGATAAGACCAACATCGTTTATCAGCTGGCTCATTACGCCAAGTTTCATTTTCTGAGTCGCCCACGCCGATTCGGAAAGTCTTTGTTCGTCTCTACCCTTCAAGCATACTTCGAGGGTAAGAAAGAACTATTCAAGGGACTTGCCATCGAGAAGTTGGAAACAGAATGGGAATCCTATCCTGTCATCCACCTGGATTTGAGTTGTGGTAAGTACTACAATTTAGAAAACACTTATTCTATCCTGAATGGAATTCTAGAAATAGAAGAGAAAAAATATGGCATAGAAGTCAATCCTATAGATAGCAAGTCTTATGGCAGTCGCCTGAAAAACGTATTGATGGCTGCCACTGCCCAAACTGGCAAGCAAGCAGTCGTTCTTATCGACGAGTACGATGCCCCTATGCACGACTCCATGAATGATGAGACCTTACAGGATACCATCCGAAACATCATGCGAGATTTCTTCAGCCCATTGAAGCAACAAGAGGGCAACTTGCGTTTTATCTTCATCACTGGCATCTCCAAGTTTAGCCAACTCAGCATCTTTAGCGAGCTAAACAACCTGAAGATACTCACCCTGAAAGATGAGTACAGTAGTTGCTGTGGCATCACCAAGTCTGAGCTTACCCAATACTTCCGAGAGGGCATCGAGGAAATGGCTGAACACAACGGACTTACCTACGATGAAACCTTGGAGCAACTCAAGGAGCATTATGATGGTTATCACTTCAGCGTCAATAGCGAGGACATCTTCAATCCTTACAGCATCATCAATGCCTTGGACGACAAGGAATTCAATAGCTATTGGTTCACCTCTGGTACGCCGACTTTCTTGATTGAGTTGTTGCAGAAGAAGAACTTGGATATGCTCAATCTGAATGACCTGTGGATAAACGATGACCGTTTCGATGCTCCTACAGAAAAGATAACAGACCCTATTCCTGTTCTTTTCCAAAGTGGCTATCTCACCATCAAAGGATATGAGCGAAGGGGCAAGCTATATCATCTTTGCTTTCCGAACCTAGAAGTAAGACAAGGCTTTTCTAAAAGTCTTGTCAGATACTATTCGGTACAAGACATGAACCGATATGATGCCATCGTATATGCCTACTCTAGAAATGTCCTCATCAATGACGACATGGAAGCCTTCATGCCTCATCTGAAGACATTCTACGATAAGTTCCCATATACGATTATCAACAACAACGAGCGACATTATCAAGCCGTAATGTTCACCATCTTCACCATGCTCGGTGGTGATGTGGAGGTGGAGCATACGACATCAGACGGCAGAATCGACCTCGTACTGAAGACAGAATACTGTATCTTCATCTTCGAATTGAAATACAATAAGACTTCTGATACAGCTATGACTCAAATCAACGACAAGGATTATGCCAAGGCTTTTGCTGATGACGAGCGGAAAGTTGTGAAAGTTGGCATCAATTTCTCTGAAGACCAAAGAAGTATCGAGAGCTGGACTGTCGAGCGACACAACAACCCAAGCACTAAAGGTTACAAGCACTAACAAATACAAGAATCCCCTTCCTTTCTTTCGACGAGCAAAGAAAAAGGAAGGGGATTCTTATCTTTCAATCTAGCACTAACCTATTTGCTTTTATACCCCTCATTCTGCGTCAGCTTCTTATTCAGGTCGATGCACTTCTGAGGTATCGGGAAAACAATCGTGTATTCGGTCTGCTCCTCATTACCCAATGGCTCACGAAGGTCGTAGGCACCAGTGAACTTGCCGAAACGAATGAGGTCTTGGCGACGACAGCCCTCCCAAACCAATTCCAACAAACGCTCTTCCAGGATATTATCGAGCGTGGCAGGACGAGAAGGCATTCCTACACGAGAGCGAACTAGATTCAGCTCCGTGCTTCCATCCTCACCATTGCGCACCTTTGCCTCCGCCTTCATCAGCAAGGCATCAGCATAACGGAAGAGAACGATGTCGTTGCTCTGCAACTTGCCATCTACCTTGACCACGCCAGCCACAAAGTTTATCTTGCAGCGGGCATCCTCATCAGCCTTGCCATAATGGTTAGCTCGCATCGTGGAGATAGTGGCACAAGTACCATTCTCACTACCACATCCGAGGTTACGCCGTCGATGATAACCAATGGGTCGTTACCACCCATGATGGAGGTGGTACCACGCACTCGCACAGAGTTGAGCATCGCCAGTCGGTCGAGACCATTGTTGGTGACATTCACACCCGCTGTCTTTCCGATCAAGGCATCCAAGGCATTGTCCACGACTTGTGCTCGGCTGCCCAAAGGAGCAGCCATCAGCATCGCGCATACGCTATATCTGGTAAGATTCATCTTCTGTTTCATGTCATTGCAGTTTAGGTTGATGTATCAGTCTCTTCGGGTACAAAGATATTAAAAATAGCTGATACCAATGTACAAATATTCAAAAAACTTACGAAAATTTTGCAGTTTCACGGAAAAGTAGTAACTTTAAATAAGTTACACTGCACTCGACAATAAAAATAAATCACAATTTATTTTGTATTGTCCTCGATTTGTAGTAACTTTGCACTCGGTTAGCAGAGAGCTAGCTAAGGGGTGCTACCGCCATTGCGGATGCTGAGATTATACCCATGGAACCTGGACCAGGTAATGCTGGCGTAGGGACTCTAGGCACATTTCCCCCTTTGACAATATATAAAAGGTATTAATAACAAGTAAATGAAAAGATTTAACGGGATCGCACTCAGTGTGGCATTTTGCTCATTGGCAAGTCAAGCTGCACTGGCACAAACAAAACTCGACACCCTCAAGGTGCAGAATCTGAACGAAGTAGTAGTAAAAGGCGTACGTGCCACCAAAGAAGCTCCATACGCCGTAGCCAACATCAAGAAATCAGAACTCCAGCAATTTTCTCGCACAGGTCAGGAATTGCCATTCCTCCTTTCTCGTACACCAGGCATCTTGGCTTGGGGTGAGAACGGTCTTGGCACAGGTACAACCTATATGCGCATTCGTGGTGCAGCAGGCAGCCGCATCAACGTAACCCTAGATGGCGTTGCCCTCAACTCTCCTGAAGACCAGACCGTCTTCTGGGCAAACATGAATAGCTATGCTTCTCTCTTGGGTAGCGTACAGGTACAGCGTGGCGTAGGCTCTTCTACCAATGGCGACGGTGCCTTCGGTGGTAGCATCTCTATGGCTACAGCCTTCCCTTCTCTCACTCCTACAGCTGAGGTAACAGGCTCTTTCGGCTCTTACAACACTTACAACACTGGCGTTAGCTTCTCCACAGGTTTAATGGGCAAGCATCTTATCTTTGACGGTGCTTACCATGAGACTGCCACTGACGGCTATATCGACGGAACATCAGGACGCTCAGGCTCATACTATGGCGGCTTGACATGGCTCGGCGACAACTTCAAGATTAGCTACAAGAACATCGGCAACTTCGAGAAGACAGGTCAGGCTTGGAGCGGTGTGCTCGGCGGCGACTATGATACCAACTTCACCTTGTTGGATGATGGCATCCGCACCTATAAGGATATGTATGAGGCAGGACTTGGCAAGTGGAATGTATTGACAG
>CAVCRI010000261.1:0-3884 GCA_963604545.1 Lachnospiraceae bacterium | reverse complement strand
CCTATTTCCACAAATTGACAGTGGAAAAGAGTACTTCTTATGCTACGTCTTCCTTTTTTTATAAAAATCTTCCCCTTCGATTTTACTTTCCCCATTTCATCAGGTCATATAGTCGAAACACAAATAAAAAATAGCAAACAACAAACAATATGACTATAGACGACAAGACGATTATCCAGGCAGTTCGGGATAAATCCGAGGTTGGCTTCAGGCTCTTGATGCAGAAATACAAACAGCCCATCTACTGGCACATCCGCCGACTGGTGGTCTCGCACGATGATGCACAAGATGCCACGCAGGAAGCCTTCATCAGGATATTCCGCTCCTTCCATCAGTTCAAGGACGAGAATTCCTTCCGAGGTTGGATATTCCGAATAGCCACCAACGAGGCACTCAGGCTGATAGACGCTCGCAAGCAAGACCAGGTTTCGCTGGAACAGAACGAGAACGGTGCCAACCTCATCATGGCAGACAACTATGTGGACTACCACGACCTTGAGGCGGTAAAGCTACAGAAAGCCATCCTCACCCTGCCAGCCAAACAGCAAGCGGCATTCAACCTCCGCTACTACGACGAGTTGAGCTACGAGGAGATAGCGGAAGCCACAGGCTCCACCCCTTCTGCCGTGAAAATGAACTTCCACATCGCCAAGGAGAAAGTTATCAAGTATATGAACGCAAATGACTAACCCCTCATTTCGCATTCACATTATTTTATATAAACGACAATAAAGAATACTATTATGAATAAAGAATTTGATTTCGACAAGATAGACAAGCGAATGCCTTATACCACCCCCGATGGATTCTTTGACAAACTGGAGGAAGACATCTGGAAAGAGGTGAAGGAGGATTATCTCGGAACAACCAACGAGAAGGAAGCCTTGCCGACAACACCCGATGAAGCGAAAGTCAAGAAGACCAGCAAGCTCCGCATCGCCATGCGCTGCGCCCTCGCCTTGGCTGCATCCGTAGTCATCGCTTTCATCATCAACATGAACTTTACCAAGCAGGATACAGCCACCATCCAAGATGTAGACCAGGCTTTCAGCCAGCTTACCACCGACGACCAGGCATATCTGCTCAACGTATATCAAAGCGATGTCTTTATCAACGAATAAAGATTATCCCGAATATAAAAATAAGTCTCTAGAGCAATTATAACATCATAAGTTTAACATTCAAAAAACATTCGAACAATGAAACATATCGTAAGAACTCTCGTTATCGCAATCATGATGATTGCCTCTTGTGCCACAGTTTTCGCACAGCAGTCCAACTATTCTCAGCGTCCTAGCCAGAAGCAGCGCATCTCTCGTGAGCAGCTAGCCGAGGCACAGGCAAGACACATCGCCCAAGACTTGGCTTTCACGGAAGCCACCACCGACAAGTTTGTGAAGACCTACTGCAACTATCAGAAGGAGATTTGGGCTCTCGGTCCTCGCCTACGTCCTAACAAGCAGGGCATGAGCGAGCAGGAGAATGAGGAGCGCATCAAGCAACGCTTCGCTATGAGCGAGAAGATTCTCAACATCCGCCAGAAGTACTACAAGAAGTATTCCAAATTCCTCACTCAAGCTCAGATAGAAAAGGTTTATGAGCAGGAGCGCAAGATGATGAATCGCCTCGCCAGAAGAGGACAAGGCAGACAGGGACAGCGAGGCATGGGAATGAACAGACCAGCCCCTCGCAAGACGCAACAGGCTCAATAACTAGATTTTTCCATACCATCAGTTATGAAGAAGAAAATAACTATGGGTCTGTTGGCTCTTCTCACCATTTTCTTTTCCGCTTGCTCATCAGACAGCCAAGACCTGACGGAAGAAGGAACTCCTACAATAGAAGAGCCAACATCACCATCAGACAATGAGGAAGGTACCATCACTGTACCTTTCGAACAGACGGCAAGTAACAACATTGCGCTCGACGCCATCAAGGCGAAAGGCTTGGGCGGCATCCGCCTCAACTTCTCCATGTCGGGCATTACGCAAGTAATATTGGAGAGCGTGGATGGCTATCAGATAGCAGGAACCAAGGCTAAGGACGAGGTTAGCGACAAGAACGTGAACGCCACAAACGGTGAGGCAAAGAGCATCATCACCTTCAATGCACCCGAAGGACAAACGCTCACCCCTGGCAAGGATTATTACATCATCACCTTCCCTTGCGACCTAAGCAGCGGCTATCGCCTCAGCATCTATAAGGACGGAAAGGTGGCTAGCTACTTCGGCGTTCATCAGCAGGTAGTGACTGGAGAGTTTATCTCACCTACCGACCTCAAGGAAAGCGAACTGGAGTTTGATGACACAGACGCTCCTTTCGTAGAGGATGAACGCCCCAACCTGAACCAAGAGACCAAGGATGCCTTGGTGGCATACCAGAAGACCCCTACCGTGGAAAACAAGAATGCCCTGATGCAGCAGATGTGCATTAGGTACGACAAGGTTGTGGCTCGCAAGAAGGCGAAGCTCCGTGAACTGGAACGTGATGCCAAGCACGACGACCTCGTAGCAGAAATGCAGGGCATCGTGGATGAGATGGTGGAGAATCGTGACATCCGACTGGAACAGCAGTTCTATCGCCTCATCGACCCTCGTACAGACGATAACCCTAACGACGAGTGGCTCGTGCTGAGAGGAGCCGATGCCAACAATCCTTACATCGGTTATGCCCCTGTCAGAAACTCAGAATACAAGGCTTTCAAGAGCGACTTCACTTATCCAGAAGGGCAAGACAACTACCCAGTGGTCAGCATCACTTACACTGAGGCACAAGCCTATTGCGCATGGTTGAGCCAGCAAGACTACAAGCATGAATATCGCTTGCCTACCGAGGAAGAATGGATACTTGCAGCAGGTCACATGCCTAAGGATGTAAGCATGAACAGCGACCATGTGGAGAAAGGCATCACTGCCGTGGATGCCTACGCACAGACCACAGGAGCTTGTGGAGGCATCGACTTCTGGGGCAACTGCTGGGAATGGACATCCACCCTCAATGCCCAAGGCGAGTATATCGTGAAGGGAGGAAGCTGGGATTCTAGCCGTGACGCTTGCCGAAGCGAATACTCTGACGATGCACGCAAGGGGAACCAAGGATATAGCAACGTTGGTTTCAGAGTTGTACGAGTTGATAAATAATAGAATAAAAGTCGCCAGACTGGGCGACTTTTATTCTATCGTAGAGATGGTTACATCCGAGAATTCATTCATATAGTCGAGAACCTTCAAGGTATGGAAGCCTCGCTTTGCCTTGATTTCCATGCTCACCTCCAGAAATTCTTCCTTGGATGTGCGACGATCCTTCAGTTCGAATCCGAATCCATATTGTGAGACGATGCAGAAGAGGGCACTTCCCAAGGCTACGAGGAAGTGAGTGCGAAAGCCTGCCTCCTTGGCACGATACTCTCGCTCGATGCCAATCGCTCCGCCCAGGATGAGGGCGAGAGAGAGGCGAATGGCTAGCTCTGTATAAGATGTTGTATCCATATCTTTAGACTTTTAAATATAGCTGCAAATTTACGACTTTTATTTGAAACAAGGATGCTTTCACCTATCTTTTTGATGAAAATTACGCTAAAATCTGCCGAATAGCTTAAAATGAGCGATTTATGAGCGTTTCACCTCAATGGAGGTAATGATTTGGCAACAGTGCTATTTTCTGCAATGTGCATAGGATTGCTTGTCAAACAACTCTTGTCGGTTGCAAAAGTACAACAAAAACTTCGGCTTGCAAAAATACAGTTTATCTTTTATGATTTATTTTCAGCTGTGATTTCAACTGAGTTTACAAATGTACCTCGCAATATGTCTGTTAGTTCTTGATGTGCGGCAAGTTCTCAATAGAAGTGCACGATTCCGAGGTGGTTCAGGCTTAATAATCTA
>CAVCRI010000260.1:2714-3885 GCA_963604545.1 Lachnospiraceae bacterium | reverse complement strand
TTTAGTAATTTTACACCATAAAAATGAATATTATGGATAAATTGTTCCTTTTAGACGCTTATGCGCTCATTTATAGGTCGTATTATGCCTTTATGAGAGCCCCTCGAATCAATTCGAAGGGGATGAATACTTCGTGTGTAATGGGGTTCTGCAATACCCTCAATGAGATACTTACCAAGGAGAAACCTACCCATATTGCGGTGGCTTTCGACCATGGCAAGACCTTCCGTCATGAGGCTTTTCCTGCTTATAAAGCCCAGCGAGAAGAGACTCCGGAAGACATCAAGCTCTCGGTGCCTATCATCAAGAGCATTCTAGAAGCATACCACATCCCTATCCTTCAAGTGGATGGTTTTGAGGCTGACGACATCATCGGTACCGTAGCCACCCAAGCTGGCGAAAAGGGTATCGAGACTTATATGCTGACTCCCGACAAGGACTATGGTCAGCTGGTTCGTGACAATGTTTATATGTATCGTCCTCGCCATGGCGGCGGTTACGAGAAACTGGGCGTTGCCGAGATTGAGGAAAAGTACAGCATCTCTTCCCCACTCCAAGTCATCGACCTCTTGGCTTTGATGGGCGACTCCGCCGACAACTTCCCTGGTTGTCCTGGCGTTGGCGAGAAGACCGCCATCAAGTTGATCAACGAATTTGGAAGTGTGGAGGGACTGATAGAAAATTCCTCAAAGGTGAAAGGCAAGCTTCGCGAAAAGGTGGAGGGTGCCATCGACGACATCAAGATGTCGAAATTCTTGGCAACCATCCGAACCGATGTTCCCGTCAAGCAAAATTTCGATGACTTGAAGTTGGTGGAGCCAGACAATGAGAAATTGGATGAAATCTTCACCGAACTAGAGTTTAAGTCCTTCGCCAACCGAGTTCTTAAGAAACCTCAAAAAGTGCAAACAAAGCCTACAGGAGAGCTTGATTTGTTTGGCGCACAGCAAGCCGATGGTGAGGAAGAGCAAAAAAACACGAATTTTGACACCATTAAAACGGTTGCTCACGAATACAAACTTATTGAGACAGAAGAGGATGCACGCAAACTTTATGACTATTTAATTACAAACAGTGTTCTCAGTCTAGACACAGAGACCACTTCCACCGCTGCAATCGACGCAGAATTGGTGGGTTTGAGCTTTGCCGTCAAGGAGAAAGAGGCATTCTA
>CAVCRI010000260.1:0-2581 GCA_963604545.1 Lachnospiraceae bacterium | reverse complement strand
GTGGAGATTCAAGGAAAGATGTTCGACACGATGATTGCCCACTACCTCATCCAACCAGAACTCTATCACAACATGGACTATCTGGCAGAAGTGTTCCTCAACTACCAGACCGTCCACATCGAAGAGTTGATTGGTCCGAAGGGCAAGAACCAAAAGTCGATGCGTGACCTCTCCCCTGCCGAAGTTTACGAGTATGCAGCTGAGGATGCCGACATCACACTCCGACTGAAGAACGTGCTCGAACCAAAGTTGAAGGAGATAGATTGTGAGGATTTGTTCTGGAATGTGGAGATGCCTCTCGTCCCAGTACTTGCCCACATGGAGATGAATGGAGTATGCATTGATACAGACACACTGAAGGAAACTTCCAAAAAACTTACCGACCGACTCAATGAGATAGAGCATCACATCTACGAGTTGGCAGGCGAGAGTTTCAACATTGCATCACCTCGACAAGTAGGAGAAATCCTCTTCGGGAAAATGAAGATTGTGGAGAAGCCTAAGAAGACAAAGACAGGACAATACGTTACAAGCGAGGAAGTCCTGCAGCAGTTGCGTAGCAAGAGTCCTATCATAGATGAGATACTGAACTACAGAGGATTAAAGAAGCTATTGGGTACCTATATTGATGCCCTTCCAAAGCTCATCAATCCTCGCACGGGTCACATCCACGCATCCTTCAACCAAGCCATCACCGCCACAGGTCGACTCTCATCCAGCGACCCTAACCTACAGAACATTCCTGTACGAGATGATGACGGAAAAGAGATAAGAAGATGCTTCATCCCTGAGCCAGGATGTCTATTCTTTTCAGCAGACTATTCGCAGATAGAGCTACGCATCATGGCACACCTGAGTCAAGACCCTAACATGGTAGAGGCATTCCGTGAGGGCAGTGACATCCACGCAGCCACAGCCGCAAAGATTTGGCACGAGGACATAGCACAAGTAACTGATGCTCAGCGCAAGAAGGCAAAGACCGCCAACTTTGGCATCATCTACGGCATCACTACCTTCGGACTTGCCCAGCGCATGAACATCGAGAACAAGGAGGCGAAGCAAATTATCGAAGACTACTTCCGTACCTTCCCAGGCGTGAAAGCCTATATGGAGAAATCCAAAGAGGTGGCTCGTGAGAAAGGCTACGCCGAAACCCTCTTCCACCGCCGCCGTTACCTGCCAGACATCAACAGCAAGAACGGCACTGTAAGAGGTTTTGCTGAGCGCAACGCCATCAACGCCCCAATCCAAGGCTCGGAAGCTGACATCATCAAGGTAGCAATGGTTCGCATCTTCAACCGCTTCAAGGCAGAAGGCATCAAGAGCAAGATGATCATCCAGGTACACGACGAGCTCAACTTCTCCGTCTACCCTGAGGAAAGGGAACAGGTGGAGAAGATTGTGGTAGAAGAAATGCAGAATGCTTATCAGCTCAGCGTGCCACTCGTGGCTGATGCAGGCTGGGGCAAGAACTGGCTAGAAGCGCATTAAGCCCAAACACTATTCTTAGACTTTTAGGTCGTCTACGCACACAGCGTAGAATCAATACATCAAAAATGCAGCAAATGGTAAAATATTATCTATTTGCTGCATTTTTTTGGCAAATAAGACACCAAGACTTTCACCGTGAGCAAAAACTACGATGCCATGGGCATCGCCCAGAAGTGCTATTTCCATCCAGAGAACAAATACCTGGCTATCGTAACCGGCAACCAACGTAGAAGTACACTTCGACCCTATCAATGCCAACGTGCTCGCCAGCAACAATGCCAACAAGCAGACCATACAGCAGCAAAACGTGAAGTTGGGTACATCAGATGTGGATGAAAACATCCCAGAGAACCCAGCTAGCAACACTAAGACCTTCGCTGTGGTTATAGCCAACCAGAACTACACTAACGTGGCTGGCGTACCATTGGCTCTGAACGATGGTCTTGCCTTCTCCAAATATTGCGAGAAGACACTCGGTATGCCAGCGGAGAACGTACGCTACTACGCCGATGCCGACGGCACCCAGACCGAAGGCTGCTACTCACTCAACAAGCTCTATGCGGAGTTGGGGGCTACCAAGGCTAAGGAAATCGTAGTGTTCCTCGATGCCTGCTTCAGTGGCTCCAAGCGAGAGGAAGGCATGTTAGCCTCTGCCCGTGGCGTAGCCCTCAAGGCAAAGCAAGAAGACCCTCGTGGCAACATGGTAGTGTTCAGCGCAGCCTCTGGCGATGAGACTGCCTTCCCTTACTCTGCCAAGGGACATGGACTCTTTACCTACTATCTCTTGAAGAAGTTGCAGGAAAGCAAGGGCGACGTGAGCCTCGGCGAACTTGGCGACTATATCTCAGAGAACGTGAAACAGCAGTCGGTAGTCATCAACCGCAAGGTTCAGACTCCTACAGCCACCCCTTCCACCTCGCTTGCCGCTAGTTGGAAAGAGCTGAAACTGAAATAACCGAGAAGAAAAAAATCAGAACGTATGAAACATAAGATTCTTTCTTTCATACTCTTGCTTTTGGGCGTAGCCGCTACAGGCTATGCCCAAAAGACCAAGAAGATACCTGGCTGTGTACCTGATAGATGAAGCTAA
>CAVCRI010000259.1:0-3934 GCA_963604545.1 Lachnospiraceae bacterium | reverse complement strand
CTCTTTGCGGACAATCCAAAGGCATTCCCTTGTAATTACTACGGATTCCTCTCCTCGCATTCTCCACCAATCGGTTTAAAAGAGATGGTTTCCCATTTTCCTCCGCATAGAAGTGGGTACCGTCTGTATTC
Source organism: Lachnospiraceae bacterium (assembly GCA_963604545.1). Taxonomy (GTDB): domain Bacteria; phylum Bacteroidota; class Bacteroidia; order Bacteroidales; family Bacteroidaceae; genus Prevotella. The sequence continues at coordinate 3,803 of CAVCRI010000259.1, read as the reverse complement.
ATTTCGTCTGCCAAGAGTTCACGCTTGATGTCTGATTCCGATAGTACCTCCAAGCCTTGCACCTCTACATATCGGAAACCATGATATGTAAAAGCCGTTGTCCAGTCTGCATCCTTGCCACTACTGATATAAGTATCAAGATTCTCTGCCGAGCGTAAATTCTTGGCATAAAGCAAATTGCCATCTTTCTCCAACAATTCTGCATACCTTATCTTGATGCTATCATTCTTTGACAAGCCACTAAAGTGTAGGCATACTCGTCCTGCCTCATTGGTACCGAAGTCTATCAAATAACGCTTGTTCGACGCTTTCCTAATTTTCATAGGCTTCTCAGTTCTGTATACAACTATAGGTAGGCTCAAGTTGCCAATTAGCATTCCTTGGGGTGCAGTCATGCGTTGAGCTTGCATCCAATGACTATCGTCGTAACTCAAATTGAAAACATCGCCCAATTCTTGCGTTGCATCATACATTTCTCCATCATAGAAGTTGGAATAACGGATGGGCCCATTCACATTCAATCGCCAAGTTTCATCTGTTGCAAGTGTATCAGTATGTCCATCTTGATACTCCACTATCAAGTTGAGCAATGCCGTAGGTTTTCCGTATGTAGAGCGTACATTTGTTTGATAATGCTGGCGAGGTGCAAAATAATTGCCTGCGCCTAATGTCAGCATCAGTACATTCTCTGAACTCAAAGCATGAGTTACATCATAGGTATCATAAATAAGGGTCTTGTTATAATCTGTTCCCAGAGGAGCAAGTTCGCTATTCCCCACTCTTCTGCCGTTTATATGAAGTTGGTACAAACCTAGCCCACACACATGCACGGTCGCTCTCCGTATATTTCCCAAGGTTTTAAATTCCTTACGCAAATATCGGGCCGCGATACGAGAATGCTTGCTGTCAGATTCTCCATGGAACAGAGAATCCGTGCCTATCCAATAACCTTTCCAGGGCATATCCATCATACCCATAGACCATCTTTGAGGCACAGACCAATCAGTCGTTCCCTTGTTTGTCTTAACCAGTACCCTCCAATAATACTCATGATTAGGCAGAAGTTTTAAGCCAGACATCCCTATCCACTGGGATTGACCAGATTTCACGATGCCGCTATCCCACACATCCCCCTCATGTCTCTCAGCTTTATCACAAGTAGAAGCCACTATGATATGATAAGATTTCTGCACCACATTCCGTTGGTCAGATTGCAGCATCCATCCCAACCGTGGAGTGGACATATCCAAGCCCAATGGTTCTGTACGCCCCTCCACCGTGGGATGCCCAATCCAAACCTTAGCCTCTACCGAAGCCAAGGACATGAGCAAACTTAATATCAATATAAATCTTTTCATTACGCCCAAGTTTTTCTGAAATAAAGTCGATATCAATGAATTATATCTTTTCCAAGGTAAAGCAATCCAAAGTTGGAATCAATGTCAACGGACTATAAAGTTTGACGCAATTATATCCCTTCTGCAAAGTGACATGAAAAACTGCCTCTTTGAAAGTTACCTTTTTTGCATCATCAGACAGAACACCCGTTTCCATGCTACCGCTCTCAACGCCATTGACTTTCAGCATCATCTTGAGGCGAGGCTCGTCCACGTACCTTACCTTCAGAAGATAAGTTCCGCCCTCATCGCTCCACACGTTGCGCCACTCAGCATAGCTGGCTTCCTCACCGCCTACGTTTGCCACACAGATGCCGCCACTCGCCCCTTGCTTGGGAACATACTTGACGGGCATCTTGCGTTTTTCCAAATCATCATAAGCAGAGAGGAAAGCCCATTCCGCCTCATAGCGCATGGCTTCCAAGCGTTTCTTTCCCTCCATTCTAAACACCTTGACACCATGAGCAGGAATCTCAGCTAGAAATCTATCTCCATTTATCTTAACCTCTTGATGGCGAATAACATCTCTTGCCTTTACCTTACCACCCAATTCTAATTCAGAAAGTGGAACAGAGAAAGACATCACGCTATCCGAAGGATTGAAAAGGGCAACAGCCCTCACTTTACCATGGAATTCTTCCAAATCCTTGACCAAGACATATCCATCTCCTTGGCGCAAAGCTACGTATGCCTGTAATCCAAGTGGGTCTTGGTTGATGGCTATCAATTCCTTGTTTTTCAACAGAGAGAGTGATTGCCCGTTGAGTGAGTTGAGGTCACAACCTATCAGCATGGGCGAACTCATCAAGCACCACATGCCCACATGTACCTCTTCCTCATGGGGTTTGAGTCCTCTCCCTATTTCCAACATATCCATGTCGTTATAATGACCATCACCTACAAAACCGGAGAGATACAGGTTCTTGTTGATAATCTTCAGAATGGAATCCCATCGAGGGCGAATGTCTGTGCAGATACGCCAAGAAGTAGCCATCTGCCTAGCCCATGTTCCGGGAAAAGCCCAACGGCAGATATTGATACTTACGGGATGCCTAGCCTCTTGCTTAATGGCATCACATATTGCCTTGTAGCGTTTTTTCTCCTCCAGGTCGAGCCAAGTTCCAGCCCCACAATAATCAATCTTGATGAAATCATAGCCCCAATCATGAAAATAGAGACGAGCATCTTGCAACTCATGCCCATACATGCCAGCCCCAAATCCATTCTCGTCATTGTCGTATCGCGAACCACAGGTGTTGGCCCCCGCATCGGAATAGATACCAGCCTTCAGCCCGAGGCTGTGGATATAGTCTGCCACCACCTTCATGCCATTCGGGAAACGTTTGGGATGCGGATGCATCAGTCCTGTAGAGTCACGCCAACCGAAAAATCCATCATCAATATTGATATGGTTATACCCCAAATCTTTCAACCCCAAGCGTACCATAGCATCAGCTTGTGTACGAATGAGCGAGTCGGAGATATTGACATGGAAAGTATTCCAAGAACTCCATCCCATAATAGGGGGAGTGACCTGTGCGCAGAGCATCGTGGGGAAAAAGACTGCCAACAAGCCTGCTACAATATTTTTCTTTCTCATCGTTTTTTGTCTCTATTAATATCCTACAAATTAAGTATTCTTCCTAATCTCACCATATTTACATATCCTTTGGCATGGGGAAGGTTCCTTCTGCCTAGTCAAACCGCCCAAACGGGGCGTACAGTCAGACTTTTTTTTTGCTATTTTAGTACGGGAATCACAGTTGTCAAGGCCTTCAAACCTTTTACCTTTGCCTTAACTGTAATCTTGCCTTCTTTGCTTGATGCAAGGGCAGCGGAGCGCACGATGAGTTGGCACTTGCCTCGATAGGTACTGCGGCTATTGCCCTGCCATGGCTCATCGCTCATCATATCGTCATTGGCCACGCCCGCATTCGTACCCTGTCCTTTCACTTCGAAGTCGAGTTTCACGGCATCAGGACAAACATAGCCTTGGGCATCCACCACGGTATAGTCAAGATAAGCCAAATCCATGCCATCTCCTTTCAATAGGTTCTTACTCACATGGACGAGAATCTTGGCAGGCTTTCCGGTCGTGACAAGCACATCTTCGCTCACCTTCACACCTTTATTATATCCGATGGCTTTCAACTCGCCCTTTTGGTAAGCGACATCCCATACCAATTCGGGGGCTTGGTTCTTAGGAGGAAGTTGCTTCTTGCCGAGGCTCTTACCATTGAGGAAAAGTTCGGTCTCATCGCAGTTGCTCATCACCTGCACCTTGAGTTGGTCGCCATCAGCATAATTCCAATGCTCATCTAGCGCAATCCAAGTCATCTTGAGGTCGTTCCAAACCAAGCCACCTTGCCCCTTGTCTGGACGGGTGATAATCTTCACCATCGGCTT
>CAVCRI010000258.1:0-3965 GCA_963604545.1 Lachnospiraceae bacterium | reverse complement strand
CGTACAACTCGGTCTTCAAATGACCTAAAGGTCACACGAAGACCTCTTTAGTTTTGATGAAGTATACTTATACGTTTAAGAAATGTTCTTCGAGCTTTTCCCTTGGCATATCTGCTGTGTCGTGGTAATGCAGGTGGTGGTTGACACAGGCAATGTGCTTAACGTTATTGAGAACCTCGGCGATGTCGTGGCTCACGATGATGATGGCGCACTCCTTGTTGATTTGCTCCAGCATCTCATACATCTGCTTTTGGAATCGGCGGTCGATGTAGGTGTTTGGCTCGTCGAGGATAACGACATCTGGCTTCGATACGATGGCACGAGCCAAGAGGACACGCTGTAGTTGTCCACCGCTCAAAGCTCCGATGTGGCGGTCTTTGAGGTCAAGGAGCTGCATGCGGTCTAGGGTGTCGAGTACTTGCTGGTGTTGTGCCTTGGTATAACGAGCGAAGAGGCTCTTGGTCTTGCTGAGACCTGAGAGTACTACCTCATAGACGGAAATGGGAAACTGCTTGTCGAGGTCGTTGTATTGTGGGAGGTAACCCATGGTTATCTCTTTTACCTCTTTGCCGTCTTTATAGAAACGAATGTTGCCTTCTGTTGGCTTCATCAGTCCTAGGATGAGGCGCATAAGGGTTGTCTTGCCACCACCGTTTGGACCGATGATGCCAAGATAGTCGTCGCTGTAGACGGTGAGGTTGATGTCATGGAGCACTTCCTTTCCCTCGTAACCTGCCGAGAGGTGCTCGATCTTTATAATAGGATTCATGATTGCTTCGTTTTGTTGTGGGGATTACAAATTATTTTCCTGCAACTACCAGCTCTTTGCCTTGTATTGCCAATGTCACTTCTTGCATTGCCCTGTTCCATTCGCCTTGCAAAGGGTTGATTTGCATGGGCTTGGTATGGCTTTCTTTGATGAAGGTCGTGGTGTTACGATTGGCAAACTCGGCTTGGATGAGACAATATTTGATATTCTCTTTCTTGCTTCTATTGATGAGGTTTTTGAGCTGGGCGGCACTTGGCTCCCTGCCTTCTTCCTCGATGGCTAACTGCTCTAGCTGATAATCACGGGCGAAGTAGGTGAGGATAGGATGATAAATCACAAACTTACGTGTCATCTCTGGATTATCCTTGAAACTTTGTTTGATGGTACTGTCTCTACAATCAATAATCTTGAGCAACGACTGGTAATTCTTCTCAAAAAATTGCTTGTTCTTTGGCTCTAGTTCGCAGAGTGCCTTGAGGATATTGCTAGCGATGATTCGAGCATTCTTGCAACTCATCCATACATGTGGGTCGATGTTGCCACCTGGTGTCTTGGCAGGAGTGATGCCCACGGAGGTATCGATAACCTTCATGTCGGGAGCATTGTCCTGTAGTTTCTTCATCCAAGTTTGCTCGAAACCGATGTTGCCTACCTTCAGATAGAGCGCACTGTTGGACAGTTCGGTCATCTGTTGAGCGTATGGCTCGTAAGTCTCTGGGTTGTTGCCGTTGGATACCATCACATTGATGTGTACCTTGTCGTCAGCAATCTTTTCCACAAAGTACTGATAAGGGGGAATGGTTACGGTTACTGTCGGCTTGCCTTCTGCATTCGCAATCTTCTTGAGTGTTTGCTTGCAACTTGCGAGAATGAGGCACAGGATGAGTGAAAAGCAGAAAACTACACTGTTTGCTACTTTTTTCACCTTAATATATAGAGAGGGAATTTTCTTCATTTTTTATTCTTTTGCCCTTTCTGGGCGACTTTGTTGTTTGTATTTTAACCCAGGGTGTTGCCCTGGGCTATGAGCTTTTGCCCTTTCAGGGCGTTAGGGGATAAATTTTAATCCTGAGACTAACAGAATATGAAACTTAATCCATAGACTTGTCAGAATATAAAACTTAATCCGTAAACTAACAATACATATCTCAGTACCTTTCCTATCGTAATGCTGAGGATGGAGATAGGAACATTAGCCCTTGTTAGTCCGAGCACGATGGTGATGGCACTGCCCAGCAATGGCAGAAAGGCGAAGAATCCCATCCATGCACCTCTGCCAGCCATGAATCGCTCAGCCTTGTCGAGGCTCTCTTTCTTCACATGCAGGTATTTCTCTATCCATTCCATCTTGCCGAGTCGTCCCACTCCATAGTTGAACATCGAACCGAGCACGTTGCCTATGCTGCCATATATAATAAGAGGTATAGGCTCCAATCCTGCTGCTTGCAGTCCAGCCATCACAGCCTCGCTGCTGAAGGGGAAGAAACTGCCAGCGAGGAATGCTGCCACGAGCATCCCCCAGTACCCCCAGTCTACCAAAAAATCTATAATCCAATCCATTATTTCAATAATGCCTCGTACAGTATAGTCTCTGGGACAAATATATTATATAAAAGGATGAAGGCGACAAGCACCAGAATCGTGATGAACATGATGTTGGTTACCTTTCCCTTGGTGAACGTGATGAAGTGGGCGATGAGCGGTGCGGTGTTTACGATCATGATGCCGCCTAGCTCTAGGTCGTGCTGAGGCTGCAGTATGAGGAACGCCAGGCTCACGAAGTTCATCATGATGAGCGACTCGTATATCATACGGGTGCGAATCTTGTCGGCATAACTGGTTTGCAAGAAATGGATGCTGCCGATGATGCCCAACAGGAGAATAAAGGTTAAGTTTACAATCTGGTGGTCGGTAATCTGCGAGTAGTCGAACAACTCTTGGTAGTTGATGAATTCACAGAAGTGGTCTGCCAGTTCGGGTAGCGAGTTGCTATAGGCATAGTAACCTGCTGAGAACCAGTAGGGCGCCACGATGCCGATGATAGATGCAAAGAAGTTGCGGATGCTGAAAGAGTTGGTGAATACCATCATCATCAGCCATAGCAAAGGCATATAATAGATGATTTGGATGAACACCATGGACGCCAATCCGATACAGAAGAAGGCATAGAAGGTCCAACCTGCCGACCTTTTGTCTTGGTAACTGTTCCAAATGATGAGGTAGAAGGCGATGAAGCACATCGTTACGATATTAGCCTTAAGCGATGGCGATGGTAGGCTCGCCATGGTGATGAGCACCAGGTAGCTGCACGACACCATACGGCTATACGTGCGCATCAAGGCATTGCGGTTGTTGAGTTCTACCATCAAGAGGGTAGAGATAATGGTGAATGCAAACTGCACCCAAATGTTATCCATCAAAACACCTACTGCAACCCAAACCAGAGCGGCAAGGGTTGCAGTAATAGGTAGTGCGTAGCGGCTTCCCGCTACCTTATTCTGAAATCTTTTCTTTCTTAACATCAATTCTAATTAATAATTTATAATTAATAATTAATAATTATACAGTCTTGCTCTTGTCCTTGATTACGTATCACCAGACCTGTAGGTAAAGGGAAAGCTAATGTACAGCATCATTATTAATTTTTAATTATTAATTATACATTAAACTTAAAGGTCTTGTCCGATGTCTGAGCGGAAGTACTTGTCGGTGAAGTGAATCTTCTGTGCCTCGGCGAAACTCTTCTTCAGAGCCTCTTCCTTGTCCTTGCCATAGCTGCTCACAGCGATGACACGACCGCCATTGGTCACTACATTGCCGTCCTTCATGGCTGTACCAGAATGGAAAACGACAGAACCTTCTACCTGGTCGATGCCCTCGATAGGATAGCCCTTCTTGTAAGCCTCTGGATAACCACCGCTCACGAGCATCACGCAGACAGCGGCACGCTCATCAAACTCGATGCTTCTCTTGTCCAAGTCGCCATTGGCTACACCCTCGAAGAGGTCAACGATGTCGCTCTTCAAGCGGAGCATCACGCTCTCAGTCTCAGGGTCACCCATACGACAGTTGTATTCTATAACCATTGGCTCGCCCTCTACGTTGATCAAACCGAAGAAGATGAAACCCTTGTAGTCGATATTCTCCTCAGCCAAGCCCTCAACGGTAGGACGGATGATGCGGTCTTCCACCTTCT
>CAVCRI010000257.1:0-3973 GCA_963604545.1 Lachnospiraceae bacterium | reverse complement strand
TGCGGAAGGTCGTGCGGAAGGTAAAACTGCAGGTAGGAATGAAGAGAAAGTTGAAAATGCCAAGCGTTTTCTTGCCATGGGACTTTCTCCAGAGCAAGTTGCAGCTGGCACACAATTGCCTTTAGATGAGGTGAAGAAACTAATGGATAAATAAAATAAGTTGTATCTTTGCTGCCCATCATCGTGCAGCAAAGATACAACTTATTTGTAATGTTTGAGTGTAGTTTTGGGGAGATTATGTTAAAATTTGTGTTAAAATGGCCAGAAAAAGAACAACGAGGCTAAAAATTTCTTAACTTTGGGCAACGCTTATGCATTTAGTCATTTGTCTGTATTATTCAAATGCGCATCAGCCGATAATACCAGAGTATTTCTGGCGTCTGTCCTTAAAACCTATAGAAGGATGAGGCACAAACCTGTTACTAATATGTGGCTTGCCTTAGTTTTGGCAGTCCTTTTGTTTAGTAGTTGCACTACAGAAGACGCAACGCACCAGTCGTTGCAAGTTGCTAACCAAGAAGTTGTTTTCAACCTCTTCGAATCTTCCATCTCTGATTTGGAAACCCGTGGAGACGGCTCCTCCACAAGTTTGGCGGCCAGCAAACTCTTTTCCGAGTTGGAAATAGCCATGATACCGGATGGGAAAGAGAAGGTTGATACCAACTTAGTTGTCAGACAAGACACGACACAAAAGGATTTTGGTCAGGTGAAGATGTACGTTCCTGCCGGCAAGTATCATTTAGTAGCAGTGGCCAGCAATACCCACACCCCATTCGACAGGCGCATCGACATCAAGTCAACCCAAGAGATAGACTTCCCTAATGACAAGGTATGTGACATGGCATACTTATATAAAGATGTGAACATCACAGCCAAGAGCACCAATATCGACTGTCAGCTGAAACGTGGTGTCTGTTCGCTCCTCCTCCATAGCATAGACAGGGTATCGAGTGCAGTCAAGAGCGTCAGTGTTGAGATTTCCGGCAACTGTGGCAATGTCTTCAACCCTTCCACTGGTCATTGCGCTTCCACGACGAATATTGCCCATACTTTTGATTTGGGACAGTACTTTTATGGGAAGACCATCACGATAACGTTCTTTTTAGTTTTGAAAGATGATGACGAGCCTGCGATAAATGTCAAGCTAAAGAGCATCGACCAAAACAATCAGGTCATACGGTCGCATAACTTTGACAGTGTCCATTTGGTTGTGGGAAAGAAGACGCAATACAATGGCCCATTTTTTTCCAGTGCAACAGGAGCCAGCTTTACCATAGGCGAACCGATCATCCCATCCTCAGGCTATGACCAGAATTTTGAGTAGTGAGATAGCTTCGGTTTAAGATAAATAATAAGGTGTATCCTTGGATGCCCGATGATGGGGGGCGGCAAGGATACACCTTATTATATATTATGCTTGATAATAAATGGCATTCTCTGCTGTTGTTTGTGGACAAAATCCTGCATCAGCAAAAAGCCCCTCAAAGCTTAAGTCTTCATCAATCTCTGGCCAATGTACCCCATAGCGACTTAAAATGAAATTTTGGCGCTGTCGTTGGGTAGCTCTAGCTAATCTGCCCCATTTACTAAAAGGATAGTTAGCTTTCCAGCCATTTTGTGTTTCTGCCCAAACGTGAGCATCATCCACCCACACCTTATTTACTCTATATTGTTCCATAAGCCTATTATTTTTGGTTGAAATACTCTTTCCATCTGTCAATAATTACTTCTTCATTTCCATCCTTTATGACATGAACATGAATTGGCTCGTGATCATTCGAGTAGAACATGAATCTAAATCCGAAGAATATAAATATTGTTGGCATAATTCCTTTTGCTGCAAAGATACGTTTTAATTATGGGTTCGGATAATTCTCATTGATGCCTCGTGGCAAGAAATAGCCCTTGATGCAGTTGGGATTGCAAACACATATCTGAATATGGTTCTTCTCTCGGAATCCCGCATTCGGATACAACTCTTGACCTTCCCAAAAGACTCCTTTCACCGAATCGTAAGGGTGAGCATTGGCTTTTGCATTAATTTTTAGTGCAGTTTGTACTACTGCGCAATCCAACTTTCTTATTAGTATATCAGCAGAATTGCCAATGGTCGTATTTTTGGGGAGAGCTAATGACGAGTCTTCGTAAAGTTCCTTGAGTACATTATAGGAAGTTTTCAGTTCTTGCAAATAGAAACTATCTGTCAAGTCAAAGCAATAACCCAAATCAATATTTGTCACAGCCATGAAAACCTATGATGAGATTGGAACGTCTAGAATATAATGATTCTTCCATAATTCTATCTTAAGTGCGGAGCGAGTTCGCCATTTTGCAACATAATTCCGGCTTCTATAAGGAATTTTTTTGCATTTTCCTTACTAGATGTAATCTCTTTGATTACAGCCTGCATTCTTTCTTGTCTTTTGCTATCAAATAAATCCATTTTTGCCTCCTTATTTTAAAGTGTTCAACGTTTCTGCTGGCAAAGTTACGCTTTTCTTTCGAAAGATGCAAGGAATTTAAGGGAAATCTTCAAACGTGAGAAGAGGTTAAAAGATAAAAGGAGTATCCTCGGATACCCGATTATAGGGCTACAAGGATACACCTTTTATTATAAGGTAACAAAGTACAAACTATTGTACTTGTTTCTTTCCATTCTTAATGACAGCACCATGATAAGACGCCTCCACTTGTTGTCCGCTCAGATTGTACGTCTTGGATGATAACGGAATAATTGGAGTTATGATGGTAGGCGTAATACCAGTAACAGTCTTGGATGAAACCATCCAACTTGCCGACTCATCTACGGAAAAAGCAGTGATAACGCCATTCTTGACGGTCAGCAGCGCACTATTAGGCTGGCCATCATTGGTTCGGAATGGAGAATATGTTTTTTCTGTATCCGACTTAGAGCCCAAGAACAAACGATAATCACCATCCTCCAACTTATTGGTGATAGTAACGTAAGGTTTCGACAATCCATTCTCCACCGATACATAATAATATGCAGGAACAGTTGACTTCAACTTAAATGTTGCCACTGCCTTGCCCTCTCCCGTAGCCAAGTTGCAAGCCACCACATAAATGTTTCCCTGGTAGGCGTCGCCATCCACATTGAGCGGACGCCCCGTGCTTGACACCTTGAAGTGGGTATCATCTATTTTTGTGAAATCCACGGAAGCCTCCTCGATACCAAACTTAGAGGCATAATCCGTATAAACGCCTTGGTTGGTTACTGGGATAAATTGCTGCTGGTCAACATAGCCATTCAGTGATTGGATATTGAACATACCGTCATCGGTGCCGCCCCATCCCCAATTCACAGAGAACAAGCCGTCCTCATCATAGCCATCCAGTACGAAGCAATGTCCGCCCTGGTCGGAAAGTCCAGCATATACCACAGGCATCTTTGCGCCGATAGCTTGATAGAGAGCTGTGTAATATTCGGTAGTACTTTCACACATAAGTAAATGCAAAGCCAATCCTGCATCATAACCAAAATTGGTTCGCAATGCACTGAGCACTGGTGGCATCATGGCCCCACTACCCGACTCGGTGTATTGCATATCCACAGAAGAACCACAAACCTTCATCAACTCTGCCACTGCCTTAGCCTGAACATCGGTATATTCCGTCTTGTAGTTGTCTATCATGTTCTTCCAGTCCAATGGGATAGTGTCCAACTGGATAGACACGGTTTCTTCCGTTCCTGTACCTGGGTCGAAACGATAGGTGTGCTTACCCTCTCCCTTCTCTGGATACTTGTAATAATACATCGCTTGTGCCATGGCTGTTGCCACGCATCCCGTAGGATAATGCTTCGTGGCATTGTTCTTCGTATAAGTAGGACAAAGAATGTTATAAGGATTCATCTGGTTCCATTTGCTGGTAACAAACGATGGCACAGCTGATGGAATACCCTCAGGCTTGACAGGAGCTATAGCCGTTCTTGTGGCTAGGGCGTGGGTAGTGG
>CAVCRI010000256.1:0-4029 GCA_963604545.1 Lachnospiraceae bacterium | reverse complement strand
ATCAGTCGCTCAAGAACTATACCGAGGTGCCATCGGTACGCCACTTTGTCAATAGGTTGAGTCTCTTTGTTCTCTTCCGCACCTTGCAGGTGTTGGGAGCATACGGATTCCGTGGCTACTTTGAGCGCAAGAAGCATTTCTTGGATAGCATTCCGCCAGCCATCCAGAATCTACGTGACCTCTTGAAAATGGGCGAGAAGGTGTTCCCTTACCCTTACATGATGGACATGTTGAGAAGACTGACCGAACTGCCTCAGTTCAAGCAGATAGAGAGCGTAGCCATGAGCCGTGCTGATGGTTATAAGACCACAGATAACAATATCTACCGTGCCCATCCACAGGATGGACCAGCCACTTTCTCCAAGTATGATGGCAAGGGACCGTTGGTGGTTCGTGTATTCAGCTTTTCTTATAAGAAGGGCATTCCAGAAGACCCATCGGGCAATGGCGGTGGCTATGTCTTCGACTGCCGCAGCACCCATAACCCTGGTAGATATGAGCCTTATAAGAAATTGACAGGCTTGGATGAGCCAGTTATCCGATTCTTGGAGGATGATGGCGAGATCTTGAAATTTCTGGATCATGTCTATGCCCTTGCCGACCATCATGTCAACAGATATATTCAGCGAGGTTTTACTTCCTTGATGTTCTGTTTCGGATGCACCGGCGGTCAGCATCGCAGTGTATATTCAGCCCAACACTTGGCGGAACATATCCACGAAAAGTTTGGCGTAGAAGTGCATGTTTGCCATCGAGAGCAGAATATCTCACAGGTTCTTCCCGCAAAATAAAGAATATCAGCGTGCAAATTTGGTAATCTCATATAAAATTAGTAAATTTGCACGCACATTTTAAAAAAGCAAGAATGATGCAAGCAATGATATTCGCAGCTGGTTTGGGCACTCGCCTGAAACCACTTACCGACCGAATGCCAAAGGCCTTGGTAAGTGTGGGGGGAGAACCTTTGCTCAAACGTGTCATCTTTCAATTGAAAGATGCAGGGTTCACTCGCATTGTAGTGAACGTTCATCATTTCGCCAATCAAATCATCGATTATCTTCGAGACAACGATAACTTCGGCATGGACATACGTATCAGCGACGAGAGCGACAAGCTGCTCGAAACTGGTGGAGGCATCAAGAAGGCATGGCCTCTCTACGACCAAAGCGAGCCTATCCTTATCCACAATGTAGACATCTTGAGTAATGTAGATTTGAGAAAGTTCTATCAGATGGAGACCAAAGACTTACTGGGTGATTCCTCTAGTATGGAACTTTCAGATCAAGCTCCATTGGCAGCTCGCCTCTTGGTAAGCGAGCGCAAGACCAAACGTTACCTTCTCTTCGACGAAACGATGCGATTGGTAGGGTGGATCAATATCGAGACGGGAGAGGTGAAGAGTCCTTACCCTAATCTCGACCCAAAGAAATATAAGATGTATGCCTTCTCGGGCATTCACATGGTTGCCCCAAGCCTCTTCCCATTGATGGACGATGAGCCAGACAAGTTCCCTATCATGGACTTCTACCTGAAGCATTGCGACAAGGTTCGCATCGAGGGGTACGTGAAGAACGACCTCAAGCTGATGGATGTGGGAAAGCAAGAAACCTTGCGAGAAGCTGAACAATTTTTAAAGAATTTATAAATTAAAACATAATATTATGCAACAGAAGATTATTATTTTGGATTTCGGTTCACAGACCACGCAGCTGATTGGCCGTCGTGTACGTGAGCTTGATACCTTCTGCGAGATTATGCCTTACAACAAGTTTCCTAAGGACGACCCATCTGTGATTGGTGTCATCCTGAGCGGTAGCCCATACTCCGTTCATGATCTGGAAGCTTTCAAGGTAGATCTGAGCCAGTTCATTGGCCGCATTCCAGTGCTCGGTATCTGCTATGGTGCCCAGTATCTCTCTTATGCCCAGGGTGGTAAGGTGGAGGCTGCTGACAGCCGTGAGTACGGTCGTGCCAACTTGGAGCACTTCGACAAGGAGAATCCTTTGTTCAAGGGCTTCGTTGACAACTCTCAGGTGTGGATGAGCCACGGTGATACCATCACCGCCATCCCTGAGGATTACAAGTGCATCGCTTCCACAGCCAATGTGAAGTATGCTGCTTATGCCTCAACCAAGCAACCTGTTTGGGCTGTTCAGTTCCACCCGGAGGTATTCCACTCTTTGCAGGGTACCCAGTTGTTGAAGAACTTCGTGGTTGACATCTGTGGTAGTAAGCAGGACTGGAGCGCAGACTCATTTGTAGAGACAACTGTAGCTGAGTTGAAGGCTGAGTTGGGTGACGACAAGGTTATCCTCGGTCTCTCTGGTGGTGTGGATTCTAGTGTGGCAGCCGTTCTCTTGAACAAGGCCATCGGCAAGAACTTGACCTGTATCTTCGTTGACCACGGTATGCTCCGCAAGAATGAGTTCCGTGATGTGATGGAAGACTACAAGTGCTTGGGCTTGAACGTGATTGGTGTGGATGCATCCGCTAAGTTCTTCGCTGATTTGGCTGGTGTTACCGACCCAGAGCAGAAGCGTAAGATTATCGGTCGCGACTTCGTGGAGGTCTTCAATGCCGAGGCTAAGAAGCAGACAGGTGCCAAGTGGTTGGCTCAGGGTACCATCTACCCAGACCGTATCGAGAGCTTGAATATCACAGGTAAGGTCATCAAGAGCCATCACAACGTGGGTGGTCTTCCTAAGGAGATGAACCTCCAGTTGTGCGAGCCATTGAAGTGGTTGTTCAAGGATGAGGTGCGTCGAGTAGGTCGCTCCATGGGTATGCCAGAGCACTTGATTACTCGCCATCCATTCCCAGGTCCAGGCTTGGCAGTTCGTATCTTGGGCGACATCACTCCTGAGAAGGTACGTATCCTCCAGGATGCCGACGACATCTATATCCGTGGCTTGCGTGAATACAAGGTGAAGTTGAGCGGTGAGGAGGCTCGCCGAGTATTGGCTGCTGGTGTTCCTGCTGATATGCAGAATGGCGAGATAGAGGTTTCGCTTTACGACCAGATTTGGCAGGCAGGTACCGTGCTCTTGTCAACCGTTCGTTCCGTAGGTGTAATGGGTGATGAGCGTACATACGAGCATCCAGTTGCTCTTCGTGCCGTAACCAGTACCGATGCAATGACAGCCGACTGGGCACATCTGCCATACGACTTCATGGCTAAGGTATCGAATGAGATTATCAACAAGGTGAAGGGTGTGAACCGCGTATGCTATGACATCTCTTCAAAACCACCTTCGACAATCGAGTGGGAGTAAGCGGAGGCTTTCTTTCACATTTATAAGATAATGAATTTCCCCCGAAAGACTTTCTTCTGAAGTATGTCTTTCGGGGGATTTTTTATGCAGTTTTTTCGATGTCGTCATTTCGGAATATTAGTCCACAATATGTTGTCCTACAACATATCCTGTAGTCCATGCCGCCTGGAGATTGAAACCGCCTGTGATGGCATCAATATCCAAAACCTCCCCAGCAAAGAATAGATGTGGACAAACCTTGCTCTCCAAGGTATGCAGGTCGATATTGCTGAGACTGATGCCACCACAAGTCACGAACTCCTCCTTGAACGCTCCCTTGCCATTCACTTGGTATAGGTCGTTGGTAAGCATCTCTATCAAGAGGTTGCACCCCTTCTTTCCCAACTCCGCCCATTTCTTCTCGGGCGTATATCCCATCTTCTGGATGAGGTAGAGCCAAAGGCGAGAGGGGAGATTGTAAGGACGGATGTTGGCGAGTTGCTTCTGTGGATTGGCGGCGATGATGCCACGGATGTTCTCCTCTACAAGCGAGCGGTTGGTCTCATGCACCCAGTTGACGGCTATCTTAACCTGATACTTGTTCTCATGCAGATGACGGGCGGAATGGGAGGAAAGTTTCAATACCGCAGGACCGCTCATTCCCCAATGGGTAATGAGCAACGGACCCTCTGCCTTGAACTTGGTGCCTGGAATGCTCGTGATGACAGGTTCCACTACCGTTCCCATCAAACTCTTGAATGCCTTGTCGGCGATGTTG
>CAVCRI010000255.1:0-4060 GCA_963604545.1 Lachnospiraceae bacterium | reverse complement strand
CGTTGCAGCGGTAAGTCACGATGACTGTACCATTCAATTTCTTTTCTGCCATAATATATTTTTGTATTTTGATATTTAAACATTCTTACGTTGTGCCACTTCAACACCTTTGTCGAAGCCGACAACAACATCATTAAAACCAGATTCTTCTTTGTTGAATTTCGGAGGGTTTATATCTGGATTTTTTATAGACAAAGCTCCAGCCACATAGTTTGCATAATGCTGCAAATCAGATAAAGCATCAGTTTCCAACCCATAGTTATCACAATCTCGGTGAATACGGTTTAAGAAATCGTTGGTATGTTGTTGGAAATCGTTGTCCTCATAATCCCTTATAATTAAATTTGCGAAGAGTATCAGTA
The DNA here is from genome assembly GCA_963604545.1 of Lachnospiraceae bacterium. GTDB lineage: Bacteria > Bacteroidota > Bacteroidia > Bacteroidales > Bacteroidaceae > Prevotella. The sequence goes on along the minus strand of CAVCRI010000255.1, from coordinate 3,698 downwards.
ACTCTTTATAAGCAGAGCTATCCGCCAATGCAAAATTCCCAAAGATATAACTTAGTATTCCATTTACATCCCCTCCTTTATCTTTCAAGACTAAGAAAGCTTTGACTCCTTCAACCTGCAAATCTTCTTTTTTACTGAACAAGGCACTTTGGATATTGCCAACAATATCATTATCAAGGTTTTGTTGATTCCTCATTTGCATCTTGACCTTCATAGGCAGACATCTGTATTCCTTTGCTCTCAGCCAATCTATTTGTTCGCTGATTTTTGCGGATTCCTCATCTGTCCAACCTTCAAAAGACGCATCGACGAAAAGGCTCTGATAAGTTCTGATGATTTGTCTGGTGAATTGTCTCAAACCTCCAAAGAACTCTTTGCTATCGTTCCTTTCAAAACTTGCCTTATTCAATTCTATCATGTCGCAGCAATGCAACAGGACATCCTTTTTCTGTTCTTCTGAGATATATTTGCGAAGTATATTGATATGTTCAAGAGCATTGTTCCATAGACTGAAAGGTTCAGAGGTATGGTTGAATTGATAGGTTGTTTCGCAGAAGGTCTTTACCTCTTCATTCAATTTGTTTAGAACAGATTTTCGTTCCTCATCATTCATTTCGATGTATGAATAGGTATGTATGGCTTCTGAAATGGCATTCTTTCCATTTCTCATCTTTCTTACTGCGTTGACAATCTCATTTCTGTCCGCTTCTGTCAGTTCTTCTCTTTCCCATATCACTTCCATGAAGAATATGGCTTGCAAGATTTCTTCTTTCTTATCGCTTTTCAGTCCGTCTATTATCCGTTTCTTGATAGCGTCCGTGATGACGAAATGGAGCATATATCGGTCAGGGAAAGGATACCCTGCTCTTTGATAATCTGTCGCCACATCCTTTTCCGACATCATCAGCGACCATATTACTGCCAAGTTTGAATTATCCAAACAATCGTAGGCATATTTCAACACTTTATTTACAAAATGCGAAGGCCACTTCAATGCGGCTTTTACAAACCTCAGCGCTCGGTCTTGGCTTACCTTTGTGCATAACCGTCCCAATATTGTAGGCAATAGATTCAACACCTTATAGCTCACCCAACTATTCTCTTGAATATCGGCATTTTCGAACAAGGTAATGTAAGCGTCAAAGTATTCGTTAGCTTTTTCTTCAGCCAATGACGAAAGCTGCTTTCTGCCCAATACTTCTTCCACTGTCTTACTGTTTGCGGAAAGCATCATCATGTTCCAAGCCATACTCCATGAGTACTCAAACATATTTCTAATGCAGTACTTTGTGAAGTTCTGGCTTATTGAAAACATAGGCATTCCCAATCTTTCTTTAAGCATCCACCATTTGCAAGGATAGAGATAGCCATGTACGAACCCTGCGGATTCCTTTTTCCAACTGTTGGTGTAACTACCTATCTCAAATAGGTGTTCCCTTACAAAGCCCTGAGTTGGTTCGTTCTCGTATGCTTTTCCGCTCAATCTCTCCGTCAGCTCGTCAAAGTTTTCTCCTTCAGCAAACTTGGTTATATTGTCTGCCTCAATTTCATCATCTATGTTTCCTTTAGAATCCTTGTCACACCAACCCATTGTCTTTAAAATATATGTAAGGCAAGACTTGGCATACAAATCGTCTTTGTTCTGCAACAAGGATTTGCAAATCGCATTCTTACATTTGTCCAATAATTGGTAGGCATCTAATGCTTCTCCAACGAAATACAGGATATTGGCTTTTTGAAGACAGTTCTGGTAATCACTTATATCCACATGCCATTTTGACAAGTATTCATTCACCTTGTTTTTATTATACTTGGCAAGCCAATACAATGTTAGTTGATAGCAAAGATGCCTTGAAGGGATTATCTGTTTGTCATCTTTCAATAGCTTGTCACATAGCTGCAAGAATTTTTCATCCTCACCATCATAGCGCCACATCTCCAACAATGACAGTATCAAGGGCTGCATCATTTTCTTGTTATCATTTGGCATGTCATCCAAATGTTCCACATACGCCGAGATGGAATCTATAAACCAACCAATCTTCTTAGGTGTTGCAGAAATGGTCAAACGCCAGTTTAGCTCATAAAGGAACTGTAGTTTTGTCTTTTCGTCTGTAATGCGCTTGAAATCGTTGTCCATAAAGGCAATGTCTTCATTTAGCCGTTCAAAATCCTTTTCATGCGCTCTTGGAAGTAAAAGCCAACCAGGATAAGTCTCTCGGACGGCTCGCATCTTCTGTATTTTTTCTGCTATATGCGCTTTAAACTGGTCTTCATTCAAATCTTTTGTTCTAAGATGCTCAAAAGGCACGGTACCATTCCATATTGTAGTCTTTTCTTTCAGGTAGTTCAAGAAAAACTCGTATGCAGAATAATAATTATCCACACCTTCCACATCCGCAAGGTTAATGATGTCTATCCCTAATTTTGACAGCAAGGCTTTCTCGGCGTCATGAAATCCCTTTCTGTAAGTGATGAGATAAGTAGGGCATATCCGTTGTTGCCCGATGACCTCTTTCAACCATCCTATCCAAGCTCTGAAATTCGGGTCTTCACCAGAGAATCCAATTAAGCAAACCAAACTTTCCAAGAAACATTGTTTGGCAGTGTTCACCATCTCTGGACGTTCGATAGGATAGCGTCTGTAGTCTTCCTGCGTCATAATGTAGGGACGGATATTCGGAAAACTGCCATGCAGTTTGATGATACGAGGCGAAGGCTGATAAAGCAACGTTTCTTTGTTCGTCACCAACTTAAAACCATTTATTACCTGTTCGGCCGCACGCTCTAACAAGGTATCGTAGTTGGTAGTCAGAATGTCTTTCCAAGGCAATTGTACCAACAGGCGATGCAATTTGCCGGGTTGAATAAGTCGGTCAGGCAAGGCTTCTTCCAAGATATTATCCAATTCGTTATGGCCGAACTGGGCATCTACCAATGAAGCCAACCTTACCACGTCGTTTCCATCATTCTGTTGTTCTTCCTCATTGTTGGGGTACAGCTTTTCCAAGAATACGTCCCGAAGCTGCGCCCATGTCTTCATACTCACATTGTTGGGTATCTCTGCATTCATACTAAATCCTGCCCCAACAAAGGCTGTTACACTATGCATCCCCATATAGAGCTTGATTTGCTCCAACTTGGAGGCTACAGAAGAAGGTATGCGATATTTTTTATCCATAATTTTGAATTTTATTGGTTCAATTATGAATAGTGATTATTGCCTGTAAAGGTTGATGAGTTTTTGGTAGTATGTTTCTGCATCATACCGTTCTTGCGCTTCTGACGCAATTTTTTCATAGTCAAACTTGGAGTTCCACATCTTTTCAATCTTCTCCTTCAAGTCAACGATATTGCCACTGCTGAAAGTATATTCTGTGAGTTCTGGTATACCACCGATGTTAGCTCCCAATACAGGTGTGCCCAAACATTGCGCCTCGATGACTGACAGAGGATTATTCTCATACCACTCGGATGGAATCACCGAGAAGCGGGCCTTGCCAACAAGCTGTTTGATGTCATTCCACTGCTTGAAGCCCACAAACTCGATATTGTCGTGCGCAATGGCTTTAAGTTCGTCCATCAGCGGACCACCACCAATCACCACCAATTTATAAGGCAACTGGTTGGCAGCCTCTATCAACGTCTTCGCACCCTTCTCATGACTCAACCGACCGATGAAGCAGTAGTAATCCTCT